>NZ_JBEOVH010000037.1:0-92176 GCF_040295385.1 Streptomyces sp. NPDC002825
CGCCGCGCGGCGTCCATCAGGGTCTCGTCCTCCTGCACGCAGCTCGCACCGGGGTGCATGATGTCCCTTGCGGTCGTCATAACCGCGGCCTCCTTCCAGTCCCCCGCTCGTGTTCCGGCCGATTCGCCGATCATTCAGAGGAAGAGCGTCGACACGCTGATGGTGTGTACCGGGCGCCGGGGACGTCCGTTCGGTGCCACGGCCGGTGGCTGGTGCTTCTCGGTGCGATCGCGCCGCGGGTCCGTGGCCGCCGGTAGACCGAGCCTGGCCGGAGGCATGGTGTCCTGGGCGAGTCGGTGCCGTGTCTTCCTGGGCATGGTCACTCCTCCCTTCGTCCGGTGCCGCTCACCTGGACGATCCAGAGTTCGGCGGTGAGGTCGTCCTCGGCCCATTCAGATGGGCCCCCTGCCGTCCGCTCCTCGACGCAGTCGCGCAGTCCACGGCTCGCGAGAAGTTCCTCGTTACGCCTCGGCGGTGATCGCGAAGCCCGCGGTACGCGCATGCCCGCGGCGCCGAGCTCCTTGGTCATCTCTCCCAGCGAGGCGTTCTTGCCTCCCCCCCTGCCGACGTCGGTGCTCATCCCTCCGGGGAACCGGCGGGCGGACGGGGGTCGTCCTCTCGCCCCACCGTCCCTCGTGGAGGCCGCGGTGCCCCCGTGCCGAGCGGGCCTGCGGGCGAGGGCCGGTCGGTCTTCCTGGAACGGGACCGACCGGCCCACGGCGGGTGGCCGATCTCGCTGGTCATGGATTCCTCCTCCGAGGTTCACCCCTCGCGCGGGGCACCTTCAGGGGGCGACACCCCCACGGTCACATCGTGGTGGGACTCCTCGGGATGGGCCGTTCGGCCCCGATCGAGACCTTCCCGGCCCTGCTGCCGGGACGCGCGAGGCCCTCAGTCTGAAGGCCGGGATGTCCTCCTCGGTCCGGCCCACGCACGGAACCGGGCGGACACGACTGAGGAGGCACGCCATGACGGCGCAGGTCACCGTCGGTCTGGACGGCTCGAAGGAAAGCCTCGACGCCTTGGGTTGGGCGGCGACGGCAGCGGTGTTGCGCGAAGTGCCCCTTCGTCTGGTGCATGTGGAGGAGTGGCCGAACACCCCCAGGATGCCCCTGCCGTACGCCCGCGCCCTGGCCGAGCAGACCGAAAGTCTCTTGGAGGACGCGACGGGCCGCGTACGGAAGGATCACCCCGGCCTGGAGGTGATCACCGAGCGCGCGCGTGGCCGGGCGGCGGAGGAACTGACGGCCGCCGCGAACGAGGCGGATCTGACGGTGCTCGGATCGCGCGGGCTCGGCGGCGTCCGGGGCTTCATCGTCGGCTCGGTCTCCCTCGCCGTCGTCGGTTCGGCGCGCCGGCCGGTCGTCCTCGTGCGCGCGGAGAGCTCCCCCGTGGCTCCCGAAGGCGGGATCGTGGTGGGCGTCGACGTCCACCACCCGTGCGAGGACCTGCTCGCGTTCTCGTTCAATGAAGCGGCCCGCAGGAACGCGCCGCTGCGGTTCCTGCACAGCTGGACGCTTCCCGTCTCGTACGGCTACGCGGCCGTCATGGACCCCGGGATCGGCGAGGAGCTGGGCGGCCACCTCCTGAGCGGCCTGGACGACCTCCTCGACCCGTGGCGGAAGCGCTACCCGGGCGTGGAGGCGGCGGGCGCGGCGGTGGTGGGCTCGCCCGCGTACCAGCTGGTCGACGCGGCACAGACCGCGCGGCTTGTCATCGTGGGACGCCGGAACCGCAAAGTCCCGCTCGGCGCGCATCTCGGCCATGTCGCCCACGCGGTCATCCACCACAGCCCCGCGCCGGTCGCCGTCGTCCCCTTGACGTGAGTGGCCGCCCTGCGGCTCACCTCCTCGTGGGCGCCCGCCCGCGTGGGCCCGACAGACCCTTGGACGGAACCGTTCGGCCCCGTCACCGGGGGAACAGCAGGAGGGTGATCGCCGCCGTCGCCGCGTGCTTGATCGCGACGGGCGTCTTCGGACCCGGCCGCGGGGCCGCTCCGACGGTCGCCCCCTTGTGGCGCGGGGTGGACCTGACCCTGACGGGCGGTGAGGTCGTCGGTCCGGTCGGTTTCCGCCGCGCCGGCCGTATGCCTGGAGGCAGATCATGAAGACCGCTACCCGTACCGCCCGCCGACGCACCGCCCTCACCGTCGCCGCGGCCGCACTCGTCGCCGGACTCACCCTGACCGGCTGCGGTGACGACGGCAGGGGCACGCCGGCCCCCACGTCCCCCACCAGCACGACCGCGTCGGCGACCGTCGAGCCCGGGGCCCACGACCAGACCGACGTCGACTTCGCCCAGCAGATGATCCCCCATCACCGCCAGGCGATCGCCATGTCCCGGATGGCCGAGAGCCACGCCACCAGCGGCGGCGTCAGGGAACTCGCCGACCGGATCGAGAAGGCCCAGGAACCGGAGATCAGGACCATGACCGATTGGCTGCAGGCATGGGGCGAGCAGGTCCCCGAAGGCATGTACGGCATGCAGGGCACGGACGGCATGGTCGACGGCGGCATGATGCACGGCATGATGGGCCCGCGTCAGATGACGGACCTCGACCACGCCTCCGGCCGGAACTTCGACACCATGTTCCTGACCATGATGATCCGACACCACGAGGGTGCGGTCGCCATGGCCGGCGCGGAGAAGCAGAACGGCGCCTACGGTCCGGCGAAGGACCTCGCCGAGCACATCATCAAGACCCAGACCGCCGAGATCGCCCACATGCGCGACATGCTCCACGGCCCCTGAACGGCGCTCTCGCGCCCGAGGGCGGTACCGACCTCGGTGCCGCGCTCCGCATGCGCGTCACGGCGTCGGCGTCACCCGGATGCCGAGCGTTCCGGCCTTACCTCGGCGCAGTCGGCTGCCGAGGAGGCTGAGGCGGCCGATGATGCCGTACTTGCGGGCGATGAGCTGCCGATAGCGGGCCGTGGTGGCGGCGTCGCAGATCTCGGCGGTGGCGGGAACCTGGTCGCCCGTCGCATTGCCGCGCAGATCGCAGGCGCCGACGAGGACATCGGCGCGGGCCCGGATCCGCTTGACCTTCCAGGAGTCCGCGGCCGTCCAGACGCCGAGCGCGTCGCCGTCACGCACCACCCAGACGGGGGTGGCGACCGGGGCGCCGTTCCTGCGGTAGCTGGTGACCAGCAGATACCTGCTCGTACCGAGCCGGTCCAGTGAGGTGTCGTTCATGCCCGCACTCACAGGTTGTTCGCGTAGAAGCTGGTGAGTCGTTCGACGGCGGCGTCGACGTATGCGGGTTCGTCGTACATCTCGTAGTGGCCGGCGCCGTCGATCACCATGAGGTCGACCGGGTTGGGGGCCAGCTTCCACAGCTGCATGCCCATGTCGTAGGAGCCGGTGTTGCCGATGCGTCCGGCGAGGACGACCTGCAGCGGCTGGGTCATGAGCTGATCGGCCAGGTGGAACGCGTCGTAGCCCAGCAGGAGTGAGTCACTGCGCAGGAGGCGCCGGTTCGTGGAGTGTTCGTTACCGCCGCGCTCGGTGCGGTAGTAGGTGACGGCCTGAGTGGTGTCGATGTCGGTCAGGCCCGCTGCCGCAGCGTCCTCAAGGGTGTCGGGCAGCCAGTTCACGCGGGTCGTCTCGCCGGAGCGGGCCTCTTCGGTCCGTGCGTCCGCGAGGGCGTCGAGTGCTGCGGCCGGACCGCCGGGGTAGAAGCTGCGGAACGCGGCGCCGATGTTGACGGGGACGACCGTGCCGACCGCCTTGATGCGGTGGTCCGTGCGGGCGGTGTGCACGCCATAGCCGCCACCGGCGCAGATGCCGAGGACGCCGATGCGCTGCGGGTCGATGCCGGGGGTCGTGGTGAGCGCGTCGATGGCGTAGGAGATGTCCTCACCGCGGCGGTAGGGGTCTTCGAGGTCGCGGGGCTCGCCCTCGCTCTGGCCCTGGTGAGCGGGGTCGAGGACGAGCGCGGCGATGCCGCGGGCGGCGAGACGGGCGGCGTAGTTGGCGCCGATCTGCTCCTTGACGCTGCTGCCGGGGGTGGAGAGCACCACGGCGGGCAGCGGTGCGCCGCTGTCGGCGTTGCCGGGGAGGTGGAGGTCCGCGGCGAGGTTGACGGGGCCGCGCGGGATCGTGAGGTGCTGGATCATGGCTGGCTTTCTTCGTGAGATGGTTGTTCCATAGGAGTCCAGTACAAGACGAATCTTGTACGATCTGGAACTAATACGAAACTGTACTACATGGGTGGAGGGGTCGCATGTCGGTCGACGGGGCGCAGCTGTGGACGCTGAACCAGCGACTGCTGGGCGTCGTGATGGATGCCTGCGCGGGCGAGCTGGCGGAGCTCGGGTTGGAGACGAAGGAGTTCTTCGTTCTGGCCGAGGTGGAGGCATCGCCCTACCCGGCCGAGATCGCGACCGCGCTACTGCTGCCCAAGGCGAGCGTGACGGTCTACGTTCGCAACCTCGTCACCAAGGGCTTCATCCGCCGCGAGATCGACGAGGCGGACTTGCGGCGTCACCGGCTCGTACTGACCGACGAGGGCGCGAAAGCACGCGATCGAGCACTTGCAGCCCTCGCGGCGGAGTACGACCGCAGGTTGGCGAGGGTCACCCCCCAGGACCGCCTTGAGCTGCAGCGCATCCTCAAAGCGATGCTCGCCTTGCCCGCGTAGCCCGTATGCGCAAGTGATTCGTCTGTCCGGTGCTCTGCTCGGTGCCAGTACCAGGCGTGACCGCCGGCGACTGACCTCGCCAAGCCCCGGGCAAGTCTGGCCGCCTGTCGGCAAACGATGGCGAGCTCAAGCGGTCAGCGCATCCACGCCGGCATCGAGGACCCGGTCGTCTTCGAGGAGGCCCCCGGCACCTCCAGCCGCCTCCATCCCCTAGAGCGGCCGAAGTTCGGCGAGCTGCTGGCGTACGCGCGGCCGGGCGACACCGTCCACATCTCCGAGATGTTCCGCCTCGTGCGCGGCACCGGGCACATCCTCGACGTGCTCGACGTCCTCCACCGCGACCAGGCGGCGCTGCGCATCCACGACGGCGCGTTCTCCGCGATGGACCTCACCGCCCGCCACCCGCCTACCGGAGAGCTGCTGTCCACGGTGAAGTTCATGGTGCAGACCCTCGCCGCCGCCGGCGAACTCCAGCGCGAACTCCAACGGGAGCTGACGTACGACGGGCTCCGGCCGCCGAGGCCAAGGGCAGCAAGGGCGGCCGACGCCCCCCGTCCCGGCCGACGAGACCGGCACCGTCCGCACGGCCCACCTGGAGGGCCGCTCCATCGCCGCCCTCGCCCGCGACCACCACGTCAGCCGCGGCGCCAAGCGCGGCGCCGTCGCCGACCTCCTGCCCGAACACGCCGCCGCCGACACGGACAGCCCGTCCCCCGAGCTGCAAGTCACCCTCGACATGCCGGGCAAAGCCGCCGACTTCCTCCGCGCCGCCGAACTGGGGCCCGCCGAACGCGCAGTGCTCGACCAGGGCGTGGCCGTCCGGCGCGGGCAGGGCTACACCCTGCGCGTCAGCGCCGTCCCCGCAGTGCACCGCCAGCTCCTCGCCCGCTGCCAGTCACTCGACGGCAGCCAGGGCCTCCCAGCTGTTCCGGCCCAGCGCAAGGCCCGCCGCGAGTACGAGAGCCGCGTCGGCGCCCTCGTGCCGATCAAACCATGATCGTTCTCACCGATAGCCAGGTTCCATTGATCCCCGAGGCCGAGTACCGCTCGTCCTGCGTCGCGTCTCCGGGCAACGCCCGGTCCTAGCCGTTCGGACGCGGAATCCCGTGGCGATCCCATCGATCACGCCTGGCCGGCAGCCCCGGACGGCGTGCCGGGCGCGCCCGGCACGCGGATACGGCGACCGGTCACCCTGCGGGGCGTGAGCGTCACCATGGTGTCGCGCCCCTCGCCGGCCCACGGCTCCGGGCGGCCGGCGTCCGTGATCCTCTGTACCGACGCCCCGTCCGACACCGTGCGCACCGGACCGACGAGGAGCACGCTCCAGCCCTGGCTGAACGCCTCGTCCAGGCGGTCCTCCTCGAAGGCGACTTCCGCGCCGGACGCCGCAGCGCGCGCAAGGGACGAGTCGGCGGCGGTCATGAAGACGATCTCCCCGTCGACGGCTCGGTAGTTCACGGGGAAGACCGCCAGGCCGTCCCCTTCCTCGACGGCGATCCGGCCGACGCCGTGGCCGTCGAGCAGCTCCCAGCACTCGGCCTCGCCGATCTCCTCCATCCGTGCCTGGTGTCCGGCGTGGCCTCCTCCGGGCGCGAGGTCCGCCCGGTACCCCGTGAGGTCCTGGACGGTGGTCTCCAGGGCGTTCGCGAGCCGGACCAGGAATTCGATCCCCGGGGTCGGTACCCGCTCCTCGACGTAGGCGATGAAGCCGGGCGCGGAGCCGGCCCGTTCGGCCACTTCCTCCCGGGACAGGCCGAGCTGCGTTCGCCGTGCCGCGACGCGACGGCCCAGGTCGCTCGTGATCTGCGGCGCGTGCCGGTCATGGGCCGTGTTCATCGCAGGTCTCCTTCCATGGGCTCCGGATTCCGTTGCGGTACGACGGCGACCGGGCAGAAGGCGTGGTGCAGGGTGCGGTGGGCGACCCTGCCGAGTTCCAGGCCGACGAGCCTGTCCCTGCGTCGTGCCCCGACGACCAGGAGGTCGGCGGCGGCGGAGCGCTCGGTCAGTATCGTGCGGGCGGGGCCCTCGACCGAGCTTCGGCGCAGGCGGACCTGGGGATGTTCGGACGCCGCGGCCTCAAGGGCTTTGTCGATCAGTTCGGTGGACTCTTCCACGAAGTAGGCGCCCCCGGCGCGCTTCATCAGCAGGTGGTCGGCCGGTCCGTGCGCCGGTCGCCGCCAGGCGCGGACGACGTCGAGTTCCGCGTCACGGACCGCCGCCTCGCGGAAGGCGAACCGGACGGCCGGCGAGTCGACGTCGTCGTCTCCGATGCCGAGCAGGACGCGCCCGTGGCTCCCCGCCAGGGCATGTCGGTCTCCACGGACGACGGCGACCGGGCCATGGGCCCGGGCGGCGACGGTGAGGCTGACGGATCCGAGCAGAAGGTCGGCGAACTCGCCGCGCCCGCGGGACCCGACGACGAGGATCGAGCCCTCCCGACCCGCCCTGAGCAGTCCGGTGGAGGCGTCCTCGGCGAGGACGTCCGTGGTGACGGGGAGGTCGGGTGCACGGCGCCGGGCGCGTTCGGCCGCGATGCCGACGATGTTCTCGGCGAGGACCTGGCCCGAGGGCCGGTCCGTGGCCCAGGTCGGGACGACTCCTTCGTACCGCTCCCACAGAGAGGCGTGGAGGATCCGTAGGGAAAGCCCGTGCCGTACCGCTTCGTCGACGGCCCAGTCCAGAGCCGTGAGACTGGCGTCGGACCCGTCGACACCCACCACCAGGGGCGACTCCATCATGCCCACCGCCTTCCGGGTCGAGTGGTGACCTGTTGCCACGCTCGCACCGGGCCGCAGGCGCGGGGTAGGGCCGGTCGGTCCCGGTCGTGGTCCGCTCGGGACACGTACGTACCACCGCTGCTCGGGACACATACGTGCCGCGGCCGCCCGGGGCCGGACGTGCCCCCTTCGGCCCTTGCCGGCGCCATTCCGCGGCGGCACGCTCTCAGTAACAGGACTCGGGGCGCAGGAGTACCGGAGGCCGGTCATGAAGCACCCACGCACCGTCGACGACGTGATGACCCACGCGGTGGTCTCCGCCAGACTCGACGCACCCGTCAAGGAGATCGTCCGGTCCATGCAGCGCTGGGGCGTGAGCGCGGTTCCCGTGCTGTCGGCCGAGGGGCGGGTCGTCGGCGTGGTGTCCGAGGCGGACATGCTCGGCAAGGTTCCGGGAGAGGGCCGCGACGGCGGGGTTCCGGTGACGGCGGGCAGCCTGATGTCGGCTCCGGCCGTCACCGTGCCGCGCGATGCCACGATCGCGGGGGCCGCGCGGCTGATGGGGCGGGGACATCTCAAGCGGCTTCCCGTCGTGGACGAGGACGGCCGCCCGGTCGGTGTCGTCAGCCGGGGCGACCTGCTCAAGGTCTACCTGCGCGCAGACGCCGAAGTCGCCGAGGACGTGCGGCACGAGCTCCTCACGCACCTGATCGCTGAAGGCGACGCCGCACTCACCGTACGTGTCGCGGACGGCGCGGTGACGCTCTCCGGGCGCCTGCCCGAGTCCGTGACCGTGGATCTGGCCCTGCGGCTCGCCCGGGCGGTGCCCGGCGTGGTGGACGCGGCCTGGGAGTTCACGACCGCGTAGCGGCCTGCGCGTCATGCGCCGCGTCATGCGCCGCGTCATGCGCCGCGTCATGCGCCGCGTCATGCGCCGGAAAGTGCTGGACCCGCGCGTCCGGGCCCGGGAACACCAGAGTCACCCGGCCCGTGTCCGACCATCGGACGTCGAAGGGGGGAGTGCCGTCTGCGTGGTGCAGCCCGACGATCTCGCCGTCGCGTCCCTCGTCCCCGACCGTGGCACCACCCACGATCAGCCGGTCGCCGACATGAGCCCACAGCCCGGCGCGTGGCTCGTCCTGGCCTCGCCGTGTTCCGGTCACGGTCATGGTCCTCGCCTCCCTGCCCACGCGCCCGGCCGCGGCCGGGCGAGACCGGTGCTCTCGCCTTCCACCGTGCCTCCCGCACTGCAGACCGCCATAGGGGCGAACAGTCCCGGAAGGGGACCATTCGGCACTGCCTCGGGGTGGGCTCCGCGCAGCAGGGTGAGATCTACCGGGGCCGCCACGTCCCGTGAAGGAGGACCGTCATGCAGCACCGTACGGTTTTCGAGGTGATGACCCACTCCGTGGTCACCGCCGGCCCGCAGACCCCGTTCAAGGAGATCGCCCGGCTCTTCGCCGAGAACGACGTCTCGGCGGTCCCGGTCGTCGACCAGGACCGACGCCTGCTCGGCGTGGTCTCGGAGGCCGACCTGCTGCGGACCACCGCCGACCTCCCCGATCCGGAGGGCCGCCCGACGGGCGTCCGATCGCCGTCCCAGGAGCAAGCGCCGCCCGGTGCGGAGACGGCCGCCCAGCTGATGACCTCGCCCGCCGTCACGGCCCAGCCGAACTGGAATCTCGTCGAGACGGCCCGGACGATGCACCTCAGGGGGGTGAAGCGGCTCCCCGTCACCGACGAGACCGGTCGACTCGTCGGGATCATCAGCCGCAGCGACCTGCTGCGTCCCTACCTGCGCAGTGACACCGCGATCCGTGACGAGATCGAGCACGACGTCCTGGCCGCCACTCTGCGCCTCGCGCCCGACACGATCCGCGTGACCGTGGACGACGGAGTGGTCAGGCTGACGGGCCGGGTCGACGAGCGCGCCGACATCCCCGTGATCGTGCGGCTCTGCCGCTCGGTCGACGGAGTCGTCGCCCTGCACGAATCGATCGAGTACTCCTACGACAACCTCGCGCTCGACGTGGAGCCACCGCGATGAACGCCCTCTGGGTGGCACCCGTCATGCCCGACTACGAAAGCGCTCTGGCCACGTTCTCGTGGGGACGCGAGCGGTCCCGGCTCGCCGGGCTGCCGGACGGCGGCGTCAACATCGGGTACGAGACGGTCGACCGGCACCTGCGCGAGGGCCACGGCGCCCACGTCGCGCTGCGCTGCATCGCCCGCGACGGATCGGTGCAGACGGTGACCTTCACCCGGCTCGCGGCCGAGAGCTCCCGTTTCGCGCACGTGCTGGACATGCTGGGCGTGGAACGCGGCGAGCGGGTGTTCACCCTGCTCGGCCGCCGCTTCGAGCTGTACAGCACCGTCCTCGGCACCCTGCGTGCCGGACGCGTCCTGTGCCCCCTGTTCACCGCGTTCGGACCCGAACCCGTCGCGCTGCGCATGGAACTGGGCAACGCCAGGGCTCTGGTCACGACCCGGGAGCTGTACGAGCGCAAGGTTGCCCCAGTACGGTCCCGTCTTCCGCATCTGCGCCACGTGCTGCTCCTCGACCCCGGCACCGACCCGCCCCCGGACACCCTCTCCTTCCCCGCTCTCCTGTCCGCCGCGCCGGACCAGTACACCGTGGCGCCGACCGATCCGGCCGAACCGGCGCTCCTGCACTTCACGAGCGGCACGACGGGCACCCCCAAGGGCGCGATCCACGTGCACGAGGCGGTCCTCGCCCATCACGTCACCGCGGCCTACGCCCTGGACCTGCACGAGGGCGACGTCTTCTGGTGCACCGCCGACCCCGGCTGGGTCACCGGCATGTCGTACGGCATCATCGCCCCGCTCACCCACGGGGTGACGACCGTCGTCGACGCAGGGGACTTCTCCCCCGCACGCTGGTACGGGATCCTCGCCGACCAGCACGTCACCGTCTGGTACACGGCTCCCACTGCGCTGCGCATGCTCATGCGGGCCGCACCACGCAGCGGCGACGCGACGCCTGGCGCGCGCCACGACCTCTCCGCGCTCCGGTTCGTCGCGAGCGTCGGCGAGCCGCTGAATCCCGAGGCCGTGCACTGGGGCCGGGAGGCGCTCGGGCTGCCGGTCCACGACACGTGGTGGCAGACCGAGACGGGCGCCATCATGATCGCCAACTTCGCGGCCGACCCTGTGCGGCCCGGTTCGATGGGCCGACCGCTTCCCGGTGTCGAGGCCGCCGTCCTGGCGTGCGGCGAGGACGACCGGGCCGCGGTCACCGGCGGGCGCGTCCGGATCGTCCAGGAGCCGGGTGCCCAGGGCGAGCTCGCCCTTCGAGCGGGCTGGCCGTCGATGTTCCGCGGCTACCTGCATGAACCGAGCCGGTACGAAGCGTGCTTCGCGGACGGGTGGTACCTGACGGGCGACCTCGTCAGCCGCGACGCCGACGGCTGGTACTGGTTCGTGGGCCGGGCCGACGACGTCATCAAGTCCGCGGGCCACCTCATCGGGCCCTTCGAGGTGGAGAGCGCGCTCATGGAGCACCCGGCCGTCGCCGAGGCCGGTGTCATCGGGCGTCCGGATCCGCTGGCCGGCTCGATCGTCAAGGCGTTCGTGCTGCCGCGCCCCGAGTATCCGCCCGACAGCGAACTGCGGCGCGACGTCCTGGCGTTCGCCCGTCGGCGCCTCGGCCCGGCCGTCGCTCCCCGGGAGATCGAGTTCGTCGAGGACCTGCCCCACACCCGCAGCGGCAAGGTGATGCGCCGTCTGCTCCGGGCCCGGGAACTGGGCCTGCCCGAGGGCGATGTGTCCACGCTGGAGACACCCGAACCGGCCGGGACGGCCGGCATGTCCGGGAAGGAGTTGTGATGGCCACCGCACAGGACGGCAGGTCCGCGAGGGCTGACCACGACGGCACGTTGCAGACGAAGCGGCCCCGTCGCACTCGTGGAGCCGCGACACCCTCCCCGGCTCCTGCTGCGTCCCACGACATGGACCTGCTGCGGCAGATGCTGCTCATCCGGAGGTTCGAGGAACGGTGCGTCGAGCTGTACAGCGCGGCGGCGATCCGGGGCTTCGTCCACCTGTACATCGGCGAGGAGGCGGTGGCGGTCGGCGTCCACCAGGCGCTCGACGAGCGGGACGCGGTCGTCTCCACGTACCGCGAACACGGCCACGCCCTGGCCCGTGGGGTGCCGCCCGAGGCCGTGATGGCGGAGATGTACGGGAAGAGCACCGGCTGCAGCCACGGCCGCGGCGGCTCCATGCACCTCTTCGACGCCGGCCGCCGGTTCTACGGCGGCAACGCGATCGTCGGGGGCGGGCTGCCGCTCGCGGCCGGTCTCGCCCTCGCCGACCGGATGCGCGGCGAGTCCCGCGTGACCTGCTGCTTCTTCGGTGACGGAGCCTTCGCCGAGGGCGAGTTCCACGAGACCGCGAACCTGGCGGCCCTCTGGGGACTGCCGGTGCTCTTCGTCTGTGAGAACAACCTGTACGCGATGGGGACGGCCCTCGCCCGCGAACACGCCCAGACCGACCTCGCCATGCGGGCCGCGTCGTACGGCATGGCGGCCTGGGCCGTGGACGGCATGGACGTACACGCCGTCGAGAAGGCGGCGCGTGGGGCAGTCGAGTCCATGCGCGCCGGCAACGGACCGCACTTCCTGGAGATGCGGACGTATCGCTTCCGAGCACACTCGATGTACGACCCCGACCGCTACCGGCCGAAGGACGAGATCGAGGCGTGGAAGCGGCACGACCCCGTCACGGGCCTCGCCGACGGCATGCGTGCGGCCGGTCTCCTCGACACCGCCGCGCTGGAGGCTCTGGACCACGACGTCATGGAAGAGATCGACCGAGCCGTCCGGACGGCCGAGCAGGCGCCCGAGGAACCGGCCGAAGACCTGCTGCTCCATGTCACCGGCCGACACGAGGAGGCTGCGTCATGAGCACGCGCACGCGACCGCGGGCCCATCCCGACGACGGCACCACCACATACAGGGAAGCCCTGCGCGAAGGGCTGCGCGAGGCCCTGGCCGCGGATGACCGGGTCTTCCTCATGGGCGAGGACGTGGGACGCTACGGCGGATGCTTCGGCGTGAGCCTCGGCCTCCTGGAGGAGTTCGGACCGGATCGGATCCGGGACACGCCCCTGTCGGAGTCCGCGTTCGTCGGAGCCGGCATCGGCGCCGCCCTGGCCGGGATGAGGCCGGTCGTCGAGATCATGACGGTCAACTTCAGCCTCCTGGCGCTCGACCAGATCCTCAACAACGCCGCCACTCTGCGACACATGTCCGGCGGACAGCTCGGTGTGCCGCTGGTGATCCGCATGACGACGGGCGCCGGACGGCAGCTGGCCGCCCAGCACTCCCACAGCCTCGAAGGCTGGTACGCACACATCCCCGGGCTGCGGGTCCTGGCCCCGGCCACGGTCGACGACGCCCGCCATGTGCTGGCGGCGGCGCTCGCCGACCCCGACCCGGTCCTGCTCTTCGAACACGGCAGCCTCTACAACACGGCCGGCCTGCTCGATCCGGAGGTCCACGACGTCGAACTGGACCGCGCGGCGGTCCGCCGCGAGGGCACCGACGTCACGGTCGTCGCGTACGGCGGCTGTGTGTCCAAGGCTCTCGAAGCCGCGGAGGCGATGGCCGGGGAGGGGATCAGCGCGGAGGTCGTCGACCTGCGGACGCTGCGGCCCCTGGACGACGCCACGATCGTCGGCTCGGTCCGGCGGACGCACCGGGCCGTCGTGGTGGACGAGGGTTGGCGCAGCGGCAGTCTGGCGGCCGAGGTCGAGTCGCGTATCTGTGAACAGGCGTTCTTCGATCTCGACGCACCCGTCGAACGGGTGTGCAGCGCGGAGGTCCCCATTCCGTACGCCCGCCGGCTGGAGGAGGCGGCACTCCCCCAGGCGTCCGGAATCGTGGCGGCGGCGCGCCGAGTGGTGAGCTGAGATGGCCGAGTTCACCATGCCGTCGCTCGGCGCCGACATGGACGAGGGCCTGCTCTCCGAGTGGCTGGTGCACCCTGGTGACCAGGTGACGCGGGGCGACGTCATCGCCGTGGTCGAGACCGCCAAGTCCGCGATCGAGGTGGAGTGCTTCGACAGCGGTACGGTCGAGACCCTCCTCGTCGACGAGGGCACCACCGTGCCGGTGGGCACCGCGCTGGCACGTATCGGCACGACCGCCGAGCGCACCGAGAGCCGGCCCGCCAAGAGCCGGCCCACGGCCCGGAGGCAGCCCGTCGAAAGCCCACCGCAGTCCACGCCCCTGGTCCGCCGCCTCGCCGAGGACCGGCACGTCGACCTCGCCGCCGTCCATGGTTCGGGCCCGGGAGGCAGGATCACACGCGCGGACGTGGAACACGCGGAACCGAAGCCGGAAACCGCCCCGGCACCAGAACACGACAAGGCCGCGCCGACGCCACGGCCCACGAAGCCGGCGCGCAGCGACGACGCGACGGGGAAGCGTCCCACTCCGGCGCGGGTGAAGTCCTCACCGCTCGCGCGGCGGCTGGCCACGGAACTCGGCGTCGACCTCACCGAGGTGACCGGCACGGGGCGGGACGGCACCGTCCGTGCCGGGGACGTCCGTGCCGCCGCAGCCGCCGAGAGCGCACCGCGGCCGGCCGTCCCGGATGCGGCACGGGCGGCGACCGCCCGGCTCATGAGCCGGTCCAAGCGGGAGATCCCGCACTTCTACCTCTCCACGACCGTGGACATGGCAGCGGCACTGGAGTGGATGCACGCGCGCAACCGCGAACTGCCGCTGTCCGCCCGTCTGGTGCCCGCCGCACTCACCTTCAAGGCCATCGCGATGGCAGCGCGCCAAGTACCCGAGCTCAACGGGCACTGGGGCGACGACGGCTTCGTCCCGGCGGAGGAGGTACGGCTCGGCGTCGCCGTGTCCCTGCGGGGCGGTGGCCTTGTCGCCCCTGCCCTCGCACACGCCGACACGCTCTCCGTGGCCGAGCTCATGGCGTCGCTCAGGGATCTGGTGGCACGGGCACGGGGCGGCCGGATGCGAGCGTCGCAGACGGCCGATCCCAGTCTCACCGTCACGAACCTCGGCGACCAGGGCGTCGAGGCGGTGTTCGGCGTCGTCTACCCGCCGCAGGTCGCACTCGTCGGCCTCGGCAGGATCGTCGAGCGGCCGGTGGCCGTGAACGGCCTGCTGGGAGTACGTCCCGTGCTGACGGCGACGCTGTCCGCCGATCACCGAGCCGCGGACGGTGCCACCGGCGCGCGTTTCCTGACCGCCATGGACCGGCTTCTGCAACAACCGGAGGAACTGTGAACCACGACCAGGCAAAGGAGTTCGTCCGGCAAGCCGTGCAACGTGTCGTGCCCGGCGCGGAGTTCACAGGGCTCGATCCCGGAGTGTCCCTGCGGGACACGTTCGAGATGGATTCGCTGGACTTCCTCGAGTTCGTCGAGGCGCTCGCCGAACTCAGCGGGACGGAACTCACCGAGGACGACTATCCGGCCCTCGACACCTGGGACGGCTGCGCCGCTCGCCTGGTGGGCGGGGGACGTGCGACCGCGCGGGGAAGGAGAGGGTGATGAGTCACCGCAGGATCGGCGAGCTGATGACGCGCGAGGTGGTGAGTGTCCGCGGCGACGCCCCGTTCAAGGAGATCGCCCGCACGCTCTCGCAGCACCGGGTGACCGCTGTTCCCGTGCTGGACGGCGGGGGCAGGGTGGTCGGGGTGGTCTCGGAGGGGGATCTGCTGCGCAAGACCGCCGACCAGGCCGCCGCACCGGGAGACCTGCCGGCCGTCCCGGAGCTGGAGGCATGGGAGCGGGCCAAGGCCGAGGGGACACGGGCGGAGGAGCTGATGTCGGCACCCGCCGTGTGCGCCCGCCCGGACTGGACCGTGGCGGAGACGGCGCGGCTGATGGAGGTCCAGAAGGTCAAACGGCTCGTCGTCGTCGACGACGAGGAGCAGCCGGTGGGCATCGTGAGCCGCCGTGATCTGCTGGGCGTCTTCCTCCGCGAGGACGACGACATCCGCCGGGAGATCGTCGAGGACGTGCTCGGCGAAACCCTGCGTCTCGGACCGACCGCGCTCACCGTCGAAGTCCACGACGGGCGGGTGGACCTCGCCGGCAGGCTGCGCTTCCGGGGCATGATCCCGGCGGTCGCGCGCATGTGCGCGACCGTCGACGGCGTGGTCTCGGTCTCCACCACCCGGCTCACGTACGACACGGATGACACCGCACGAGGAGGCACGCGGTCATGACGCGGAGCACCGCGGTCGGCCCGGACGGCACGGAACAGGCGAACGCCGCCGCGGAGTGGGCGGCCGACGAGGCGGTGCTGCGCGGCACCGGCGTGCACCTGATCCATGCCAAGGAACCGGTACCGCAGGCTGTGCTGCCCTTCATGCCACGAGGGTTCGACGACGCGTGGGCCGAGGAGATGCCGGCGCGCACCGCCCACGACCTGCGCAAGCGCCATCACGGACTGCCGGTGACGCCTTCTACGACGACAACTGCTTCTGCATGTACTTCGGCGACGGCTCCTCGCAGAACAGCAACACCCCGGTCACCGCGGTGGACGTGGCCGGGCACGGATGAGCCACGGCGTCACCGCCGCCACCGCCAACCTCACCTACTCCGGCGAGTCCGGCGGCCTGAACGAGGCCACCAGCGACATCTTCGGCACCATGGTCGAGTTCTCCGCCGACAACACCGGCGACCCGGGCGACTACTACATCGGCGAGAAGCTCAACATGTCGGGCGGCTACATGCGCCGGATGGACAACCCGGCCGCCGACGGCAGATCGCTGTCCTGCTGGAACTCCAGCGCCGGCTCGGTGGACGTGCACCTCTCCTCCGGGATCGGCAACCACTTCTTCTACCTGGCGGCCGAGGGCACCGGGGCGAAGACCATCGGCGGACGCTCGCACACCGGCACCACCTGCAACAACGACACCTTCGCGGGCATCGGCAAGGACAAGGCCGCAGCGGTCTGGTACCGCGCGCTGTCCACCTACATGACCTCCACCACCAACTACGCCGGCGCCCGCACCGCCACCCTGCAGGCCGCCGCCGACCTGTACGGCACCAACTCCCAGGAGGGGTACCTCGTCTCCAAGGCGTGGGCCGCCGTCAGCGTCGGCACCGCGCTGCCCGACCCCGGCACCGGCACCCCCACCCCCTCGCCGTCCACCCCCACCCCCTCGCCGACTACGCCTCCCAGCGGGAACGCACTGGCCAACGGCGGCTTCGAGCAGGGCACCGGCGGCTGGACCCAGAGCGACAGCATCATCACCAACTCGTCCCTGCAGGCCGCGCGTGACGGGTCCTGGTACGCCTGGATGATGGGCTACGGCGCTGACGCCGTCGAGTCCCTGTCCCAGTCGAACATCGCGGTGCCCTCCACCGGCACCCCGAAGCTCACCTTCTGGCTGAGGGTCACGACCCAGGAGTCCGGCTCCACCGCCTACGACACCCTGAAGGTCAACGTCAACGGCACCACGCTGGCCACCTACTCCAACGCCGACGCGAGCTCCGGATACGTCCAGAAGACCGTCGACCTGTCCGCCTATAAGGGGCAGACGGTGAAGCTGGAGTTCGCCGGTACCGAAGACACCTACCTGTCGACCGTCTTCCTGCTCGACGGCATCGCCATCAGCTGACCGGTTCCGCTCACCACCAGTGCTCCTGCGGCCGGGGCCCCTGATCGGGTGCTCCGACCGCAGGAGCCTTCGGGGCGTGTTCAACCGCCGTCCACCTTTCAGTCGTGGACATGACAGCCGTGATCGTGAGGGTCTTCTCGTTAGGGCAAAGTTCCTCATACAAGGAAGAACCATGACGATACGTCTGACATCTCGCGCCTCCACGCTCGTTCTCTGCACGACACTGGCGACCTTGCTCGCCCTCCCGGCACAGGCCTCCGGGATCGACAGCGTCCGACCGAAGGCCGAGACCGCCCCGCTGTTCGACGACGAGGCCGGCGGCAACGCCAACGCGGACGACCCGGCGATCTGGCGCAACCCCGCCGACCCGGGCCGCAGCCTGGTGATCGCCGCCGCCAAGCAGGGCGGCCTGCGGGCCTATGACCTGGACGCGCGCCAGGTGCAGTCGATCCCCGTCCCGGCCGGGCCGAGCGCCGACGACAAGCCCGGCCGCTTCAACAACGTCGACCTGGTGCAGGGCCTGCGCCTGGGCGGCGTCCGCACGGACGTCGCGGTGGTCAGCGACCGCGGCAACGACCGGCTGCGGATCTACCGCATCGACCGGGACAAGCCCGGCGGCCCGCTCACCGACGTGACCGACCCGGGAGCGCAGCCCGTCTTCTCCGCCGACCAGGCCGAGATCAACAAGCAGAAGACCGCGTACGGCCTCGCCACCTGGACCGACCGCACCACCGGCCGCTCCTACGCCCTGGTCAGCCAGCGCAACCGCACCCGGATCGCCCTGCTGGAACTGCTCCCCACCCCGGCCGGCACCGTCGACTACCGCCAGGTCCGCACCCTGGACCTGCCCGCCTCCTTCCGCCTGCCCAACGGCGACTCCTGGACGCCCTGCGCCGAGCCGGGCGAACTGCCGCAGGTCGAGGGCATGGTCGTCGACCCCTCGGACGGCACCCTGTACGCGGGGCAGGAGGACGTCGGCATCTGGCGCATCGACGCGGGTCTGACCGGCACGCCGATCCTGATCGACAAGGTCCGTGAGTACGGCGTCCCGGGCACGTACGACGCGCAGACCGAGGAGTGCGTGCCCGGCGCCGACCCTGGCTTCGGCGGCAAGCACCTGACGGCCGACGTCGAGGGCCTGACCCTGGTCAACGAGCCGGACGGCGACGGCTACCTGCTCGCCTCCAGCCAGGGCGACAACACCTTCGTCGCCTACGACCGCGAGCGCGACGAGGACAACGAGTACGAGAACGCCTTCCGCATCGCCGCGGCCTCCCCCACCCTCGACGGCTCCGAGGTCTGCGACGGCGCCGCCGCGCTCAACGCCCCGCTCGGCACGCGCTACCCCAAGGGCCTCCTCGTCGTCCAGGACGGTCAGGAGACCCCCAGCGACGGCGA
Source organism: Streptomyces sp. NPDC002825 (assembly GCF_040295385.1). NCBI lineage: Bacteria > Bacillati > Actinomycetota > Actinomycetes > Kitasatosporales > Streptomycetaceae > Streptomyces > Streptomyces sp. NPDC002825. The sequence continues at coordinate 18,382 of NZ_JBEOVH010000037.1, forward strand.
CCGCGAGGCCACCGGCTTCAAGTTCGTCGACCTCGGCGAGGTCATCGACACCATCGACTGACCAGCGAACGCCGCGGGCGCACGTGACCACACCGTGCGCCCGTCCTGTCCGGGTGTCCTTTCGCGGCCGTCGCCTCAAGCGATGGAAGCGTCGTCATAACACGACCCACGCCAAGATCCGCTGCCCCGACGAACGCGCCATGGCCACCCTCAAGGCCTGGAGCCTCCTCCGGAAGCTCCGCTGCAGCACGACCCGGATCACGGGCGTGGTGAAGGCGGTCGCCATCCTTCACCACACCTCAACGTGAGGTGGGAAAAGAGTCAGTGCGTCTTACGGGCGTTCGCAGCCGTGGGACCACCTCCGTGGAGAACGTTCTCCCGCTGCGTCACCGCCTCCAGGGCCGAATCGGCTTGCCGGCCAAGACAGCAGCGCGTCAGTCCGTGTCGAGAATGCGCAGCCAGACCTTGGCCGCCTTGGTGCCCGGGATGGACCAGTCGAAGTTCTTCCGGACACCGGAGCCGCACGCTTCCACCATGTCGATCCATCCGGGACCGCCGTCGGATGTAGCGGTCACGGTTGCGCACCGGCCGTCCGCGGCCGTGTCCTGGACCCAGCCGTAGACCTTCACCCCCGTACTGGTGCAGGCGATCTTCCAGTGGGCGTCGCCGCCGCGGGCAGTGGGGGACGCCTCGGAGGGGCAGGTGGCGGCGCCGGCCGTGCCAGCTGTACCGAGCGCCAGCCCCGATGCGAAGACAACTGCCGACAGCGCGGAGGCAAAGGACATCTTGAGCGTGGGCAACGGCTTACCTACCCCTTCGTCGGATCCAACGAGGGGAAATATGCAGCCGGGATTGGCAAGTGAAACGCAGCCCTCCACTGGTTCACTCTTCCGAGGCCAAGCCGAGGTCGGGCCGCTTTTACAGAAGAGGCGGCCTGTCCCTTGCTGAACTCCCCGCTTTACCCTGCGAGTTCAACTGATCCGCGACCCTAGGGGGACCTGTGGCGGACTTCCGCGCCGAGGCGATCGAGGCTTACGAGACGACACGCTCGAAGGACACTCGCGGCATCATCGCCGCCCTTCTCCACCTGGCCGAGACCATCGCACCGGCGGGCACGAACGCGGCTCCGGTGCCGGGCGCCGTGCGGTGGCAGAAGTCGGCGCTCGCCTACCTCCAGGGGAGGAGCCACCGGGACAAGACGGCGGACCGCATCGCACGATGGCTGGGCGAACAGGGCCTCGACGTGGACTTGGACGAGGTCAAGCGCGGCATGTGGCAGCTCGTCGAGGCCGGCCTTGTGAAGGCCAACACAGTCGGGATGAACCCGACGTTCTCCGCCGTCTCCGAGAAGCACTGACGGGGTTGCCTCCGGGGAGGATCGGCCCGTTGCCGCCACCGGCCGTGCCGATCCTCCTCCTCGGGCCGGCCCCTCAGATCTCCGGTTTGGTGTCCACGGCCACCGTGATGTCCTGGATGATGCCGTCGATGTCGTACGTGATGCGGGTCTCCTGGATCTCCACCACCATCATGTCCACGCCGCGGAAGGAGACCCCCTCCCCCGCCGGGACGCGCAGGTTCCCGGTGGAGGTGAGCCGAAGCAGGCTGCTGCGCGAGGCCGCGTGCCGGCCACGACCTCCCTCGCCCCCCTCGACACCTGGACCCTCGTCGCGCTGCCCGATCTGCAGGCAGAGCCACTCATACGGCGCGGGACTGACAAGGCCCGGAATGGGCCCTCCAGCACGTGCACTGCCGTGCGGGCGCCTGGCACTGGGCCGTGCCGCTGTAGCGCTGACGGGACGTCCCCGCCGCTCGGACGTCGGCAGCCGGCACGGGTCGAGCTTCTCCGCGTACATCAGCGCCTGGTCGACCTCGCCGAAGGCGTGTGGACGGAGGAAGCCGCGCGTCTGAGCCTGGCCGAACCCGCCGGGGATGGAGAGGTGCTGTGCGGCCGTCTCGCTCCGCTTCGCCGTCTCCTCGGCTTCTCCGATCAGTTCCCTCGCGCGGCCCCGCCATCCGGCCTGCGCGGCGCTGTACGAGGCCGTCAGAGCATCAGCGTGTCCGCATGGCGAGTTCCTCAGGATGCCGTCCCAACCGTGCGGCCGCTTCCTGGAGATGGTCGATCGCGGCCTGGTAGTCACCGCTGCGGCGCAGGGAGACGCCCGTCGAGTGCGCGGCCTCGCCCGTCACCACCGGGTTGCCGGTCAGCTCCGCCTGAGCCCGTGCCCGTTCGGCCGCCACCCACGCCATGCCCTGGTAGCTCTTGATCGCGAGCTGCGCGAGCAGGACGTACGCACGGGCCGCGATGTCGTGGGCCTGCGAGGCGAGGGAGCCGAGGATCAGCGACGGCAACGTCCGCCCCAGCTTGCTGTACTCCGCCGCCTGGAACACCGTCCGGGCCTCGACAAGCGCCGAGAAGAGCGCTTCATGCGACGCCGGACGCGCGTCGGGCAGATGGAACAGCGACCGCTCCACCAGCTCCTTAGGTCTGCCGCGGCGGCGGCCGGGCCGGGCAGGGCGCTGCCGGGGCCTGCAGCGATCGACGCATCAAGCAGCAAGCCTCATCGGGCGGTCGCTGCCCGGAAGGCATCCGTCCCATCACCATGACCACCTCGACACACACCCTCGCGGCACGCCGACCCCAGAGCACCCCGGGTGCGAGACCGGCCGGATTCAACCGGTGGGGCATCGGTGCGCACCCGCGTCCTAGCGCCGATAATCGCTCCGGGATGCGCATGCGCGAAGCTCGCTCTCGCAACCCAAAGCTGATGCACCATCGGAAAGTCGGCATCAAGTCGGCATCAGGACCGCACGGAACCGCCCCCAAACGCCACGGACCACCAAGAACGACAAACCGGCACACCTGCCCTGACCTGCAAAGACACAGGTCAGTTACTTGCCTGCTGCTCCCACCTGGAGGTATCCATGAGGATGCTCATCAACGTTCCGGAGACGGTCGTCGCCGACGCGCTGCGGGGGATGGCCGCCGCGCATCCCGAGTTGACCGTCGACGTGGAGCGGCGTGTCGTGGTGCGGCGGGACGCGCCCGTGGCGGGGAAGGTGGCGCTGGTGTCCGGCGGCGGGTCCGGGCACGAGCCGCTGCACGGGGGGTTCGTGGGGCCCGGGATGCTGGCCGCCGCCTGTCCGGGCGAGGTGTTCACGTCGCCGGTGCCCGATCAGATGGTGCGGGCCGCCGCGGCCGTCGACAGCGGCGCCGGGGTGCTGTTCGTCGTCAAGAACTACACCGGCGACGTGCTGAACTTCGAGATGGCCGCGGAGCTCGCCGAGGACGAGGGCATCCAGGTCGCCAAGGTCCTCGTCGACGACGACGTGGCCGTCACGGACAGCCTGTACACGGCGGGGCGCCGCGGTACCGGGGGCACCCTGTTCGTGGAGAAGATCGCGGGCGCGGCCGCCGAGGAGGGCGCCCCGCTGGAGCGCGTCGAGGCGATCGCCCGCCGGGTCAACGAGCGGTCCCGGTCCTTCGGGGTGGCCCTGAGCGCCTGCACGACCCCCGCCAAGGGCAGCCCGACCTTCGATCTCCCCGAGGGAGAACTGGAGTTGGGCATCGGCATCCACGGCGAGCCGGGCCGGGAGCGGCGGGCCATGATGACCTCGCGGGAGATCGCGGACTTCGCCGTCGACGCCGTCGTGGAGGATCTGCGCCCGTCCGGACCGGTCATCGCCCTCGTCAACGGGATGGGCGCGACCCCGCTCCTGGAGTTGTACGGGTTCAACGCCGAGGTGCAGCGGGTGCTCGCCGAGCGGCATGTCCCGGTGGCCCGCACACTGGTCGGGAACTACGTGACCTCGCTCGACATGGCGGGCTGCTCGGTGACCCTGTGCGAGGTCGACGAGGAGCTGCTGCGGCTGTGGGACGCTCCGGTGCAGACGCCCGCGCTGCGCTGGGGCCGGTGAGACGGGATGGGCATGGGGAGTGACGACGTGACGGAGACCTTCGGCGCCGGGTTCCTGGTGCGCTGGCTGACCGCGGTGGCCGAGGACGTCGACCGGGAGGCCGACCGGCTCACCGAGCTGGACTCTGCGATCGGCGACGCCGACCACGGCGCCAATCTGAAGCGGGGCTTCGCCGCCGTGACGGAGATCCTCGAGAAGGAACCGCCGCCGACTCCCGGCGCCGTGCTCACCGCCGCAGGGCGGCAGCTCATCTCGACGGTCGGCGGCGCTTCGGGACCGCTGTACGGGACGCTGCTCCGGCGCGCCGGGAAGACCCTGGGCGAGGAGGCGGACGTCACCCGGGAGCGGCTGGCGGAGGCGCTCGACGCCGGTGTGGCGGCGGTGTCGCGGCTGGGCGGTGCCCAGGTGGGCGACAAGACGATGCTGGACGCGCTCGTGCCGGCCGTGGCGGGGCTGCGGAGCTCGTACGAGGCGGGCCGCGCCGCCGCCGAGGAGGGTGCCCTGGCGACCGTACCCCTCCAGGCGCGCAAGGGCAGGGCCAGTTATCTCGGGGAGCGGTCGATCGGGCACCAGGATCCGGGCGCGACGTCGTCGGCGCTGCTGTTCGCCGCGCTCGCCGAGACGGCCGGGGCGGAGGGAGTGGCATGAGCCCGTCTCCCGTCGGCATCGTGCTCGTCTCGCACAGCGCCGCGGTCGCCACGGCGGTGGCCGAGCTGGCCCGGGGCCTCGCCGGCGGCGGCGACCTGGCGCCCGTCCTGCCCGCGGGCGGCACGCCGGACGGTGGGCTCGGGACGAGTGCCGAGCTGATCTGCGAGGCGGCCAAGGCCGTCGACCGGGGGGCCGGGGTGGCGCTCCTGGTCGACCTGGGCAGCGCGGTCCTCACCGTGAAGGCGCTGCTCGCCGAGGGTGACGAACTGCCCGAGGGCTGCCGCCTGGTGGACGCGCCGTTCGTCGAGGGCGCGGTCGCCGCGCTGGTGACGGCGAGCGCCGGTGGGGACCTCGACGCGGTGGCGGCCGCGGCCTCGGAGGCGTACGGCTACCGCAAGGTGTGAGCGTGGGCGGGCCGACGGCGTCGGCCCGCCCACGGAGCTTCACGAGCCCTGTGTCAGCGCCCGGGCACCGGGGCGGGTGGCCGACGCGGCCGGGACCGTGCGGACGGCCGCCGCGGGGCACACCACGGTCGTGGACGCCGCGGCGCTTCGGGTGTCGTCGTTGGCGGCGGAGGCCCTGGCGGTGTTGTCGTACGTTCCACAGCTGTCGGTGGTCGTGAGGGCGGCCACGTGCGCGGAGACCGATCCGCCGGGCGGTACGTCACCGAAGTCGCAGGCGAGCACCTGGCCGGGGGCCGCGCCGCTGATCACGCACCCGGTGACGGCGGGGCTGAGCGACCACTGGATGCCGGGGCCCGCCGGGAGCGCGTCGTTCAGGGTGACGCTCCTGAGTGTGCCCGGGCCGCCGTTGGCGACGGTGGCCGTGAAGCCGATCTCGCCGCCGGCGTCGACGGACGTCGCGTCCGCGGTCTCGGCCAGGGCCATCGACGGGCACAGCACGGTGGTGTCGGCGGTGGCCCGCGCGCTGCCGGTGTTGTCGCCGGTGACGGTGGCGGTGTTGCCGTACCTCCCGCAGCTCGCGAAGACGGTGAGGCTCTGGACGTGCACGGATCGGCTCGCTCCGGCCGGGAGGTCGGGATAGGAGCAGGAGAGGGTCTGGGAACCGGTCTGCCCGACGAGCGTGCACGCTTCGTCGACCGGGTCCATCGTCCAGCTGATGCCGGGGCCGGCGGGCAGGGGGTCGGTGACCGTGACCCCGGTGGCGTCGCCGCCGCCGTTGTGTGTGGTGACGGTGAAGCCGATCGGGTCGCCGGCGCTGACCGACGCGGCATCCGCGGTCTTGCCCAGGCTCAGCTCGGGGGACGGTGGAGGACAGACGACCGTCGTCGAGGCGGAGGCGCTGACGGGCGGGCCGTTGCGGGCCGTCGCCGTCGCGGTGTTCGGGTACGCGCCGCAGCTCGCCGCCGTCGTCGTTGCGGCGACGTGGACGACGGCCCGGGCGCCCTGCCGGAGGTTGCCGAAGGAGCAGCGCAGGGTCTGGCTGCCGACGGGCCCCTGGAGGACGCACCTCCCGGGTCCGCTGTACGAAGGGGAGATCCGCCACTCGACACCGGCGCCGGACGGCAGGGGGTCGGTCAGGGCCGCGCGGACGGCGCTGCCCGGTCCGCGACCGGTGACCGTGAGGGTGTAGCCGACGGCGGATCCCGCGTCGGCCGAGGCGGCGTCGGCGACCTTGGTGAGGGAGAGCCTCGGGTCGGCCGCGTGTCCGGGGCCGTGGTGGGCCTCGGCGCCGACCGCGGGCGCCAGGGTGAGCGCCGCTGCCAGGAGAACGCCTCCGAGGGGCAGGCCGCGCGTGAACCCGTGTCTCATGATCACCGTCCCGTTCGGGAGCCGGCCCTGCGTCCGGCTCGGACACGGTGACGATCCGCCCGTCGGTTTCCGTTCCCCGGGCGCCACGCCGGTGTCGCCCGTTCCCCTCCCCTGGAGGGAGTCAGCGTGGCCGGCACCCCCGATGCGCGCGATCTCCTTGCCGACCCGGAGGCTACCGAGTAGTAGATGTCACTCCCCGATTCTTCTGCAACTAGTTGCAGAAGACGCGCGGGGTCGCCTAGAACAGAGGTCGACGACCCCTGCGCGAGGAGGCGCCCCCATGACCCCGACCCCGTACCCGCACCTGCTGAGCCCGCTCGACCTCGGGTTCACCACCCTGCCCAACCGGGTGATCATGGGCTCGATGCACGTCGGCCTGGAGGAGACCGAGCACGGCTTCGAGCGCATGGCCGCCTTCTACGCCGAGCGCGCCCGGGGCGGCGTCGGCCTCATCGTCACCGGCGGCATCGCGCCCAACGAGGCCGGCCGCCCCTGGGACGGCGGGGCCAAGCTGACCACGGCCGAGGAGGTCGCCGAGCACCGGCTGATCACCGACGCCGTGCACGCCGAGGGGGGCAGGATCGCCATGCAGATCCTGCACTTCGGCCGGTACGCCTACCACCCGGGTCTCGTCGGCCCCAGCCCGATCAAGGCGCCCATCAGCCCCTTCGTACCCAACGAGCTGTCCGACGCCGAGGTCGAGCAGACCGTCGAGGACTACGCGCGCTGCGCCGAACTCGCCAAGGAGGCCGGCTACGACGGCGTCGAGGTGATGGGCTCCGAGGGCTACCTCATCAACGAGTTCATCGCCGCCGCCACCAACCAGCGCACCGACCGCTGGGGCGGCTCGTACGAGAACCGCGTCCGCTTCCCGCTGGAGATCGTCCGCCGGATCCGCGAGCGCGTCGGCGAGGACTTCATCCTCGTCTACCGCCTCTCCATGCTGGACCTCGTCCCCGGCGGCTCCACCCTGGAGGAGGTCGTCCAGCTCGCCAAGGAGATCGAGGCCGCCGGCGCGACCATCATCAACACCGGCATCGGCTGGCACGAGGCGCGCATCCCCACCATCGCCACCTCCGTGCCGCGCGGCGCCTACACCTGGGTGACGAAGAAGCTGATGGGCGCGGTCTCCGTGCCGCTCGTCACCTCCAACCGCATCAACACCCCCGAGGTCGCCGAGGAGATCCTCGCCGACGGCCGCGCCGACCTGGTGTCGCTGGCCCGCCCGTTCCTCGCCGACCCCGCCTTCGTCGCCAAGGCGACGGCCGGCCGCGCGGACACCATCAACACCTGCATCGGCTGCAACCAGGCCTGCCTCGACCACACCTTCAACCTGAAGATCACCTCCTGCCTGGTCAACCCGCGCGCCTGCCACGAGACCGAGCTGGTCCTCTCCCCCACCCGCCTCGCCAAGCGCGTCGCGGTCGTCGGCGCGGGCCCGGCCGGACTGGCCTGCGCGGTGTCCGCCGCCGAGCGCGGCCACTCCGTCACCCTGTTCGACGGCGCCGCCGAGATCGGCGGCCAGCTGAACATCGCCAAGCGCGTCCCGGGCAAGGAGGAGTTCGACGAGACGCTGCGCTACTTCCGCGTCCAGCTCGCCGAGCGCGGCATCGACGTCCGTCTGAACACGTACGTCTCCGCCGCCGACCTGGAGGGCTACGACGAGGTCGTCGTCGCGACCGGCGTCACCCCCCGCACGCCCGGCATCGCCGGCGAGGACCACCCGAGCGTCCTCAGCTACCTCGACGTGCTGCGCGACGGCGCGCCGGTCGGCGAGCGGGTCGCGATCATCGGCGCGGGCGGCATCGGCTTCGACGTCGCCGAGTTCCTCACGGACGGCGGCGAGGGCGCGAGCCAGGACGCCGAGACGTACTTCCGCCAGTGGGGCGTCGACACCTCGTACGAGAACCGCGGCGGACTGCGCGCGCCCGAGCGGACCGCCCCGCCGCGCCAGGTCCACCTGCTCCAGCGCAAGACCTCCAAGGTCGGCGCGGGCCTCGGCAAGACGACCGGCTGGATCCACCGCACCGAGCTCAAGCACCGCGGCGTCACCATGGTGGCCGGGGTGTCGTACGAGCGGATCGACGACGCGGGCCTGCACCTCACCGTCGACGGCGAGGCGCAGCTCCTGCCGGTCGACACGATCGTGCTCTGCGCGGGACAGGAGCCTCGCCGCGACCTGTACGAGGAGCTGGTCGCCGCCGGCCGCTCGGCACACCTCATCGGCGGCGCGGACGTCGCCGCCGAGCTGGACGCGAAGCGGGCGATCGACCAGGGCACGCGGCTCGCGGCGACCCTCTGACCTCCACCCCGTGATCACCGTGGCCGGCCGAACCTAGGATGCGAGCATGTCCCTCCCGCACGCGATCCTCACCGCGCTGCTCGAAAAGCCGTCCTCCGGCCTCGAACTGACGCGCCGCTTCGACAAGTCGATCGGCTACTTCTGGTCGGCCACGCACCAGCAGATCTACCGCGAGCTCGGGAAGCTGGAGCAGGCGGGGCACATCCGCGCCCTGCCCGCTCCCGTGCCGGCCCGGGGACAGAAGAAGGAGTACGAGGTGCTGCCCGCGGGCCGGGCCGAGCTGAGCGACTGGGTGGGCAGGGTGGAGGACCCGAAGCCGCTCCGGTCGGCGCTGCTGCTGCGGATGCGGGCGGCGGCGATGGTGGGCGCGGCGGGGCTCCGGGCCGAGCTCCGACGCCATCTCGCCCTGCACCGGGCCCAGTTGGACGAGTACCTGGTCATCGAGGCCCGCGACTTCCCTGCGGAACGCCGCCGGACCGAACCGGACCGGCTGCGGCATCTCGTCCTGCGGGGCGGGGTGGATCTGGAGCGGTTCTGGGTGGAGTGGCTGACGGGCGCGCTGGCCGAGCTCGGGCCGGAGGAGGAGTCCTGACTTTGTTAATGGGAATCATTTTCATGTAGCGTGACCGTCACGTCCCGACGATGGAGGTCCGTTTCCCATGGCCGTGCCCAAGCGCAAGATGTCCCGCTCCAACACCCGCCACCGCCGCTCCCAGTGGAAGGCGAGCACCGTCCAGCTCGTCCCCGTCACGGTCGACGGAGTCGTCCACCAGGTCCCGCAGCGCCTGGTGCGGGCGTACGAGCGCGGCCTGCTCCGCCCCGAGGGCTGAGCCGGTGCCCACCGCCGACCCGGCCGCCGACGTCCGGCTGCCCGTCACCGTGCTCTCCGGCTTCCTCGGCGCCGGGAAGACGACGCTCCTCAACCACGTCCTGGCCAACCGCGAGGGCCTGCGCGTCGCGGTGATCGTCAACGACATGAGCGAGATCAACATCGACGCCGCCCTGGTGCGGGGCGGCGACGCCGCGCTCTCCCGGACCGAGGAGCGGCTCGTCGAGATGACCAACGGCTGCATCTGCTGCACCCTGCGCGACGACCTCCTGGAGGAGGTCGACCGGCTGGCCCGCGAGGGGCGGTTCGACCACCTGCTCATCGAGTCCAGCGGGATCTCCGAACCGATGCCGGTCGCCGCCACCTTCGCCTTCCCGCGCGACGACGGCGCGACCCTCGGCGATCTCGCCCGGCTCGACACCATGGCCACCGTGGTCGACGCCGCGAACTTCCTGCCCGAGCTGGCGGCCGGGGACGGGCTCACCGAGCGCGGCCTCGCCCCCTACGAGGACGACGAGCGCACGGTCAGCGATCTGCTCATGGACCAGATCGAGTTCGCCGACGTCATCGTCCTCAACAAGCTCGACCTGGTCGGTCACGAGGACGCGGAGCGGCTCGCCGCGACCCTCGAAAGGCTGAACCCGGCGGCCCGGATCGTGACCGCCACGCACGGCCGCGTCCCCACCGCCGAGCTGCTCGGCACCGGGCTCTTCGATCTCGACCGGGCCCAGCAGGCGCCGGGCTGGGTCCGGGAGCTCAACGGGGACCACGCGCCGGAGACCGAGGAGTACGGCATCTCGTCCACCGTCTACCGCGCCGGCCGCCCCTTCCACCCGGCGCGGCTCTGGCGGTTCGTCACCGACGGCGCCACGGGCATGGACAGCGGCGCGTACGGGCGGATCCTGCGCTCCAAGGGCTTCTTCGCCCTGGCCGGCCGGGAGCCGGTGACCGGGCTGTGGTCGCAGGCGGGTGCCGTGGCACGGTTCGAGCCCTCCGGGGTGGCGGCGGCCGACGGCCCGGCCGCGCAGGAGCTGGTGTTCATCGGGACGGAGCTCGACGCCGCCGCCCTGACCGCGGCGCTCGACCGGTGCCTGGTCGCCGACGGGGAGACCGGCCCGTGGGAGGACCCGTTCCCCGCGTGGGCCGTGCACGGCCTGGAGGAAGCCTGCGCCCTTGAGGCGGGCCCGGAGACGTAGGAGCGGGCTCGGTCCGACCCCGGCCCTCCAGAGCGGGGCCGGTGCCGGGCCGCCGCATCGAGTGACTCGGCACACGCGACGCGGCCCGCAGCGGCGTGGATACTGGTCAGTTGTAGTTCCACGACACGAAAGGGCGGGTATGGCCGACGACTTGGGGCGCCGCGCGACACGTCACGCGGTGGTCATCGGGGGAAGTCTCGCTGGACTGCTGGCCGCTCGGGTCCTCGCCGAGCACGCCGAGAAGGTGACGGTCGTCGAGCGCGACCGCTTCCCGGAGGGACCCGAGGCCCGGCCCGGCGTCCCGCAGGGCCGGCACCTCCACGTCCTCATCGCGGGCGGGCAGCAGGCCTTCGACGAGCTGCTCCCCGGCTTCACGAAGGAGCTCGGAGAGCTCGGCGCGCCCAAGGTGGGCGTCCCGGAGGACATGGTCCAGTGGCAGAACGGCAAGTGGTTCCGCCGGACGCCCGCGAGCGCGCACTTCTACTCGGGCGCGCGCCCGCAGCTGGAGTGGCTGGTGCGGCAGCGGGTCTTCGCCGACCCGCGCATCGAACTGATCGAGGGCCACGAGACGGTGGGCCTGACCGGCGACTCCTCGCGCGTCCGCGGCGTACGGCTGCGCGAGCGCGGCGCGGGCGCCGATAAGGAGACCCGGGTCCTGGAGGCCGATCTCGTCGTCGACGCGTCCGGGCGGTCCACGAAGTCCGCCGACTGGCTCGCCGGGATCGGCGCCGAGGCGCCGCACGAGGAGACCATCGACACCGGTCTCGCGTACGGCACGCGGGTCTACCGCGCCCCGGCCGGGGTCCTGGACAGCGACGCCAGGGGCTACTTCATCGTGCCCAACCCCGCGCAGGAGTACGGGGCCGTCGTCCTGCCCGTCGGCGACGGCACCCACCTGGTGACCCTCTCCGGGCTGCGCGGCAACGAACCGCCGACGGAGGAGGGGGCGTTCGAGGAGTACGCCAAGCGGATGCCGCACTCCGTGATCAGCGAGTGGCTGGCCGAGGCGGAGCCGGTGTCCCCGGTGTACGGCTTCCGCAAGACCGCCAACATCCGTCGCCGGTACGACCGTCCGGGCCGCCGCCCGGCCGGCTTCCTCGCCACCGGCGACGCGCTCTGCGCCTTCAACCCGATCTACGGGCAGGGCATGGCGGTCGCCGCGATCTCCGCGGTCGCCCTGCGCCGGGCGCTCGCCGACCCGAGGCGCACCCCGACCACCCGGCGGGTGCAGCGCGCGCTGCTCGACGCCTCCCGGCAGGCCTGGGACATCTCGACGGGCGCCGACAAGAAGATGCCCGGCGCCGTCGGCGGTGCGGCCGGTCCCGGCGCGCTGGACAAGGCGGTCGGCTGGTACCTGGGCCGGGTGCAGGAGCGGGCGGCGGGTGACCCGGTCGTGGGCATCCCCTTCCGCCGGGCGCTCACCCTCACCGCCCCGATGACGGCCCTGTTCGCCCCCGCGGTGGCGCGGGCGGTCCTCTTCGGACCGGTGTCCGAGACGCCGGCGGAACCGCCGCTGCGCCGCAACGCGTAGAGCCGTACGGGTGACGGCGGCCCTCCCGGCGCGTACCGGCGCCGGGGGCCGCCGTCACGGTGTTCATGCGCCCTGGGGTGGCCGTCACCCCGTTCAGGCGCCTGGGGCCGCCGTCACCATGCCCGCGGCTATGGCCGCGCCCAGCGCCGCGTAGTCGTCGGCGTTCTGCCCTGCGTACGCGAGGGCGAAGTCGGCCACCGAGCGGTCGAAGACGTCCGAGGCACCCAGGTAGGCGGCGATGGCGATCCGGTCGCCGGTGCGGGCGTGCGCGCGGGCCAGGGCGCGGCCGCACAGCCGCGCGTAGTCCCGCAGGGTGGCCGGGGACATGGTCTCCACCTCGGCGGAGCCCTTCATGTCGCGCAGCTGCCGCCAGTAGAAGTGGCGCTGTTCGGGTCCGGTCATCCAGCCGAGGAAGATGTCGCTCGCGGCCTGGACGAGCCGCTGTCCGCAGACGACGCGATGGCCCTGGTGGGAGTAGGAGGACGGCGGCAGATACGGTTCGAGCGCGGAGCGGCCGGCTTCCTTGATCTGCAGGATGAGGGGGTCGCTGTCGTCCCGGCCTTCGAGGAGGAGCACGAAGCAGCGGGTGCCGACGCTGCCGACTCCGACGACCTTCCGTGCGGCGTCGACGTAGTGGTAGCGGTCGAGGAGGACGCGGCGCTCCTCGGGGAGGGAGCTGCGGTAGTCGCTGAAGATCTTGCCGAGGGTGGCCCGGTCGATGTCCGCGACGCGTTCGAGGAGCGGCGGGTCGTCGACGATGTGCCGGTTCCCGGCCTCGTCCCGCTCGGTGAGCTTGGCGAGCGCCTGGAGGCTGGTGCGGCGACGGGCGCCCGCGAGCCGTTTGGTGAGGCGGGCGCGGTCCTGGCCCCGTACGACGTGCAGGATGTCGTCGGCGGAGATCCGCTCGTACCAGACCTCCAGCTCACCCAGTTCCGCGAGGCGGCGCATGGCCGTGCGGTACGACTCGACGGCGACGAGCGCCGCGCGGTGCGCCTTGGGCTTCGCGCTGCCGTTCTGGAGGGCGGCGACGGTGACGCTGGCGGCGAGCCTCTTGACGTCCCATTCGAAGGGGCCGGGGAGGGTCTCGTCGAAGTCGTTCACGTCGAAGAGGAGCGTCCGTTCGGGTGAGGCGTACACCCCGAAGTTGAGCAGGTGGGCGTCGCCGCAGAGCTGCACGGTGAGCCCGGTGTGCCGCTGGGCGCCGAGGTCGGCGGCCATGACGGCTGCCGCGCCGCGCAGGAACGCGAAGGGGGAGACGGCCATCCTGCCGTAGCGGAGGGGGACGAGGTCGGGCAGCCGGTCCTGGGACTCGCGCTCCAGGACGTCCAGCGGGGTGGGCCGCTGAGAGCTCGGTATCCACCGCCCGTGGGAGGAGCGGGGGACACGCTTGCGGGCCGCCCTGCCTTTCGCGGCCCGTTCCGAAGGAGTCGTCATCCGGCCTCACCCGCTTCTGTCCGCAGCCGAGCCACCGGCCCGTCACCTGTGACCTCATTACAAGGCGCGACGCTCGTTTCGGCCACTCTGCCGGACCGGTCTGGCGAAATGGTTTAGACCAATGATAGGAATTGATCACCCAGGCGCCCCCTGCTGTCACGCTGAGCAAAGAGAGGGTTGATCATGGCCGAGCCCGATTCCGAGGCGGCGGAAGTGCCGCTCTATCTCCGGGTCGCCGCCGCCCTGCGCGAGGACCTCACCCAGCGGCGCATCTCCCCCGGGAGCCGGCTCCCTTCGGAGCGATCGCTTTCCCAGCACTACCACGTCAACCGGCAGACCGTCCGCAGCGCGCTCCAACTCCTCAGGGAGGAAGGGCTCGTGGTGACCGACCGGCGCGGCACCTTCGCCGCCGAGGAGGCCGAGCCCGAGCCGTCCGCACCGGCCCTCACGGCCCGCCGCCCGACGTTTCCGGGCGGGCCGCGGGCGGCCGGGGCACTCGTACGGGCCTCGCTCACGTGGGAGCCGCCGCCCACTCCCCTGGCGGCCCGGCTCCTGCTCACCCCGGGCGAGCCGACGCTCGTCCACCGGCACACGGTGCTCGGGCCGCACGGGGCGGCGCTCCAGCGGGCGGTGTCGTGGTTCTCCCGGCCGGCCCTCGCCGAGATCCCGCAGCTCTCCCGGTACCGGCGGGGCAGGGACTGCCGTCAACAGCCGGACCTGCGGCTCCTCTACCACTGGATGCACCGGGCGGGGCTGCGGATCACCCACCGGGAGTCGGTCGGCGTCCCGCCCACCGCGGCCGCGACGACGGAGGGCGGTACGGCCCGGCTGGTCGTCCACCGGGTCGTCAGCGACCAGCACGGGCACGCCCTGGAGATCACCGACATCGACTTCTCGGCCCAGTCGGCCTCCTGGACCTACGAGTTCAGCGCCTGACGACGCTCCGGCTCCCGGCTCCCGGCCCCGACCGGGGGCGGGAGCCGGGTTCCGTCCTCAGATGATGCCCTCGGAGATCTCCGCCTCCTCGCGGGCGCTTCCGTACGTGGTCGGCGTGCCGTACGAGCGGCGGGCGACGTACCACCAGACGCTGGCGAGGACGAGCACGACGGCGAGCGCGATGGCGGCGTAGTTCATGGTGTCGACGTTCACCGGGGACTTCTGCGGCAGGCAGAAGAGGACGGTCACGAGGGCCACCCACACGACGGCGATCCAGCCGATCGGCCTGCTCCAGCGGCCGAGGCTCCACGGGCCGGGGACGAAGCGGTTCCCGGCGCGCAGCCGCAGGTAGATCGGGATGGCGTAGGCGGGGGTGATGCCGATGACGTTGATCGCGGTGACGGCGCCGTAGGCCGTGGCCGAGTACAGCGAGGGGACGGCGAGCAGCGCGGCCACGACGACCGCCAGCCAGACGGCGGCGACGGGCGTCTGGGTGCCGCTGTCGACCTTGCGCCAGAGCGAGGAGCCGGGAAGGGCGTTGTCCCGGCTGAACGCGAAGACCATGCGGCTCGCGGCGGCCACCTCGGCGTTGCCGCAGAAGAGCTGGGCGACGATCACCACGAGCAGCAGGGCGGCGGCGCCGCCGGAGCCGAGCGCGTCCAGGAAGATCTGGGCGGGCGGGACGCCGGTGGCGCTGTTCTGCGTGGCCGCGTAGTCCTGGATGGCGAAGGTGAGTCCGGCGAGGAGGGCGAACCCGGCGAGCCAGGAGACCCAGATGGACCGGACGATGCCCTTGGCCGCGCTGACGGAGGCGTTGGAGGTCTCCTCGGAGAGGTGGGCCGAGGCGTCGTAGCCGGAGAAGGTGTACTGGGCGAGGAGCAGGCCGATCGCGGCGACGTAGAACGGGTTGGCCCAGCCGGTGTCGTTGACGAACTTCGTGAAGACGAACTCGACGGACTGGTGCCGGTCGGGGACGAAGGCGAGCGCGCCGACGATGACCGCGACGCCGATGAGGTGCCACCAGACGCTGAGCGAGTTGAGGACGCTGACGAGCCGCACGCCGAAGAGGTTGAGCCCGGCGTGGAGCAGCAGGATCGCGAGGAAGATGAGGAAGGTGGAGCCGGGGGTGGGCACGAAGCCCCACTGGAGGTTGAGGAAGGCTCCGGTGAAGAGGGCGGCGCCGTAGTCGATGCCGGCGATCGCGCCGAGCAGGCCCAGCAGGTTCAGCCAGCCGGTGTACCAGCCCCAGCGGCGCCCGCCGAGCCGGTCCGCCATGTAGTAGAGGGCGCCCGAGGTCGGGTAGGCGCTGGTGACCTCGGCGAGGGCGAGGCCCACGCACAGGACGAAGAGGCCGACGCCGACCCAGCCCCACAGCATGACGGAGGGGCCGCCGGTGCCCAGGCCGAAGCCGTAGAGGGTCATGCAGCCGGAGAGGACGGAGATGACCGAGAAGCTGATCGCGAAGTTGCCGAAGCCGTCCATGCGGCGGGCGAGGACGGGCTGGTAGCCGAGCTCTCTCAGTCTCGCCTCCTCGTCCTGGGAGGGTGGCTTGCGTATCGCGTCGATCGGGGCTTCGGTGCGGGACATGGGGACCTCCGGGGACGGGGGGGGAGCGGGGGTGGGGGTGGAAGCGGGGGCGCCGGGGTGCGGCAGGCGCGTCAGCCGCTGAGACAGCGGGCGCGGGCGCGCAGGAAGACCTCCTCCGCGAGGGCGCGGTCGTCCGGGTGGGCGGTGCGGTAGGCCCAGGGGAGGGTCGTGTAGTACGGGCCGAGGGCCTCGAAGACCCGGGCGGCGTCGGCGAAGCGGAGGGCTCCGAAGAGGGCGTGCGCCAGGTGGTTGAGGTCGAGCAGGGAGGCCTCGTCGGTGGCGCAGAAGAGGAACCAGGTGTCCAGGGCGCGCTGGGCGTCGCGTACGGCGTCCTCGGCGACCCAGTGCAGGTCGAGGGCGCGCTCGTGGCCTCGCTCGCGCCGGTAGCGCTCGACGCGGACGTAGAGCGGGAGGGCGTGCAGGGCGGAGCCGACGGGCGCGGAACCGGCGGCCCAGTAGGAGTAGTTGACGGCCTCGGAGAGCGGTCCGGAGCGCCGCGCGTAGACGAACTGGAGCATGCGGTGGTGCGCCTCGCGGTTGTGCGGATCGCGCTTCTCCACCTCGGCGAGCAGGCCCCAGGGGCCGGGCGGCAGCATGGGCGCCGGAGGGGTGAGCCGGTGCTCGGCCATCCGCTGCTGCTCGTCGAGGGCGGCGAGGGCGAGCAGCCCGACCCAGGGCACGGGGTCGGCGGGTGAGCGCTCGGAGGCCTCGCGGCAGGCGGTCCAGGCCTCCTGCCAGAGTTCCCCGGTCCGGGCGTGGGCGGCGCGGTGGGCGCGGACGGCCCGCTCGACGGCGACCCGGCTGTGCATCACGGCGGCGGCGAGGCTCTCGGGCTGCTCGGCCCGCCAGATGGGGACGACGTCACTGCCCGCGGCGACGGCGCCGAGGACCTGGGTGCGCCGGGTCCAGGCCTCCCAGTCGGACGTCTCGTCGAGCAGCCGGGCCATGGACACCCAACGGCCGGTGCGTAAGTCCTGGACGGCGTTGCGCAGGGCGTGGTCGTGGCCGGCCGGGTGGTAGACGGGCCGGAATCCGTGTCCGGCCATCAGGGGCTGGGGCATGGTGTGGATGTCATGGGTCCTCGGTGGATGGAAAGGGTGGTCAGTCCCCCGGCGGGCGTCCCGGCCGTTGATCGGCGATCACTATAGAGGGCTCTGGACGCGACCGGTCCACTTTCTTTCTTGACAGTAACTATCAAGCCAACGACTGAATTTGACTTACTGTCAGGTAGAGCGGGCAACCTGACGGGCTGACGCGCCGAGGCTTGACGCGGGCCCCGGGCGGCGGCACCCTGACCCTTTTCGGTGATCGGATGATCACGGAGCGGTCGAACGACGGGAGCGGTGGGATGACGGGCGGAGCGGTACTCGCCGTCGACCAGGGCACGTCCGGCACGAAGGCGCTCGTCCTCTGCCCCGAGCGCGGAGTCCTCGGCACCGGGACGGCCCCCGTCCGGCCGCGGTACCTCCCCGGCGGCCTGGTCGAGGTCGACCCGCGTGAGCTGTACGACTCGGTGGTCACCGCCGGGCGCGCCGCCCTCGCCGAGGCGGGGACGCCCGTGGTCGCCGTGGGCCTCGCCAACCAGGGCGAGACCGTGCTCGCCTGGGACCCCGCCACCGGGGAACCGCTCACCGACGCCCTCGTCTGGCAGGACCGCAGGGCCGACTCCGTCTGCGCCGGGCTCGACGCCCACGCCGAGGAGCTGCGCCGCATCAGCGGGCTTCCGCTGGACCCGTACTTCGCGGCGCCCAAGATGGCCTGGATCCGCCGCCACGCGACCGGCGCCGGCGTGGTCACCACCAGCGACGCCTGGCTCGTCCACCGGCTCACCGGCGCGTTCGTCACGGACGCGGCCACCGCCGGACGCACGGGACTCCTCGATCTCGACACGGTCGCCTGGTCGGAGACCGCCCTCGACCTGTACGGGCTCGGCGGTGAGGCGCTCCCCCGGGTCGTGGACTGCGACGCCCCGGTCGGCACCACGACCGCGTTCGGCCCGCCGCTGCCGCTGACCGGGCTCATGGTGGACCAGCAGGCGGCGCTGCTCACCCAGAGCGCCGACGACCCCGCCGCCGCCAAGTGCACCTACGGCACCGGCGCCTTCCTCCTCGCGCAGACCGGCCCCGAACCCCGGCGCGCCGCCTCGGGCCTGGTGAGCTGCGTGGCCTGGCGGCTCGGCGGGCGCGTCACGCACTGCCTCGACGGCCAGGTGTACACGGTCGCCTCGGCCGTGCGCTGGCTCACCGACCTGGGCGTGATCGCCGGGGCCGGGGAGCTCGACGCGGTCGGCGGCGGCGTGCCGGACGCCGGCGGCGTGACCTTCGTCCCCGCCTTCGCGGGGCTCGCCGCGCCGTGGTGGCGGGGGGACGTGCGCGGCTCGCTCACCGGCCTCGGCCTCGACACCGGGCCCGGCCATCTGGTGCGCGCCCTGTGCGAGGGCGTCGCCGCCCAGGTGGTGGAGCTCGCCGCGGCCGCCGCCTCGGACCGGGGTGCGCCGCTGACCGCGCTGCGCGCCGACGGCGGCCTGACCCGCTCGGCCCTGCTCATGCAGACCCAGGCCGATCTGCTGCAACTCCCCGTCGAGGTCGCCTCGCTGCCGGACGCCACGGCGCTCGGGGTCGGCGCGGCCGCCCGGCTCGGACACCACCAGGGGCTCACGCTCCGCGAGGCCGTACCGGAGTGGAAGCCCTCGGCCGTGTACGAGCCCCGGATCTCGGCCGCGGAGGCGGCGGAGCGCCTGGCCCGCTTCCGTAGGGAGGTGTCGGCGCTGGTGGAGCGGTCGGGGGGCGAGGCGTCGGCGCTGGTGGAACGGTCGGCGGGCACGGAAGGTGCCGGTGCGGACCCCGCGGCCGGGTCCGTATGAGCGTCACCAGGACCGGGCCGTTCCCCGCCGGGGAGGCCGCGGAGTACGACGTCGTGGTCGTCGGCGCCGGGGTCGTCGGTTCCGCGATCGCCCGCGCCCTGGCCCGTCACCCGCTGCGCGTCGCGCTCGTGGAGGCCGCGAACGACGTCGGTGACGGTACCTCGAAGGCCAACACGGCCATCCTGCACACCGGTTTCGACGCCGCGCCCGGCACCCTGGAAGCCCGTCTCGTGCGCGAGGGCCACCGGCTGCTCACCGCGTACGCGCGCGAGGCAGGCATCCCCGTCGAGCCGCTGGGCGCGCTGCTCGTCGCCTGGGACGAGGAGCAGCGGGCGACGCTCCCCCGTCTCGCGGAGAAGGCCGAGCGCAACGGCCACCACACCACGCGCCTCCTCTCGGCCGCCGAACTGGGCGTGCGCGAACCCCACTTGGGTCCCGGCGCGGTCGGTGCGCTCGAAGTGCCCGGCGAGTCGGTGATCTGCCCGTGGACCACCACCCTCGCGTACGCCACGCAGGCCGTCCGCTCCGGGGTGGACCTGCATCTGAACTGCCGGGTGGAGAAGGTGCGTCCGGGCGATCCGTACCACCGGCTCGTCACCCGGCGCGGGGTCCTCCGGGCGCGTCTGCTCGTCAACGCCTGCGGTCTGCACGCGGACGCCTTCGACGCGCTGGTCGGCAGGCAGGACTTCACCGTCACCCCGCGCCGCGGCCAGCTGCTCGTCTTCGACAAGTTCGCCCGCGATCTCGTCCGCCACATCCTGCTGCCGGTGCCCGGGCCGCTCGGCAAGGGCGTGCTCATCTCGCCGACGGTGTACGGGAACGTCATGCTCGGGCCCACCGCCGAGGACCTGGACGACAAGACCGCCACGGGCACGACGGCGGACGGGCTCGCCGGGCTGCGCGAGCAGGGCGGCCGGATCCTCCCCGCCCTGCTCGACGAGGAGGTCACCGCCGTCTACGCCGGGCTGCGGGCCGCCACCGGTCAGGAGGACTACCGGATCGCCGCCCACCCGGGCCTGCGGTACGTGACGGTGGGCGGGATCCGCTCCACCGGGCTCACCGCCTCCCTGGCCATCGCCGAGCACGTGCTCGGCCTGCTCGCCGACTGCGGCCTCGACCCGGGGCCGGCCCGCCCGCTCGCCCCGGTCCGGATGCCGAACCTCGGCGAGGCCTTCCCCCGCCCGTACCGCGACGCCGCGCTCATCGCGCGCGACCCGGAGTTCGGGACGATCGTCTGTCACTGCGAGCGGGTCACCCGGGGCGAGATCCGGGCCGCGCTCGCCTCGACGATCCCGCCCGGCGGCCTCGACGGGCTGCGGCGCCGGACGCGCGCCCGTGGCGGCCGCTGCCAGGGGAACCACTGCGGCACGGAGGTGCGGGCGCTGTTCGAGGAACGGCCGCCCCAGCAGCGGCCGTACGGGGAGGGGGCACGGTGAACCGCACGGTCGACGTCCTCGTCGTGGGCGCGGGACCCGCCGGGCTCGCCGCGGCCGCCCGGCTGGCGGCGGCCGGTGCGGGCCGCGTCGAGGTCCTGGAGCGGGAGTCCGCGGCGGGCGGAGTGCCGCGCCACTGCGTCCGGCCGGGCTTCGGCGCGGACGCCAGGGGGCGCGCCCTGGACGGCCCGGCGTTCGCACGGCGCGCGGTGCGGGAGGCGCTGCGGGCGGGCGCGGTCGTCCGTACCGGCGTCTCGGCCACCGGCTGGGCCGGGCCCCTCACCCTGGACGTGACGGCCCCGACCGGCCTCGAACGCGTCCGGGCCCAGGTGGTGGTCCTCGCCACCGGCGCCCGCGAACGGCCCCGCAGCGCCCGGCTCGTGCCGGGCACGCGGCCCGCCGGGGTGCTGACCACGGGCGAACTCCAGCGGACGGTCGCGCGGTTCGGGTTCCGCGGGGAGTCCGTAGGGCGGCGGGCGTTGATCGTCGGCGGCGACCCGGTGGCCCGGGGCGCGCTGCGGACACTGCGTGCGGCGGGGGTGGAGGTGGCGGCCGTCGTCACCGGACTGCCCTCCGCCACCGTCGCGTTCGCGCGGGTCCCGGTCCTCACCGGCACGGTGGTGACGGAACTGCTCGGGCGCGGCCGGCTGACCGGAGTCGCCGTGCGGGGCCCGGACGCGCGGACGGGCGTGCTGCGATGCGACACGGTCGTCTTCACCGGCGACTGGATCCCGGACCACGAGCTCGTCCGCGCCCGCGGCCTCGCCCTCGCCCCCGGCACCCGGGGACCCGTGACGGACCATGGCTTCCGCACCTCCGAGCCGGGGGTGTTCGCCGTCGGCAATCTGCTGCGCGGGGTGGAGCCCGCGCTCGTGGCGGCCGCCGAGGGGCGGGCGGCAGCGGATGCGGTGCTCGAACGGCTCGGCGGCGCCGCCTGGCCGGCCGGCGGCGTGCCGGTGACCGCGCGGGACCCGCTGCGCTGGGTGACGCCCGGTCTCCTCGGGCCGGAGGCCGCCCCCTTGCTCGTCCGGCCGGAGCGGCGGCTCGTGCGCCCGGTCCTGACCGTCGCCCAGAACGGCGTCCCGCTGCGGCGGGAGCGGCTGGGCGGGACGCTCCTCCCCTGGCGTTCGCTACGGCTCGGGGAGCGGTGGACGAGCGGCGTGGACCCGGCGGGCGGCCCGGTGACGGTCGACGCGGACGAGTAGCGGCGGGACCACGCGCGCGGGGGGCTGCGTCGGCCGGGCCCTTCGGACACACTGGTGCGCATGCCGGACAAGCGCAGCGCGGGTCTCCTGGTCTTCCGCCGTACGACGGACGGTGGCGTCGAGGTCCTCATCGGTCACATGGGCGGGCCCTTCTGGGCGTCCCGCGAGGAGTCGGCCTGGTCGATCCCCAAGGGTGAGTACGAACCGGACGAGGCCCCCGAGGCCGCGGCCGCCCGTGAGTTCCTGGAGGAGCTGGGGCTCCCGGCCCCGGACGGCGAGTGGTTCGCCCTCGGCGAGTCCCGCCAGCGGAACGGAAAGCTCGTCACCGTGTGGGCCGTCGAGGGCGATCTCGACCCCGCCGAGGTGGTGCCGGGAACGTTCGTCATGGAGTGGCCGCCCCGGTCCGGGATCCAGGGGGAGTTCCCGGAGATCGACCGGGTGGGCTGGTTCGCCCCGCAGGCCGCCGCTCCGCTGCTGGTCTCCGGACAGCGGGTCTTCCTTGAACGGCTGGCGGAGCACCTCGACGGGCGGGCCTGAGCCCGATTGTCAGACCCGTACGAGAGGGTGGTGAGCGCCGAACTGTCGAGAGGGAGCCCGACATGACCACGATCACCGCCAGCGAGCGCGCGGCCGCCCAGGCGTACCTGCGGCTGCTCGAATCCACTCAGGCCGTGCTGACCGACCCGCAGCTCGCCCCGTACGCCGGGGTGATGCTCACCCATCCGATGGCGGAGGCGGACGAGGCGCTCCGCGCCGCGGGCCTCGCGGGCAACGAGGACCGGCTGCTGCGCCTCGTCTCCTCCCTCCGGGCCTCCCCCGCGACCGCCTGGGGGCGCACCGGTTGACGCGGCACGCCCCGTGACGCGGCCGGGGCGTGTCCGGGTGCCCGTCACCCGCGGCCCCGGCCTCGTGGGGGGCGGACGGAAGCCCGGCCGTGGCCGTCCTGCCGCCTCGTCAGACGCCCGGCCGGACGGGGAGGGTCCGGACGCTGTTGCCGACGAAGCCGGAGTGGCGGGTCAGCTCGGTCTCCGGGACCGCCAGGTCCAGGTCGGGGAAGCGGGTGAAGAGCGCCTCCAGGGCGATCGCGGCCTCCATCCGGGCGAGCGGGGCGCCCAGGCAGTAATGGGGGCCGTGGCCCAGCGAGAGGTGCTTCACCGTCGCGGGCCGGGTGATGTCGAAGCGGTCGGCGTCCGGGCCGTGGGCCTTCGTGTCGCGGCCCGCCGCCGAGTATCCGGCGAGGACCGGCGTGCCCTTCGGGATGACCGTGCCGTCGACCGTCAGGTCGCGGGTGGGGTAGCGGAACGGGAAGTAGCTGACGGGGCTGTCCCAGCGGAGGGTCTCCTCCACGACGTCGGCCCAGTCCGCGCGGCCCTCGACGACCAGGGCGAGCTGGTCGCGGTGGGCGCAGAGCGCCCGGACCGCGTTGGTGACCAGGTTCAGGGTGGTCTCGTGGCCCGCGATGATCATCAGAAGCAGGGTGCCGATGAGCTCGGGCTGGCTGAGCCGGTCGCCGCCGTCGTCACGGGCGGCGATGAGGGCGCTGGTGAGGTCGTCGCCGGGGGCGGCGGCCTTGGCTGCGGCGATGGAGCCCAGGAGCTCGACGAGTTCGCGATTGGCGGCGACGGCCCGGGCGGGCTCGGTGTCGGTGGCGACGACCACGCTGGAGAGGTGGTGCAGCCGGTCCTGGTGGGCCGGGTCGACGCCGAGGAGTTCGCAGATGACGCCGAGGGGCAGCGGTAGCGCGTAGTGGCGGCGCAGATCGGCGACGCCGTCGCCGGCGCGGGCGGCCTCGGCGAGTCCGTCGAGGAGTCCGGCGGTGACCGTCTCGACGCGCGGGCGGAGCTCCTCGACCCGGCGGGCCGTGAAGGCGCTGCTGACGAGGGTGCGCAGCCTGCGGTGGTCGGCGCCGTCCGCGGTGATCATGCCGGGGACGGTGGCGAAGGTCAGCAGCGGCCAGCCCTGGGGTATGCGGCCCTCGGCGAGCGCGGTGAAGTGCTGGGGTCCCTTGGCGACGTCGGGGTGGGTGAGGAAGTCGCGCAGCGCGTCGTGGCCGAGCACCGCCATGCCCTCGATCTCGCCGGGCAGGATCACCGGGGCCACCGCGCCTTCGGCGAGCAGCCGGGCGTTCGGCGCGTGCGGGCAGCCGCCCGCCGGGTCCATGCGGTACGGCGGGCGGCCGGCGGCCGGCGTGGTGTGCGGTGTGTTCAAGGAAGGGACTCCTGACTGCGGATGCGGACCGGCGCGGGCACTGCGGATGCGGACCCGGTGAGGGCTCTTGCGGGCACATGCGGGCACGTGCGGCCCCTCGCCGGCCCCGGAGGGGTCGTCGAGGGCTGTTCCGGCACGTGAGCGGTCAGATCCTACGGTCAACCCCGCTCCGTTCGTACGGAGTTGTCCGGCGCGCTGTGCTCGTCCCGGCCGCCGCGGCCGAGGAGCTCGGCCAGGCCGCGGCGGGTGGCGGCCACCACGACCCGGTCCCCCACCCCGAGCAGCCGCTCCGGCTGCAGGCCCCGGCCCCCGCCGGAGCCGGCCGCGCGTCCGTCGAGGGCGATGACCCGCCAGGCGCCCGGGCGGAAGGCCTCGGCGACCGTCCGGCCGTCCAGGAGCGGATGGTCGGCGACGTCCACGGCGGCGAAGAGCAGGACCCGGCGCTCCACGGGCACGGCGCCGAGGACCTGGCGGCCCATCATGGCGCCCGCGAAGGCCGGCGCGGCGAGGTGGGAGACGCTGCGGCTCCGGGTGAGGGCCCCGGGGTGGGCGGTGCGCAGGGTGCGGAAGACGGCGGTGGCGAAGTCGTCGTCGTACAGGCGCAGCACGACCCGCAGGTCGGGGGTGACGGCGCGGGCGGAGAGCGCGGCCTCCAGGTTGGTGATGTCGACGCTGGTCAGGGCGAGGAGCGCGTGGGCGCGGTGGATGCGGGCGGCCTCCAGGACGCCTTCCTCGGTGACGTCGCCGATGACGGTGGGCACGCGCAGCCGGCGGGCGACGGCGATGCCCCGGGCCTCGGGGTCGGATTCGACGCACACCACCGGGATGTTCAGTCTGCGGAGCCGGGCGAGGACGCGGGTGCCGACCTTGCCGAGCCCGAGGAGGACGACGTGGCCGGAGAGTCCGCGCGGAGGGCGGCGCAGGGTGGTCGCGGTGCGGAAGGTGCCGAGGCCTTCGAGGAGCGCTGCGACGATCACCGGCAGCAGGAGCAGGCCGACGAACCCGGCGAGGATCTGGAGCAGCTGGCGGCTGGTCGGCTCCCCGACGGCCGGGTCGCCGATGGCGAAGATGTCGAGGAGCGTCAGATAGGCGGCGTGCAGGGGGTGGTCGCCGGTGGTGAGGGTGGAGGCGAGGGCGAGCGCCAGGACGGCGGCGAAGGCGCCCGCGAGGGACCAGCGCAGCCGGCGGGAGAAGAGCGAGGCGACGGGCAGCGCGGAAGCGGCGAGCCGGGCCGCGGGGAGGGCCGGACCCGCCGGGGTGACCGCTTCGAGGGTGACGGCGGCCCGCCCGACGGCGGCCGCGACCGTCCGGTCGTCCGGCAGGAGCCTGGGGCCCGCGTCGCCGCTGCGCTCGGAGCCCTCGCAGCCGGCCGGGTCGCCCGCGGTGGCGGAGAGCAGGGCGAGTGTGCAGAGCCCGGGGTCGGGTGCCTGGCCCGCGACGGGCGGCCGGTCGACGGCGTGCAGCAGCAGGCCCCCGGCCTGGACCACCTTGCTGGTGCCCGCGACGGCGGCCGCGGCCAGACCGGGGGCGGCGGTGTCGACGTCGGACAGGACCGTGGTGGCGGCGTCGAGCTTCTCGGGGTCGAGTCCGGGTTCGGCGACGGCCGCCGCCTGGTCGAGGAGCGTTTCGAGGTGCTGGCCGAGCTTGCGGTTGTAGAGCCGGATCACCAGACGGAGCCGGGGGTTGAGGCGGCGGGCGGTGAGCGCAGCCCGGATGTTCGTCTCGTCGTCCTCGTGGACGAGGGCGAGGGCGGCGGCGCGCTCCACTCCGGCGTCCCTCAGCGCCCGGTCGTCCGCCTCCGCCGCCTCGACGACCCGCAGGGTGCCGGCCGGCTCGCTGCCGTCCTCGGAGGTTCCGGTCGTGGCCCCGGTCCCGGTGGTGCGGGTGACGGCGGCCGTGACCCGCCCGAAGAGGGCGAGCGCACGCCCGCCGGCGCGTCCCGCGGGTGTGCGGGGTGCGTCGGGCAGCGCCGGCACCAGGAGGGTGACCTGCTCCCCGTACACCTCGTGGAGCTCGCGCGCGAGACGGTGGGAGAGGGCGTCGTCGCCGCACACGATCATGTGCCCGACGGGGGCCGTGCGGGACTGCCGCTCGGTCCGGAGCGCGGGCGCGCCGAAGGGACCGGCGGGGCTGGGAACGGACCTGGCCGCCGGCCCGGCGGGGGCCGAGGCGGGTGTCCCGTCCGGAACGGCGTTGCTGTGATGCGGATATGAGGGCACGTCACAAGGATGCCCTGCGCCACCGACAGCGGGTCCGGGCCCGCTCGACGGGTCCGCACCACCCGGGCGGACGCACGACGCGCCGCCGAACGCCACACGCGCTACGCCGGTCGGCGCACTCCGATCTGCGGGGTCCCGGCCTCCTTCCTACGGTGGCTGAATGATTGTCACGTCAGCTGTCCGTCATGCCGCCGCCGGTTCCGCGGCGCTGCTGTTCGTGCTGCCCGTTCCGGCGGCCGCCGCCTCTCCGGCCACTTCCGTCTCCCCGGTCACGGCCTCGGTCGGGGAGCCCACCCCGCCCGCGCGCCAGTACGTCGATCCTGCGCGGCTCGACCGCAAGGGCACGCAGGTGCAGCGGCTGCCGGGCGCACCCTCCGTGCCCTCGGTCTCCGCCCTGTCGTGGGTGGTGGCGGACGCCACCTCGGGCGAGGTGCTCGCCGCGCGGAACGCGCACCGGAAGCTGCCGCCGGCCAGCACCCTCAAGGCCCTGTTCGCGCTGACCGCGCTCCCCCACCACAAGCCCTCCGAGCTGCACACCGTGGCCGATTCCGAGCTGACCGGGATCGGGGCCGGGAGCAGCCTGGTGGGCGTGAAGGAGGGGTACACGTACAAGGTCTCGGACCTGTGGAACGGGGTGTTCCTCAGTTCGGGGAACGACGCCGTGCACGTGCTGGCGGAGATGAACGGCGGCTGGGAGTCGATGTCCCGGCAGATGCAGGAGAAGGCCCGCTCCCTGGGCGCCGAGGACACCCATGTGGTGTCCCCCGACGGCTATGACTCACCGGGCCAGGTGTCCTCCGCATACGACCTGGCCGTGTTCGGCCGGACGGGGCTCCAGGACCCGGCGTTCGCCCGGTACTGCTCCACGGCGTACGCGGACTTCCCGGCGGGCTCCTGGTCGTACGGGATCGCCAACACCAACCGGCTCCTGACGGGCGCGGACGGCGTGGAGCGCTACCCGGGGCTCCTGGGGATCAAGAACGGCTACACGAGCAACGCGGGCAACACCCTGATCTCGGCGGCCCGGCGGGGCGACCGGACGCTCGTCGTCTCGGTGATGAACCCTCAGGAGGGCGGTGGCTTCGCCGTGTACGAGGAGGCGCGGGAGCTGCTCGACTGGGGCTTCGAGGCGGCGGGGCGGGTGCAGCCGGTGGGCTCGCTCGCGCCGGTACGGGCGAAGGCGAAGGAGGACGCGGGCACGCGGGCCGTGTCGGTGGCCCGCGAGGGGCACGAGGCGAAGCCGGCGCCGGTGGCGCCGGTGGCGCCGCCCCGGGCAGGCGCGGAGCTGGGTGCGGAGGCCCTGGCAGCGCCCGGGAAGAGGGCCCCGGAGGCGGCGGCGTCGAGCCCGTCGGCCGGGCTTCCGCTGGCCCTGGTGGGCTCGGCCTGCGCGGCCGCGCTCGCCCTGTGGGGCTGGCGTCGCAGGACGGCGCGCCAGTCCTGAACGTCCCGCGCTCGCCCTGTGGGGGTGGCGCAGGACGCCGGGCCAGTCCTCAACGTCCCGCGCTCCCTCGCTGAGGGGTGGCGCAGGACGCCGGGCCAGTCCTCAACGTCCCGCGCTCCCTCGCTGGGGGTGGGCGCAGGACGGCCCGCCGGTCCTGAACGTCCCGCTTCGAGGCCGCCGGTCGTGCGGTGTCACGGGGGACACCGGGCCCGGGCCGGGTCGGTGACGGTTCGGTGGGCGCCGCACTGTCCGGCTTCTAGCCTGCGGGAACACCGTCCGGGACCGGCCCGGACGGCCTTCCCGAGGAGTGCCCGATGACGGACAGTACGCCCGCCTCCGTACGGATCGCCGAGCGGTTCCGCGAGGTGAACGGCGACCATCCGATGACCGCCGCCGACGACGCGTACGTCTCCGCCCAGTTCGTCCCGCTGGACACGCTGTGCGCCCGGCTGGGCCGGGACGCCGACGAGGTCCGGGGGCTGATGCTCGCGGGTCTGCTGCCGCTGCCTGGCTATCTGCGGTCGGACGGCGCCGAGATGGTGCCGCGCGATCTGTTCGCGCTCGCGGATGCGGCGGGCGGTCCCGGCCGGCTGCGCGCGTGGTTCACCGGGCACTGGGAGGACCCGGTCCGGGGCGAGGAGGAGTGGGGGGCGTATCTGAGCGGCCAGTACGTGTGCCTGCACGAGGTGACTCCGGCGAACATCCGGCGCAAGGAGCGGCTGTCGGCGGAGATCACCGCGCGACTCGCGGCCGCCGGGGCGGATCCCTCGCCGGAGTGGCGCGACGCGCTCCACGCGCGCGTGGACGCGCTCGACGTCCTGGAGCCGGCGTTCACGGCGTACGACCGGCTGCGGTTCGGCGGCCCCGTCTCGCGGGACACCTGCGTGGACGCGCCCCGGGCGCTCTTCCCCCGTACTCGGGGGTGAGCGGCGACCCGGTGGCCGGGGCCCCGGGTCGCCGCCGTCGGACGGGTCAGGCGCCGACGTACTCCGCGAGGTGCTCGCCGGTGAGGGTCGAGCGAGCCGCGACGAGTTCGGCGGGCGTGCCCTCGAAGACGATCCGCCCGCCGTCGTGGCCCGCGCCGGGGCCGAGGTCGATGATCCAGTCGGCGTGCGCCATGACCGCCTGGTGGTGCTCGACGACGATGACCGACTTGCCTGAGTCCACGAGCCGGTCGAGGAGGCCGAGGAGCTGCTCGACGTCGGCGAGGTGGAGGCCGGTGGTCGGCTCGTCGAGGACGTAGACGCCGCCCTTGTCGGCCATGTGCGTGGCCAGCTTGAGCCGCTGCCGCTCGCCGCCGGAGAGGGTGGTGAGGGGCTGGCCGAGGCTCAGGTAGCCGAGCCCGACGTCGGCGAGCCGGGCGAGGATGCGCTGCGCGGCCGGGGTGTGGGCCTCGCCGGAGCCGAAGAACTCCTCGGCCTCGGTCACGGACATCTCCAGGACTTCGCTGATGTCCCGGCCACCGAGGAGGTATTCGAGCACGGAGGGCTGGAACCGCTTGCCCTCGCAGTCCTCGCAGGTGGAGGAGACGCCGGCCATCATCCCGAGGTCGGTGTAGATGACGCCCGCGCCGTTGCAGGTGGGGCAGGCGCCCTCGGAGTTGGCGCTGAACAGCGCCGGCTTCACGCCGTTGGCCTTGGCGAAGGCCTTGCGGATCGGGTCGAGGAGCCCGGTGTACGTGGCGGGGTTGCTGCGCCGGGACCCGCGGATCGGGCTCTGGTCGACGGAGATCACCTCCTCGCCGGCGGGGATCGAGCCGTGCACGAGCGAGCTCTTGCCCGAGCCGGCGACACCGGTGACGACGGTGAGCACGCCGAGCGGGATGTCGACGTCGACGTCGCGCAGGTTGTGCGTGGACGCGCCCCGGATCTCCAGGGCGCCGGTGGGCGTGCGCACCGACTCCTTGACGGCGGCCCGGTCGTCGAGGTGGCGGCCGGTGACGGTGCCCGCGGCGCGCAGGCCGTCGACGGTGCCTTCGAAACAGACGGTGCCTCCCGCCGTGCCGGCGCCGGGGCCGAGGTCGACGACGTGGTCGGCGATGGTGATGGCCTCCGGCTTGTGCTCGACGACGAGCACGGTGTTGCCCTTGTCGCGCAGCTGGAGCAGCAGGTCGTTCATCCGCTGGATGTCGTGCGGGTGCAGGCCGATGGTCGGTTCGTCGAAGACGTACGTGACGTCGGTCAGCGAGGAGCCGAGGTGGCGGATCATCTTGACGCGCTGTGCCTCACCGCCCGAGAGGGTGCCGGACGGCCGGTCGAGGGAGAGGTAGCCGAGGCCGATCTCCACGAAGGAGTCGAGGGTCAGCTGGAGCGCGGTGAGCAGCGGCGCCACCGAAGGCTCGTCGAGGGCGCGGACCCAGTCGGCGAGGTCGCTGATCTGCATCGCGCAGGCGTCGGCGATGCTGATCTTCTTGATCTTGGAGGCCCTGGCGCCCTCGCTGAGCCGGGTGCCGTCGCAGTCGGGGCAGGTGGTGAAGGTGACGGCCCGCTCGACGAAGGCGCGGATGTGGGGCTGCATGCCCTCCTTGTCCTTGGCCAGGAAGGACTTCTGGATGCGCGGGATCAGACCCTCGTAGGTCATGTTGATCCCGGCGATCTTCATCCGGACGGGCTCGTGGTGGAGGAAGTTCTGGAGTTCCTTCTTGGTGTACTTGCGGATCGGCTTGTCCTGGTCGACGAGGCCGGACTCGCTGTAGAGCCGGTAGTTCCAGCCGCCGGGGGTGTAGCCGGGGATGGTGAGCGCGCCCTCGGCGAGCGACTTGGAGTCGTCGTAGAGCTGGGTGAGGTCGATGTCGGAGACGGTGCCCCGGCCCTCGCAGCCCGGACACATGCCGCCGGTGCGCTCGAAGGTCGCCCGCTCGGTCTTCTTGTTCCCGCGCTCGACGGTGATGGCTCCGCTCGCCCGGACGGAGGGGACGTTGAAGGCGTAGGCGCTGGGCGGGCCGATGTGCGGCTTGCCGAGCCGGCTGAACAGGATCCGCAGCATGGCGTTGACGTCGGTGGCGGTGCCGACGGTGGAGCGGGGGTCGGCGCCGAGGCGCTGCTGGTCGACGATGATCGCGGTCGTCAGGCCTTCGAGGACGTCGACCTCGGGCCGGGCGAGGGTGGGCATGAAGCCCTGGACGAAGGCGCTGTACGTCTCGTTGATCAGCCGCTGCGACTCGGCGGCGATCGTGTCGAACACGAGGGAGCTCTTGCCCGAGCCGGAGACGCCGGTGAAGACGGTGAGGCGGCGCTTCGGGATCTCGATGCTCACGTCCTTGAGGTTGTTCTCGCGCGCGCCGTGCACGCGGATCAGGTCGTGTCGGTCGGCGGCGTGCGGCACGGACGCCTGCTTGTCCGCCCTCGGGGCCCTGCTCATCGTGTCTCCAGCCTTCGCGCGGTTCCTGACGGTGATCCTTCGCGCCCGTGGCCGAGCACGTCGAGCACGTGGGCGAAGGTCGTGACTGTCACGCTAGTGGCGGCACGATGACGATGCTTCTCGATTCCTGATCTCCTCCCGAGGCCACGTACCGCTCGGCGGCGAGGACGGCCTCGCGGGCGGTGCGCTCTCCCATGAGGACGCACAGGGTGTACGCCGTGTCCTCGAAGCGCCGGCGGGCCGACAGGTCGCCCGGCCTGTCCAGGACGCTCCGCTCCTGGGCGCGGAAGTGCCGGAGCAGCCGTTCGACGGTGTTCCTGTCGGGCAGCAGCATGGCCGTTCTCCTGTCTCCTGAGTCGCTTCATATTCCCGGTCGTCGGCCACACTCGCGAACCGTACGGCCACGCTCCGTGAGCAGGGCTGTCGGGGAAGCTGCCGGAATGCGCTTCCGCCGCCGATGGCGGAGGGTCGGAGACATGAACCCGAGCACGCTTTCGCGCGTCGTCGTCACGGGCGCCACCGGCAACGTGGGGACGAGCCTGGTCCGGATCCTGGGGCGCGATCCGGGCGTCGGCTCGGTCCTCGGTCTCGCCCGGCGCAGGCCGGGACTCGATCTCCCCGGCGTGGAGTGGGCCGAACTGGACCTCTCCCGGGAGGGGGACGAGCCCCGGCTCGCGCAGTACGTGGCGGACGCGGACGCCGTGGTGCACCTGGCCTGGCGGTTCGGTCCGACGCACGACCCGGTGGAGACCTGGCGGACCAACGTCCTGGGCGCGGTGCGCGTCTTCGACGCGGTGGCGGCGGCGCGGGTCCCGGTGCTCGTGTGCGCCTCCTCCGTGGGCGCCTACTCCCCCGGCCCCGAGGGCGGCGCCCCGGTGTCCGAGGCGTGGCCGACGCACGGCTGGCCGGGCGCCGCGTACACCCGGGAGAAGGCCTATCTGGAGCGGGTCCTCGACACCTTCGAGCGGGACCATCCGATGACCCGGGTGGTGCGGATGCGTCCGGCGTTCCTCTTCAAGGAGGAGTCGGCGAGCGGGCAGCGGCGGATCTTCGCCGGGCGGTTCTTCCCGGGGCAGCTGGTGCGGCCCGATCTGCTGCCGCTGCTCCCGGAGTTCGAGGGGCTGCGCTTCCAGGTCCTGCACACGGAGGACGCGGCGGACGCCTATCGCCGGGCGCTCCTGAGGGACGTCCGGGGCGCGTTCAACCTGGCCGCGGAGCCGGTGATCGACGGCGCGACGCTGGGTGAGCTGCTGCACGCCCGGCCGGTGAAGGTCCCGGCCGGTGCGGTACGGGGTGCCTTGTCGGCGGCCTGGAAGCTGCGGCTCGCCCCGGCCTCCCCGGGGCTCTTCGACGCCCTGCGGCACCTGCCGATCCTCGCCACCGAACGGGCCCGCCTGGAGCTGGGGTGGGAGCCGGCGGCGAGCTCCCTCGAGGCCCTGGAGGCGTTCCTGCGCGGAGTCCGCGCGGGCTCGGGCGACGACACGGCACCGCTGGCGGGCCACCGCGTCGGCTGACGCACGGGTCGGCGCGGTGCGGTGCGCCGCCCTGCCGCGCGTCGGCACGGTGCGGCGTGCGTCGGCGCGATGTGGTGCGGTGCTGTGCGGTGCTATGCGCCGCCCTGCCGCGCGTCAGCGCGGTGCGGCGGCGGTCCAGTCGACGAGGCGTATCCCGGCGCCGGCGGCCTCACGGCCGCGGCAGTGGGCGCGGTGGCGGCGCAGGAGGGCCTCGATGTCCAGGTGGCGGGCGAACTCGGGGCGGGCGGCCAGGCGCTGGGCGTAGGCCCACAGGGCGGGGTGTCCGGCGACCCGGTCCATGGCGGCGGCGTCGAGGTGCCAGCGGTGCACGGTGTCGAGCTGGACGAGGGTGACCCAGACGTGCACGTCGGCGGCGGTGGGCGCGTCGCCGAGGACGTACGGCCCGCGGGCGAGGCGGCGTTCGAGGGAGCCGAGCGCGGCGAAGAGGACGGTGAGCGGGTCGCGGTGGGCGTCCTCGCCGTCGAGGCCGAGCTCGCCGGCGCGCTGGGCGGCCCGGTTGACGCTGCGCTCGCACAGGTCGGCGATGGCGTCGACGGCGTCGCGGTGCTCCTCGGGCAGCAGGTCGGGGCCGTCGCCGCGGAAGCGCAGGGCGAGGTCCCGCAGGATGTCGGGGACGTGGGTGCTGACGATCCGTCCGGTCCATCCGTCACTGAGTACGGGCGCGGCGGCCGGCCCGGCGTAGAGGTGCGCGCTGGCCTCGTACAGCGGGCGGAGCGCGGCGTACCCGCCGTCGGGCGTGTCGGGGGTGCCGGGGAGCACGTCGAGCGGGAGCGTGTCGTCGAGTCCGAGGAGGCTGTGGGTGAGGGCGATGCCCAGACACCGGGGGTCGGACGGGTCGACGTGGAGGCGGTAGCGGTGCGGCACGGCGTAGTGGCCGCTGCACGCGTCGCGGCCGATCCGGCCCCGGAAGGCGGGTACGGCGGAGGCGGGCAGGAGCCAGGACGGGACGACGACGGGCATGCTTCTCCCTCGGGGGTGCTCGGTGCTGGGTCGGGCGGCGCGCGGCGGCCCGGTCACGGCGGTGTGACGCGGGGTCGCGCGGGGCCCGGAGGCAGCAGAGGTACGGGAAGAGGAGACGGGCGGATCGCGGCGGGCGCCCGGGGCCGGCCCGGCGGATCAGGCTCCGGCGGACGGGTGGACGCCCGGGCGGGAACGGTGACTCGCGGCGCTGCAGACCCGCAGCAGATCGATGTGCCTGCGGGACGTGAGGGGCAGCGAGCGCGGGAGGGGCGCGGTGGGTGAGGTGTCCCTCCGGCCGGTGCGTCCCATGGTTTCCTACCTGTTCGCTCGGTTTCCCGTCCATGAGTGTCCGGCGGGTCATGGGTGACGTCAAGGGTGCGGTGCGGCCCGTCTCACGGCGCGGGACGGCCGCACGGGATCCGGTCACGTCCGTGCGGAATAATGCGCGCATGCGCATTTCAGCCAGGGCCGACTACGCGGTGCGGGCCGCCCTCCAGCTCGCCGCCGCCCAGGACGCGGGGCCGCTGAAGGCCGAGGCCATCGCGGTGGACCAGGACATCTCGCACAAGTTCCTGGAGGGCATCCTCGGCGACATGCGCAAGGGGGGTCTGGTGCAGAGCCAGCGCGGCGGCAACGGCGGGTACTGGCTGGCCCGGCCGGCCGAGACGATCTCGGTGGCGGACGTCATCCGCTGCGTGGACGGCCCGCTGGTCTCGGTGCGCGGGGAGCGGCCGCCGGAGCTGTCGTACACGGGGCCCGCCGAGTCGCTGCTCACGCTGTGGATCGCGCTGCGGGCGAGTGTCCGCGGGGTGCTCGGGGTGTCCCTCGCGGAGCTCGCGGCGGCGAAGCTCCCGGCGGAGATCGTCGCGCTCGCGGACGATCCGGAGGCCTGGACCAACCCCTGAGCCGTGGGGGGGACCTCCCGCCGGCTGCGTCGATCTGACGCCGTCTCGCTCGCCGATACGAGCTTGTCCATCCCGTGGACGCCCCTTGGGGTCACACGGTCACCTCTGCCACTATCCCTACTATTCCAGTGGGGATAGTGGGGATCAGGTGAGGTGACGTGAGTACGCCGAGGAAATCGCCGAAAAGACCAGCGATACGCACCGCCTCCGCACCACCCGGCCGGCCTGTCGACCGGCCGGCGGACGACGAGATCTGGCCCCGCGTCACCCGCGAGCTGGCCGACGACCTCGCCGTCGACGCCCTCGCCAGGGACCGGGCCGGCAAGGCCCCCTTCGACGAGGTCGCGCGGCTCCAGGAGGCGGGCCTGCCCGCCCTCCTCACCGCGCCGGGGCCGACCCGCCGGGGCGCGGACTGGCGGGCCGCCTGTGCGGTGGTACGGGAGATCTCCGCCGCCGACAGTTCGGTCGGCGAACTGCTCGCCCACCACTACGCGCTCTCCTGGAGCAGCCGCTTCTTCGGCGGCGCGCACGAGGGCGGCGCGCGCGAGGGCGGCGCGCGCGAGGGCGGCGCGCGCGAGGCCGGAGCGCACGAGGCCGGAGCGCACGAGGGCGGTGCGCGCGAGGCCGGTGCGCGCGAGGCCGGTGCGCGCCAGGGCGGCGCACACGAGCGCGGAGACGCCGGCGCCCCCGTGCTCTCCCTCGACGTGTGTACGGCCGAGGAGCGCTGGCTGCTCGCCGGCGGCGTCGAACCGCCGCGCGCCGAGACCGAGCCCGGACTCACGCTCACCCCCGCCGACGGTTCCGGCGGCGGCTGGATCCTCGGCGGGCGCCGCACCTTCGCCTCAGGGGTGACCGTCGCCGACCGGCTCGTCGTCGGCGCACGTCCCGGCGGCACCGGCGACCTGCACGTCGTCCTCGTGGACCCCGCCCACCCGGGGGTGTTCACGGACGCCGGCACGGACCGGGTCGGTCAGCGGCTGGCCGGGGCCGGCACCGTCACCTTCGACCACGTGCCGGTGGATCCCGCGCACGTCCTGGGAGTCCTCCCGCACGACGAGCACGCCGTCGCGCCCTTCACCACCCTCGCCCCGCTCGTCCTGCGGCTGCTCCTCGTCCAGGTGGGGCTCGGCATCGCCGAGGGGGCGCTCGCCGAGGCCCGGGACATCAGCCGCGCCGAGCAGGCGGGACCCGCCGTCGCCGACGATGGGGGCGGCCCTTCCCGTGCGGACGGCACCGCGTCGGCCGGGGCCGGGGACGATCCGTACCTCCTGCTCGCCTACGGGGAGCTGGCGACGGCCGCGCACGCCGCCGCCGCGGTGGTGGAGCGGGCGACGGACGCCCTCGCCCGTGGACTGCTCGCCGAGTGGTCGCTCGGTCTGGAGGAACGCGCCGACATCGCCGTCCTCGTGGCGGCGGCCGAGACCGTCACCGGCCGGGCGGCCGTCCACATCACC
This sequence comes from Streptomyces sp. NPDC002825, assembly GCF_040295385.1. Lineage (NCBI taxonomy): Bacteria > Bacillati > Actinomycetota > Actinomycetes > Kitasatosporales > Streptomycetaceae > Streptomyces > Streptomyces sp. NPDC002825. The sequence continues at coordinate 54,115 of NZ_JBEOVH010000037.1, forward strand.
ACCCGCATCCTGGAACTCGTCGACGGCACGGCGGGCGCCGACGTCCGGGGCGGCGGGCCGGGCTTCGACCGCTTCTGGCGCAACGCCCGCGCGCTCACCGCCCCCACCCAGGCGGCCCACCGCCTCCGGGACATCGGGGACCACTACCTCAACGGCACCCACGCCCGGCTCACCCTGCTCGCCTGAGCAGCGGTACGGCGCGGAGCGCCGGAAGGACCGGCATGTCGGGACCTCCGGCCCTCTCGTCGAGCCGCCTCAGGGCCCAAGCTGGACGGAGCAGGGCCGGCCGCCCGGCGGGCCCGTCACCGCACCGACGGAGGCAGCCTGATGAGTCGTGAGATCGTCGCAGGAGTGGACGGTTCCCCGGAGAGCCTCGCCGCGGCCGACTGGGCCGCCCGCGAGGCCCTGCACCGGGGCCTCCCGCTACGGCTCGCGCACGCGTGGCGCTGGGAACCGCTCGACATCCCCCTGGTGCAGGACCCCGAGGAACAGCAGCGCGCCGCGTACGCCGTGCTGCGCGAGGCCGAGGCCGAGATCGCCGAGCGCCACCCGGGCCTCGCGCTCACGGCCGAGCTGCTCCCCGACACCCCGGTCGCCGCGCTGCTCGGCACCGAGGGGCGGGCCGAGCTGCTCGTCATCGGCTCGCGCGGACACGGCGCCGTCACCGGCTTCCTGCTCGGTTCGTACGGGCAGCAGATCATCGCCGGCGCCACCCGGCCGGTCGTCGCCGTCCGGTCCCGCGACGGAGAGCGGACCGAACCGCCCTCGGGGTACGTGCTCGTGGGTCAGCACGGCAGCCCGGAGGACAGCGCGGCCACGCTCGGCTTCGCCTTCGGGACCGCCGCCGCGCGCGGGGCCGCGGTGCGGGCCGTGCGCGCGTGGAGCCTACCGCCGCTCTACGCGTACAGCCCCGGGTCGATGCGGCTCGCCGACGAGGCCGGCGGGCTCGTCCCGTACGAGGAGAAGGCGCTGCGCGAGGCGCTCGCCCCCTGGCGCGAGCGGTACCCCGACGTGCCGGTCACCGAGCACGTCGAGCTGGGCAGCGCGGGGCAGGTGCTCCTTTCGGGCTCGGGCGGCGCCCAGCTCCTGGTGGTCGGCCGGCGTGCCCGGCGCGGGGCCGTCGGGCCGCGGATCGGGTCGGTGGCGCACGCTGCGCTCCACCTCGCGCCGTGCCCGGTGGCGGTCGTCCCGCAGGGCTGAGAGGCTCGGACGTGGGTTGACGCGCCGCGTTGACGAGGAGTGTCGGGGCGGCAGGGGCCGGAAAGTCTTACCGCCGTCGCCCCGGTGGCTCTCCGAGCGCCGGACCGAACGGCGACCCCGGCGAGAGAGCGGAGCTCCATGCGGCACCACGACCGTCCCGGCCACTCCGACGAGCACGAGCGCACCGACCGCTTCGCGAGCCCCCGGCCGCCCGCCGGAGGCAGGCACCGGAGAGCGGGCGGGATGCGGTGGCGCGGCCCGCGCCGGCCGTCGTTCCGTACCGCCGTGACCCTCGCCGGGGCCGCGGCCGTCGTGCTCACGGTGGCGACCGGGATGTACGTGGCCGCTCCAGCGACCGGCACGACGGCCACGGCGGCCACCGCCCCGGAGCAGCCGGCGAAGGCCGCGGCAGCCGTCCCTGACCGGCCGGCGGCGACCGCCGAGAAGGCCGCTCGGTACGTGCGGGACGTCGTGGAGCTCGCCAACACCGAGCGCGAGAAGGCCGGTTGCGGGCCGCTCCGCTCCGAGGGGCGCCTGCGGGCCGCCGCGCAGGGGCACGCCGACGACATGGCGGCCCGCGGCTATTACGAGCACCAGAACCCGGAGGGCCGGGACGCGGGCGACCGGATCACCGGCGCCGGGTACACGTGGTCGACCTGGGGCGAGAACATCCACCGCGGACCGAAGACCCCGGCCCGGGCCATGGCGGACTGGATGGACAGTCCCGGGCACCGGGCGAACATCCTCAACTGTTCGTTCAAGGACATCGGCGTCGGGGTCACCCTCGCCGCCAACGGCCCTTGGTGGGTGCAGGACTTCGGCGCCAGACGCTGAAGTCCTCCGTCTCCCGTTCAGGAGGCGGGGGCGGCCAGTTTCTGCACCCAGATCCGTCCGCCGGGACCGGGCACCGACGCGACGCCGGTGTCCCGGTACCGGCAGTCGAGCATGTTCTGCTCGTGCATCGCCCCGTCCCGCCAGTCCCCGACGACGCTCTCCGGGTCGGTCGCGCCGCGGGCCAGGTTCTCGGCCCAGGCGCTCCAGTCGTACCCGGCGGCCGTGATCCGTGTGTCCGCGAACTCGCCCTCGGGGCTGCTGTGCCCGTAGAAGCCGCGCGCGACCATGTCCCGGGCGTAGCCGCGGGCCGCCGCGACCAGCCGGGGGTCGGTCCGCAGCGGGGCGCAACCGGCCTTCGCCCGGAGGTGGTTGACGAGCGCGGTGACCCGCTCCCCCGGGTCGGCGGCGGGCGTCGGGCGCGGGGTGCGCCGGGGGGTGGGGACGGCGGTCGTCGGCGCGGGGGCGGCGCCGGTGACCACCGGGCTCGGGGAGACCGTGGCCGGGGCGGTCGTCGCCGGCGGTCCGGCGACGGGCCGCTCGGGCCTGACCCGTGCCTCCGGCCGCGACGGTACGAGGAGGGCGACCGCGCCGAGGACGGCGACGGCCGCGACCCCGGCGACGGTGGCGCGGCGGAACGGGGGCCGGCGGTCGCCCCCTACGGGAGCGCTCCGCGGGTACGCCGCGTACTCCACCGCAGGTGCGTCCGCGAGCTTGGCCGCGACGGTGACCGGCGGGACGAGGCCGATGCCGACCAGGAGGCCCTCGACGGGGGCGAGTCCGCTGCGGCCGGCCGCTCGGGAGGTGCAGGCGTCGCAGCCGCGCAGATGGCGGGCGATCCGCTTGCGCCACAGCGGGGAGGGCCGCCCGTCCCAGGCCGTGAGGATCTCCGTCAGCTCCGGGCAGGGCGGCAGCGCGTCCAGGGCGCGGACCACGGCACGGCCGGTGTCGAGGCGTTCCCTCATCCGCTGGACGCGGACGGCGGCGTGCGCCGGGGTGACGCCGAGTCCTTCGGCGAGCTCGGCGCGGGTGAGTTCGCCGGCGGCCTCCAGCCACCACAGGGCGAGGAGTTCGGTGTCGTCCTCGTCGAGCCAGCGGGTGGCGCGGGCCACGTCGCGGCGCTGCCCGGAGAGGCCGAGGCGGAGGATGGTGAGCTCGGTGAAGTCGCCGGCCGGGTCGGCGAGGTCCGTGGCCCGGTCGAGGCCGGGGACGGGCGCCCGACGGCGTTCCTGCCAGCGGCGCCGTATGCCGTTCATGGCGATGGCGACGAGCCAGGACCGGAAGCGCGCGGGGTCGCGGAGGCCCGCGAGCCCGTCGAGGGCGCGGACCATCGTCTCCTGGACGATGTCGTCCGTGTCCGCGTGGCCGTCGAGTGCCCGGCCGACGATGTTGTGGACGAGCGGAAGGTGGTCGCGGACCAGGGTGTTCCTTGCCTCCGCGTCACCTGCCCTGGCCGCCTCGACCAGCGCGGTGGTGCGTCGCTCGTCGCTGTGCATGGGTCTGCTCCCTCATCCCTGGTCCGAGTCCCCCGTCGTCAGGAGACCCGTGGGCAAGGGAGGGATAACACTTTTCGAAGGCCCGCGGCTACAGCGGTGGCGCCGTGGGCAGGGTCGGGACCGTGGCCCCCTTCCCCTCCCGGACGGCCGCCACGACGGCGTCGTGCAGATCGCGGCTCTCCTCCTCCGAATCGCACGGAACGGGACTGCCCGACATGGTGAACCAGTCGGACGCGCCGCTGTACTGCACGGCCACGCGTGCCTCGCGATCGGCGAACGTCGTGTGCACGGTCACATCGCCCGTGAGGACACCCGCCTCGTCGGTCAGCACCCCACCTCGCCCGGTGTAGACACCGGCGGTCGTCCAAGATGCCCAGCTCATGCCCTCCAGGGTCACACCGGTGGGTGAGATGCGCCACCGACGGGACCGCCCCGGCCGGAGGGATTCCGGCCGGGGCGGTACGGTCGCGCGACGGGGGCGGACGACGGTCCGCGCCGGATCAGGCGAGGGAGGCGACGGCCTCGTTGAACGTGGCGGACGGGCGCATCACGGCCGCGGCCTTGGCCGGGTCGGGCTGGTAGTAGCCACCGATCTCGGCCGGGCAGCCCTGGACGGCGACGAGCTCGTCGACGATCTTCTGCTCGTTTGCGGAGAGGGTCTCGGCGAGCGGGGCGAAGGCCTTCGCCAGCTCGGCGTCCTCGGTCTGGGCGGCCAGCTCCTGGGCCCAGTAGAGGGCCAGGTAGAAGTGGCTGCCGCGGTTGTCGATACCACCGAGGCGACGGGTCGGCGACTTGTCCTCGTTGAGGAAGGTGCCGGTGGCGCGGTCGAGGGTGTCGGCGAGGACCTGGGCGCGGGTGTTGCCCGTGCTGGTCGCGAGGTGCTCGAAGGAGGCGGCCAGGGCGAAGAACTCGCCGAGGCTGTCCCAGCGGAGGTAGTTCTCCTTGACGAGCTGCTGGACGTGCTTCGGGGCGGAGCCGCCGGCGCCGGTCTCGAAGAGGCCGCCGCCCGCCATCAGCGGGACGACCGACAGCATCTTGGCGCTGGTGCCCAGCTCCAGGATCGGGAAGAGGTCGGTCAGGTAGTCGCGCAGGACGTTGCCGGTGACCGAGATGGTGTCCTCGCCGCGGCGGATGCGCTCCAGGGAGAACTTGGTGGCCTCGACCGGGGACAGGATCTGGATGTCCAGGCCCTCGGTGTCGTGCTCCGGCAGGTACTGCTTGACCTTGGCGATGATCTGGGCGTCGTGGCCGCGGTTCTCGTCCAGCCAGAAGACGGCCGGGGCGCCGGTGGCGCGGGCGCGGGTGACGGCGAGCTTGACCCAGTCCTGGATGGGCAGGTCCTTGGTCTGGCAGGCGCGGAAGATGTCGCCCTCGGCGACCTCCTGCTCCAGGAGGACGGCGCCCTTGGAGTCGACGAGGCGGACGGTGCCGGCCTGGGCGATCTCGAAGGTCTTGTCGTGGGAGCCGTACTCCTCGGCCTTCTGCGCCATGAGGCCCACGTTCGGGACGGAGCCCATGGTCGACGGGTCGAAGGCGCCGTGGGCGCGGCAGTCCTCGATGACGGCCTGGTACACGCCGGAGTAGCTGTGGTCCGGCAGGACCGCGAGGGTGTCGGCCTCCTGGCCGTCCGGGCCCCACATGTGGCCGGAGGTGCGGATCATGGCCGGCATCGAGGCGTCGACGATGACGTCGGACGGCACGTGCAGGTTGGTGATGCCCTTGTCGGAGTCGACCATCGCCAGGGCGGGGCCGTCGGCGAGCTCGGCCTCGAAGGAGGCCTTGATCTCGGCGCCGTTCGGGAGGGCGTCGAGGCCGCCGAGGACGGTGCCGAGGCCGTCGTTCGGGGACAGGCCGGCGGCGGCGAGCGCCTCGCCGTACTGGGCGAAGGTCTTCGGGAAGAAGGCGCGGACGACGTGGCCGAAGACGATCGGGTCGGAGACCTTCATCATCGTGGCCTTGAGGTGCACGGAGAAGAGCACGCCCTCGGCCTTGGCGCGGGAGACCTGCTCGCCGAGGAAGGTGCGCAGGGCGGCGGCGCGCATGACGGCGGCGTCGACGACCTCGCCGGCGATGACCTTCAGCGGCTCGCGGAGCTCGCTGACGGTGCCGTCGGCGGCGGTGAACTCGAAGCGGAGGGTGTCGTCCTCGGCGATGACGACGGACTTCTCCGTGGAGGCGAAGTCGTTCTCGCTCATCGTGGCGACGTTCGTCTTGGACTCGGGGGTCCAGGCGCCCATGCGGTGCGGGTGGGTCTTGGCGTAGTTCTTGACCGAGCCCGGCGCGCGGCGGTCGGAGTTGCCCTCGCGCAGGACCGGGTTGACCGCCGAGCCCTTGATCTTGTCGTAACGGGCGCGGACGTCCTTGTCCTGGTCCGTCTGCGGGTCGTCCGGGTAGTCCGGGAGGGCGTAGCCCTGCGCCTGGAGCTCGGCGATCGCGGCCTTCAGCTGCGGGATGGACGCCGAGACGTTCGGGAGCTTGATGATGTTGGCGCCCGGCGTCTTGGCCAGGTCGCCGAGCTCCGAGAGGGCGTCGGCGATGCGCTGGCCCTCCTCCAGGAACTCGGGGAAGACGGCGATGATGCGGCCCGCGAGGGAGATGTCACGCGTCTCGACCGTGACTCCGGCCTGCGAGGCATACGCCTGGACCACGGGCAGGAACGAGTACGTCGCCAGGGCAGGCGCCTCGTCAGTGTGGGTGTAGATGATGGTCGAGTCAGTCACCGGGTGCTCCGCTCCACGTCTGCGTATGCGAGATTGCTCGACATCAAGATATCTCGTGATCGTGCTCCTCGGTAAAGGGCCCCACGAGCTCGGCGTCGCGCGGGACGCCGGCGGCCTCGACGAAGGGTCCGCCGAGCCGGTACGCGGCGGGGGGACCGTCCACGTCGACGCGCCGGAGCACGGCGAGCAGGATCAGCCCGGCGGCGGCGACCACGCCGGCGGCGAGGGCCTGGCCGCAGCGGTGCGCGAGGCGTAGCTCGGCCGGGTCGTACGGGGCGGCGGCCGGCAGCGCGAGGGTGTCGCCGAGCAGCCAGAACCCGAGGCCGAGGCCGCCCAGTGCCAGGAGGGCGAGCGGGATGGTCACCGGGAGGCCGGGCAGGGCCGGTCCGCGGCGGGGGCCGGGGCGGACCCTGCCCCGGCGGGCGATGACGGCGAGGAGGCCGGAGGTGACGGCCAGGACGACGAGGGCGGCCGCGATGACGTCGCCGGGCCGGTGCTGTCCCGCCGCGATGGTGTACGCGCCGACGGCGGCGGCCCAGAGGGTGGCGGCGCCCACGGCGAGGGCGCGCTGCCGGTAGGGGACGACGAGGACCAGGCCGAGGGCGATGCCGAGGGCGAGCGTGGTCTGGGCGCTGGGGAAGCCGCTCGGGACGAGGGCGCCGGCGGGGCCGACGATCCGGGGGCGGGGGGCGTAGCGCTGGAGGAGCCCGGTGACGGCGAGGGCGGTGACGACCGCTCCGGCGGCGGCGCCGGTGAGGACGTACCGCTTGCGTATGAGACCGGTGGCGAGGAGGGCGACGCAGCCGAGGACGAGGGAGAAGGTGGTGAGCCCGGCGAGGGAGGGGTGCTCGCGGAGCAGGGTGACCGCGGCGGAGTCGGCGCGGCGGCCGGTGACGGCGGCGTCGCCCCAGCGGCGGCCCGTCGCGGTCAGCACGAGTCCCGCGTAGACGACCGTGAGGAGGAGGACGGCCCCGAGGCAGGCACGGCGGGTCCGGGTCCGGACCCGTGTGCTGAACGAGCCGGCGGCCTCGCCGGCCACGGCGGCGTACCACCAGGTGTCACCGGACTGGAGCGGCCTCGGGGAGCCGCCGGCGCGGAGCCTGTCGTAGGAAGCCATGCCCCGATTCGAACCCACGCGCGCCCGTGGCGCCCGCTGGACTCACCCGAACGACACGTGGGGGCTCCACGCCCGGCGGGGACCGCTCGCGTCCTCCGGGGGCGGGTCAGCGGTTCCGGCGCGGGACCCGGGCCATGGTGAGGAGGACGCCGCCGGCGATGAGGCCGAGGAAGGTCGTGCCGCCCAGGGCGGCGCGGGCAGCGACGCCGTCCGTGAGCTGCGCGCACGCCTGGAGGGCCATGGCCGCGCCGATGGCCAGCTGCCCCCAGCCCTGGAGCGCCGGGCGGGCGACGCGCCGTCGCTGCCCCGACGGCGCATGGCCGGCGCGGAGCGAGCCCGCTCCGCGGATCACGAGGAGGAGCGCCAGCGCGCTCGGTATGACGACGTACCAGTTCATGTCCGCCCCCCGACCCCCAGGCCCCGCGCCGGAGTCGGGCGCGATCATGCCACAGCGAGCCGGCCGACGCGGTCGCGGTCGTGGCGGCGCGTGCCGTACAGGGTGAAGGCCGTGTTCACCAGGGCGACGTGACTGAGCGCCTGGGGCGTGTTGCCGAGCTGACGGCCCGCCACCGGGTCCCATTCCTCGGCGAGGAGCCCGACGTCGTTGCGGACGCCGAGGACCCGCTCGAAAACGGTCCGTGCCTCGTCGGCGCGACCGGTCATGGCGAGGGCGTCGGCGTACCAGAAGGTGCACGCGACGAAGCTCCCCTCGGTGCCGCCGAGGTCGTCGAGCTCGTGCGTGCCGCCGTCCCGGACGTCGCCGTACCGGCGCAGGAACCCGTGGTCGTCGAGGCGTTCCATGGCCCGGACGGTGCCGAGGACGCGGGGGTCGGAGGCGGGGAGGAAGCCGAGCCGTGGGATCAGCAGGGCGGTGGCGTCGACCTGCCGGCTTCCGTAGTACTGGGTGAAGGAGCCCTGTTCCTCGCTCCATCCGCGGGCGCAGATCTCCGCGTGCAGTTCGGTGCGCAGCGCCTGCCAGTGCGCGAGGGAGCCGCGCAGTCCGGCGAGGCGGGCGAGGCGGACGGCGCGGTCGGCGGCGACCCAGGCCATGACCTTGGAGTGGACGAAGTGGCGGCGTGGGCCGCGGACTTCCCAGATTCCCTCGTCGGGTTCGTGCCAGCGTCTGCCGAGGTACTCCAGGAGGGAGGCGATCAGGGACCAGGCCGCGGGGTCGAGGCCGACGCCGGCCCGGACGGCCGAGTAGACGGTGCTGAGGACCTCGCCGTAGATGTCCAGCTGGAACTGTCCGACGGCCGCGTTGCCGAATCTGACGGGCAGTGAGTTTTCGTAGCCGGGCAGCCAGTCGGCGTGCGTCTCGGGGAGCCGTCGCTGCCCCTCGACCCCGTACAGCGGCTGGAGGTCGGCGGGGTCGCCCGCGACGGCGCGCAGCAGCCAGTCGGTCCAGGCCAGCGCCTCCCTGCGGTATCCGCTGCGGAGCAGACAGGAGAGGGTGAAGGTGGCGTCGCGCAGCCAGCAGAAGCGGTAGTCCCAGTTGCGGCGGCCGCCGATGGACTCGGGGAGGGACGCGGTGGCGGCGGCGACGATGCCGCCCGAGGGGGCGTAGGTGAGGGCCTTGAGGGTGAGCAGGGAGCGGAGCACGGCCTCGCGGGCGGGTCCCTCGTAGCGGAGGGTGGCGGCCCAGTCGTTCCAGAAGGCGAGGGTACGGGCGAGGGCGGCGGCGACACCGGCCGGCGAGGCGGGCGGCGGGGCGGGCGCGTGCGAGGGGCTCCAGCCGAGGACGAAGGCGACCTGGCGGCCGGCGGTGACGGTGAACTCGCAGCTCGTCCGGTCGGGAGTGACGTCCAGTGCGACGCCGGGTCCGCAGGAGAGGTGGGCGGCGTCCGGGCCCGCGAGGTAGACGACGGTCCGCCGGTCCAGGGCGCGGGTCCAGGGCACGATGCTGCCGTGGTCGAAGCGGACCCTCAACTCCCCCCGTACGGCGACCCGTCCGGCGATCCCCTCGACGACCCGGACGATTTTCGGGGAGTCCTCGCCCAGGCTGCGCGGCGGCATGAAGTCGGTGATCCGGACGGTTCCGGAGAGGGTCTCCCAGACGCTGTCCAGGACGAGCGTGTCGCCGCGGTAACTCCTGCGCGTGCAGCGGCCGCTGCCGACGGGGGCGAGGATCCAGCGGCCGTGGTCCGGCTCGCCGAGGAGGCCGGCGAGGCAGGCGGGCGAGTCGAAGCGGGGTGCGCACCACCAGTCGACGGACCCGTCGGTCCCGACGAGCGCGGCGGTCTCGAGGTCACCGACGAGGGCGTAGTCCTCAATTCGCCCTGCCATGACGGGATTGTATTCCTCCGGGGTACCGCGTGCAGAAACTGCCAGGTGACAGGGGGGAATGACCGGACGGCAGAGCGGGTCATCCCTTCGCGCAGACCCGTATATTCTTCCGCTTTTCTTGACGGCCTCAGCCCGGGCGCAGGATTCTGAGAAGCGGGCCGCCGAAAGGCCGAGCCGACCACTGAGGCCGTACCGATGAGTAGCGATTCGCATGCGCACCCCCTGCGCCGGTCCACCGACCGGGCACCCCGTTCCGGCACCCGGACGGTGAGTCTCGTCCTCACGGTCCGACCGGACGGCGGGGACCCGGGGGCGGCCCTCGACCGGATCCTCGACCGGCTGCCGGCGAGCGTGCGGGAGGTCGTCCTGATCGGCGGGCCCGCCGGAGAGACCGAGGAGCGTGCCGGGCTCGGCGTGCTCCGGCTCGGGGCCTGGGACTTCACCCGGGGCGACATTCCGCACGCGGCCCTGCTCGCCGCGACCGGGGATCTGATCGTCCTGATGAACGCCGACGGAAGCATGTCGCCGCGGGAGATCCCGCATTACCTGCATTACCTGGAAAGCGGTTACGACTTCGTCAAGGGATCGCGTTTCATCGCGGGCGGGGATTACGCCGACTATCCGCTCTCGCGACGGATCGGGCACCGAGCGCTGCTGCGGGTCGCCCGTCGCCTCTACGGCCAGCACCTGACGGATCTCTGGTACGGATTCTGCGCGTTCCGCCGCCCCTTCGTGGACCTCCTCGATCTGCGCGAGGACGGGGTCGAGCTCGGGGCCGAACTCGTCACGCACGCCCTGCACTACGGGCTGCGCGTGGCCGAGGTGCCGAGCCTCGAACTGCCGCGCCGTCACGGCCCGTCGCACCCCCGCACGGTCCGCGACGGAGCCCGCATCCTCGGCGGCCTGCTCCGCGAGCGGCCGCACAACGCCCTGTCACGCCTCGCACGCGGTCCCGTTCGCGGCTCGCGCGGGGCTTCCGGTTGACGAAACGGCCCCAACGGTGCTAACGCTGAGGTGAGCAACATTTCTCGACAAACCAGACAGTGAGCGCACACCCTCGGCAGGGTCGGTTGCCGGGAGAGGCTCGTCGTGACCTCCATCCATTCCAGCCGGACGCCGGTGGCACCCGTGCCGCACCCCCTGCGGCGGGTGACCGACTGGCCCCTCGCCGATGCCCGGCGCCGCTCGCTCTGCCGTCCCCCGCACCGCCCGCAGGCCCACCCGGCCCGCCGCGCCAGCGACCGGATCGGCCTCGGTACCCCCGCGCCCCGGTGCCTGACCCGCAGGCCGCGCGGCGCGGGGCGGCGCCGCCGCGCCCGTACGAGCCACACCCACAGCGCGCGCCGCGGTCGCAGCACAAGCCGATCGTCCGGCTCATCGGGCTCACACGACCCCACCGGCACCCGCGGTGCGTCCGACCGCACCGGCCGTGAGCCCCTCCCCGCCCTCGTGAAGGCCCCGAAGCCGCGGAGGCGGGTGCCATGACGAGCCTCCGCGGGCCTCTGCTCGTCGCCGTCTCGGGACCCGACGGCGCGGGCATCTCGCCGCTGGTGCGCCGGCTCGCCACACTGCTCCGCGAGCGCGGAGTCACCGTCGTCACCGCCCCCTGCCGAAGCTGCCTCCTCTGCCGCCGGCTCCCGGTTCCGCCCCACGTGAGGGAGACGGGGGAACCGGGTGGGAACGGGTGGGCACGGCGCGCCTCGGATCCCGAGCGCCGGGGATCCCGCCCGCGCCGTGCCCACGCGTTCCTTCACGCCGCCGAGCTCGCGGCCCGGGTCTCCGCCGCCCGGCTGTTCGCGCGGGCGCGGGCGCACGGCCGGCCCGCCGTCGTCGTGACGGACCGCGGCCCGCTGGACGCCCTCGTGACCTTCGCCCCGCCGGCCTCCTCCGGGACGGCGTCCGCCTTCCGCCGGATCGCCGCGGGCTACGGTCTGACGCTCCTGCTGGAGACCGGGCCCGGGACCCACAGGGGCCGCGGCCGCGAGGAGACCCCCGTACCGCCGACCGTCCGGTGGGGCCGCTACCGGAGCTGGTCGCTGCAACTGACGGGCATCACACGCCTCGACGGCGAACGGGCTCCGTCCCTGGTGGCGGGCGCGGCCCTGGAGCGGACCCTCGACGCGATACGGGAGCGGCAGCGGCCGGCCGCCGACCCGCCGCCCGACGTGACCGGCGAGCGGCGGCGCGTGGTGCTGTCGGTCTACGACGACGCGGACGACCCCGCCCACCGGGGCGACGGCCCGCTGCTCGCCGGCAAGGTGGCGCGGCGGCTCGCCGAGGACTTCCGGGTCACCCTCGTGACGGCGGGCCGGCGCGGCGGCACCGAGGACCGGGACGGCATCCGGTACGTCCGGCTCCCGGTGGGCCGGGCGGGCCCGCGCACCGGCCGGCTGGCGTTCCTGGTGATGCTGCCGTTCGCCGCCCGCCGGATCCCGCACGACCTGTGGCTGGAGAACTTCACTCCCCCGTACTCGACGAGCTTCCTCCCCCTGACGACCGGCGCCCCGGTCGTCGGCATCGACCACGGGGGCGCCGAGGCCCCCTGGTGGCGCCACCATGTGCCGTTCTTCCTGGTGGAGCGGCTCGGCCTGCGCTGCTACCGGCACATCGTGGTGACGAACGCGGCGGACGGATCGGCGATCCGCAGGCTCAGCCCCCGGGCCGACGTGCAGGTCGTCCCGAACGGAATCGACCAGCCCTTCCCTGACGGGGCCCGGCTCGGTGCCGGGCAGTTCATCCTCTTCCTGGACCGGATCGACACCTGGGCGAAGGGCCTCGACCTGCTGCTCGACGCCTACGACGGGGCCCGGCCCCCGCTCGACCTGCTCCTCGCGGGCACCGGCACCCCCGCGGAGGAACGCCGGCTCGCCGCGCTCCTCGCCACGTACACCCGCGGCTCCGGGTCCCGGATCCACTGGGTGGGGCCCGCCGGGGAGGACCGCAGACGCCAACTGCTGCGCGACAGCGCCTTCCTGGTGATGCCGTCCCGGCACGAGACCTTCGGCCTGGTGGCCCTGGAAGGCATGGCGTACGGCAAACCGGTGCTGCACTTCGACCTGCCCGCGCTGCGCTGGATGCGCGACGGCGGTGATGTGGCCGTGCTGCCGTTCGACGTGGCGGCGTTCGGGGCGCGCATGACCGAACTCGCCACGGACACGGCGCTCCGCCGCCGTCTGGGCCACCGCGCCGGGATCGCGGCGCGGCACTACACCTGGGACGAGACGACGGGCCGCTATCTGGCCCTGGCCCATCGGCTTCTCGACTCACCCGCCGCCGCACGGCGGCCGAGGAAGAGGGGTGCGTCGTCATGGCAGACGACCCGCTGACCGGTTTCGTCCGCACCGTCCTCGGCACCGGCGTGCCGATGCTCGTGCTCTCGCCGCATCTGGACGACGCCGTGCTGTCCTGCGGCGCGCTGCTCGGCTGGGCGGGGCGGCGGGCCCCGGTCACGGTCGCCACGCTGTTCACGGAGGCCGCACCCCCTCCGTACACCCTGTCCGCCCGGCAGTACCTGAAGCGGGCCGGGGCCCAGGACGCGGAGGAGCTGTTCGCCGACCGGCGCCGGGAGGACCGCAGGGTCCTCGACCTGCTCGACGTCGACCTGCTCCATGTCGGCCTGGTCGACGGGCTGTTCCGGCGGCTGCCGGACATCGGCCCGGGCGCCGCCCGGCTGGCCCGGCTGCTGCCCGAACTGGCGCACGTGTACCCGACGTACCGGCTGCACCTGTCCCGCGGCCGGGTCTCCGACCACGACGCCGAGGCGCTGCGCGTGGCCGGGGAGACCGTCGACGCGCTGCTGCCCGCCCGCTCCGGCGGCCTGGTGCTCGCGCCCCTCGGCGTCGGCGGTCACGCCGACCACGTCCTGGTCCGCACCGCCGCCGAGCGCTGCGGCCGCAGGGTCGTGTACTACAGCGAGTTCCCGTACAACCAGACGACCGCCGCCGACGTGGAGTTCACCCGCCGGCACCGTCTGGTGGCCCGCGCCTGGGAGCGGGACCTCGACCGGAAGGCGGAGCTGATCCGCGGCTACCGGACACAGACCGAGGCGCTGTTCCCCGGGGGCGGCATCCCGCGGGCGCCCGAGGTGTATCTGCTGCCCGGGGCCGACACCGCCGTGCCCCGGGGCGCCGGCCCCGACTCCGGAACCGGGCCCGCCGAGCGGACGCGCCTGCGCGGCACCCGGGCCCGTACCGCGGGAGGTGTGGGGTGAACGCCCCGCGCACCGCCCCCGCCCCTGTCCCCGCCCCCGCGCCCGCGGCGACCGGGCGGGCGGCCCCGTGCCGGGGGCCGTCGCCGCTGTGCCGGGCGCGGGGCCCGGACGCGGCGGAGGTGCCCGATGCCCCGCCATGAGCGGCGGCCCCGGGTCCTGCTCCTGACCGCCGGCCCGCTGGACGGTCCGGAAGGCTGTGGCGTGCGGCTGGCCGCCGACGTCCTCGCGGCCCTCCCCGACGTGGACTTCGTCTGGTTCACCCAGGGGCCGCGGCGGCGCCAGGCCCCGCCGGAGCGCGGGCGGCCGGTCCGCGTCCTGTCCCGGGACGGCGCGCCGCACCCCGTCCCGGGGGCGCAGACCTCGCTCACCGGGGCCGTGTTCGCCCGCCGGGTCGACCTCGTGCACGTCTTCCTGAGCATCGGCCACGGCTTCCCCGCCTACTCCTGGCTGCGCCCGCTGCTGCTCGGCGGACGGCCGGTCGTGCACACCGTCCCCGGCGTGACCGACAACCGCTCCCTGGGGCGCGCCCGGCCGCTCGGGACGACCGTCGCCCTGTCCGAGTCGATGGCCCGCAGGCTGCGGGCCGCGGAGTTCGGGGACGTCCGGGTCGTGCCGCCCATGGTCCGGCTCGACGAGTGGCCGTACCTGCCGCGGCCCGAGGGGTTTCCCGCGGTCCTCTTCGCCGGGCACCACGATCCGGACGGCGGAGCGGAGATCGCGATCGAGGCGGCGGCGGTCGCCCACGGCGAGGGGGCCAGGTTCCGGCTGGTGCTCGCGATGCGGGGAAGGCCGGGGCAGGACGCCGAGGCCCTCGACGAGTCGCTGCGGGAGCGGGCCGGCGCGGCCGGGCTGCCCGACGTCGACGTCCGCGGACACGTCGACGACATGCACGCCCTGCTCGCCTCCGTCCAGGTGCTCCTGTTCCCGCCGCCCCGGCTCGGCGGCAACCCGGACATCCCGCTCACGGTGCTCCAGGCGCTGGCGACGGGGCGGCCGTCGATCCTCAGCGACCTCCCGCAGTTCGCCGACTTCGGGCACGCCGTGCTGCGCGCCCCGGCGGGCGACGCGCGCCGCACCGGGCAGCAGCTGGCGTGGCTCCTCGACCAGCCGCGCTCCTGGGACATGCTCGCGGAGCGGGGGCGGGCCCTGGTCGAGGACCGCTTCGGCCCCGAGCGTTTCGCAGCGCGGTACGGGGCGCTCTACCGGGAACTGCTGGCCTGACGGCGCTGCGCACGCCCGCCTCGCCGCCGACCGGACGGGCCGGCCTCATTCCCGTACCCCGTCGGCCCGACGGCCCGGCCTCACTCCCGCACCGAGGAAGAGGAACCGTCCGGTCGGGTCGCCGTGAGGAGGAGGACGCCCGTGTCCCCGTACTCGGGCAGGGTGCGGTCCTTCGCGAGCCTGGTGATCCGCGGGCCGGTGGTACGGGGGCCGAACACGGACCGCAGGGCGGCCTCGTCGACCGGGCAGGCGGGCCAGACCGGGCCGGTGCCGATGCGGTAGCTCGGCATCTGTTCCATGAAGGCGGCGATGAGCGTCCCGCCTGGGCGGACGGCGCGGACGAAGGAGTCGCAGACCGCGGTGAACTCGCCGAAGTCCTCGGTGACGCTCTCGGCGACGAAGTTCATCGAGGCCAGGTCGTACGTGCCGGGGACCAGCTCGTCGGCGGTGCCCCGGACGACCCGGACCCGGCGGAGCGCCTCCTCGCACTCCGCGGGGAGGGCCGGGTCGAGGGAGCGGCACAGGGCGTAGAAGGGCCGCCAGCTGTCGTCGACGCCGTGCGTGAGCTGTGCGCGCAGATAGTGGACGCTGGCGGCGCTGGGTTCGAGGGCGTCGACGCCGCGGCTCGCGGCGCCCGCGAGCATCAGCGGGTACAGGTTGGGCCCTGCGCCGAGTTCCAGGGTGCGGGAGAGGCTGCCGGGGGCGAAGCGCCGGTAGACGGCGGCGTGGTGGCGGATGACGCCGATGTCGCAGGGGTGGAGTCTGCGGTAGTTCTCGGCGAGGTAGGCGTCGACCGGCCAGGCGTTCCAGTCGGCGTCCCGGTTGCGGCGGACCCGGCCCGTCTCCTCGGGGCCCGGTGGATTCGAGTCCATCACTCCTCCGCGGGCCTTGCGGCGGCGACGGAACGGGGGCCCGTGGCGGGCTGCAGCACGAAGCGCTCGGCGAGCTGTGTGAGGGCTGCGCACAGCTGGTCGACCTCCTCGTCGGTGTTGGCGGCGGTGATCTGGATGCGGAAGCCGACCCGGTCGCGCGGGACGAGCGGATAGGACGCGAGCGTCACGTAGATGCCGTGCTCCCAGAGGAAGGTGGCGACGGCGTCGAGGTCGCCGGCGTCGCCGAGCGGGATCTCCACGATCGGCAGCCCGTCCGTGTTGGGCGTGGCGATGCCCAGGGCGCGCACGTGGTCGAGGACGCGGGCCGTCCTGCGGTACAGATGGGCCCTGATCTCGTCCCCCCGCTCGTCGTTGAGTTCGAGTCCGGCGAGGGCGGTGGCGAGCGAGGCGGTCGGGGAGGGCCCCGAGTACAGATAGGGGGCCGCCGCCACCTTGAGGTGGTCCTTGAGCCACTTCGGCACGGCGAGGAAGGCGAGCAGCGAGGAGAACGCCTTGGAGAAGCCGCCGACCAGGACCAGGTTGTCGTAGGTCTCTCCGACGTGGCGGACGATGCTGTTGCCGCGGCTGCCGTACGGGCTGCTCTCGCCCGCACGGCGCTCGCCGAGGACGCCGAAGCCGTGGGCGTCGTCGACGTACAGCAGGGCGCCGTTCTCCCGGCAGATCCGGGCCAGGACGGGCAGGTCGGGGAAGTTGCCGGTCATGCTGTTGACGCCGTCCATGCACACGAGCCGCCCCGCGTCCGCCGGGGCGCCGCGCAGCAGCGCGGCCAGTTCCTCCGGCCGGTCGGCGCGGAAGCGGTGGATCTCGGCGCCCTGCCCCCGGGCGCCGACGCAGCCGTCGTACACGGTGCGGTGGGCCTGCGCCTCGACGAAGACCTGTCCGGTGCCGGCGAGCAGCGGGATGACGGACTGGTGGATGAGGGTGATGGTGGGCAGCAGCAGGGTGTCGGGGGCGCCGAGGAGTTCCGTGAGCCGCTCCTCGATCCGGGGGTAGAGCCGGGGGCTGCCGATGAGCCGGGACCAGCTGGGGTGGGTGCCCCACCGCCGGACCTCGGGCTCGATGGACTCGATGATGGCGGGTTCGAGGTCGAAGCCGAGGTAGTTGCAGGAGGCGAAGTCGATGAGCCAGTCGTCGCCGACCCGGATGCGGCGGCCCTGGACCTCGTCGATGACGGCGTCGCACATGAGGCTGGTCCGCTGGAGGTGCTCCAGGTCCCGCCAGCGGGACTCGCGCGGGGGCCGGACCGTGCGGACGGCCGGGACGGGGCCCGCGAGCCGGACCGCGGGGCGGGCGGCGGGCCCGGTGGCGGCGGCCGGTGCGCGATGCAGATAGGACTCGGTCTGGTGGGCGGTCATGGGGCGGGCGAAGAGGTAGCCCTGCCCGTACCGGCAGCCCATCTGGGCGAGCAGCGCCCGCTGCTCCTCGTGTTCGATGCCCTCGGCGACGACCTGGAGGCCCAGCACGTCGGCGATGCGCACGATGCCCTCCACGAGCGCCACCTGCTGGGGGTCGGTCGTGATGTCGTCGATGAAGGACTTGTCGACCTTGAGGACGTCGATGGGGAATTCGCGCAGGTAGCTGAGCGAGGAGAATCCGGTGCCGAAGTCGTCGATGGCGATGCCGACGCCCAGGTCCTTGAGGGCGGCCATGATGGTCCGGATCTGGGCGTCCTTGCGCATGAGGACGGTCTCGGTGAGCTCCAGGAAGAGCGA
Source organism: Streptomyces sp. NPDC002825 (assembly GCF_040295385.1). Lineage (NCBI taxonomy): Bacteria > Bacillati > Actinomycetota > Actinomycetes > Kitasatosporales > Streptomycetaceae > Streptomyces > Streptomyces sp. NPDC002825. Next base: position 71,798 of record NZ_JBEOVH010000037.1, read on the forward strand.
GCCGGGGGCGAGCCCGGAGGAGTGCAGGGCGCGGCGCACCTCTTCGAGGAAGCCGGGGTCGCGGAACTGCCGCGGGGAGACGTTCACATTGGCCCGCAGCGGCGAGTCGCGGGGGTGGAGGCGCTGCCAGCGTGCGATGTCGAGGGCCGCGTGTTCGAGGACCCAGGCGCCCAGCGGCATGATGTGGCCGCTCTCCTCGGCCAGGGTGATGAACTGGTCGGGCGGGACCATCCCGCGCCGGGCGTGCGGCCAGCGGATGAGCGCTTCGAGGCCGGCCGGGGCGCCGCCCTCCACCTCGACGATCGGCTGGTAGCGCAGGGCGAAGGCGTGGTCGGCGATGGCCGTGTCCATGCCCGCCTGGAGTTCGTGGCGGGCGACCAGCCGGGAGTGCAGCTCGGGGTGGAAGAGCCGCCACCGCTTCTTGCCGGCGGCCTTGGCCGCGTACAGCGCGAGGTCGGCGTGGCCGAGGAGCTCCTCCGCGTGCGCGCTGTCGAGCACGGTCGCGATCCCGACGCTCGTCGACACGGACACGGCGCCGTCGGTGAGGTGGAACGGCTGGCTGAGGGTGTGCACGATCTCCGCCGCCAGCGCCTCCGCGTCGCGGGGCTCGCGCGCCCCCTCGATGAGGACGGCGAACTCGTCGCCGCCGAGCCGGGCGGCGGTGTCGGTGAGCCGCAGGACCGAGGTGAGGCGGCGGGCGACGGCGACGAGGAGTTCGTCGCCGACGGAGTGGCCCATCGTGTCGTTGACGACCTTGAAGTCGTCGAGGTCCACGAAGAGCATGCAGGTCAGGGTGGACTCGCGGCGGCCGCGGAGCAGTGCCCGCTCGATGCGTTCGAGGAGGAGGACGCGGTTGGGGAGCCCGGTGAGGGAGTCGTGGAACGCCCGGTGGGTCAGCTCCCGTTCCAGTTTCCGCTGCTCGGTGACGTCCCGGAGGGTGAGGACCAGTCCGTGGACGGTGCGCTCGTCGCGCAGGTTGCTGCAGCGGACCTCGACCTCCAGTTCCCCGGAGCCGCCGTGCAGCAGCTTCCAGTCGTCCCGGGCGTCGGCGGCGCCGCGGGCGCGGGCGTCGGCGACGAGACGCAGGGCGCTCGTTGTGTCGGCGGGGGCGAGGAGGTCGGTGAGCGGGGTCCCGGAAAGCAGGGAGCGGCCGAACATGGACTCGGCCGAGGGGCTGGCGTACCGGATGCTGTCGTCGTCGTCGACGATCAGGATGACGTCCGAGGTGTTGTGCACGAGGGTGCGGAAGTAGGCCTCGCTGGTACGGCGGTTCACCTCCTCGCTGAGCCCGAAGCGCTCGAGGGCCAGGGCCGCCTGGGAGGCGAGGGACTGGGCCGAGGCCGCGATCTCCGCGAGCTTCTTCTCGGACCCCGCCATGAGCAGCACGCCGAGCAGCGGTTCGTCTCCGGCGGGGACCTGGAGCTCCAGGGGGCAGAGCAGGGCGTGGGGCTCGGGCGCGATCTCGGCGGCGATGGACGGGTCGAGCCGGGTCACCGGAAGCAGCCGGGCGCCTTCGGCGACGAGCTCGGGCCAGGGGGTGCCACGGGGCCGGATCAGCTCGTCGGTGCGGCAGCTCCACGGGTGCTGCGGGGTGGCCACGGCCGTGAGGCCGCCGCGGCGGTCCCGGGTGAACAGGAGGACCCGGTGGGAGGCGCCGGGGCCGAAGAGGGTGGCGGAGGCCGTCTCGACCGCTCCGGCGACCTCGCGGGGGCTGAGGGAGGCGACGAGGGAGGCGGCGGCGAGCCGGAGGCTGCGTTCACGGGCCTCGGCCTTGCCGTGGTCGCTCATCATGCCCCAGAGCCGGGTGAGGACGAGCAGGAACATGATCGCCGAGAAGATGGCGATGACGCCGATGTCCTCGTTCCGTTCGTGGCGCAGGGACTGCAGGAGGAGCAGGATCGGGGCGACGAGCGAGGCCCCGGCGAGCAGCGCGAGCCGCCGCTCGGCGATACGGGGGGCCGGCTCGGGGGCGCGCTCGGTCAGGCCCGTCATGGACGGGTGCAGGGCGGCGAGGCCCCAGGCCGTGAAGAAGACGACCCAGCCCAGGTCCCAGGGGGTGCCGACCTGCCAGGTGCCCTTGAGCTGGAGGATGCCGTAGATGACGTCGGAGGCCAGGATCCCGCAGGTGCCGAGGGTGAGGAGCTGCACGGAGCGGGAGCGCAGCCCGCCGGGGACGAGGAGCCGGGCGAGCATCGCGAGCATCAGCACGTCGCCGAGGGGATACGCGATGGAGATGGCCTTCTCGGTCCAGGTCATGCCCTCGCTCCGGGCGAGGGGGGTGATGAGGTTGACCCAGCAGAGCAGCGCCAGGCCCGAGGTGAGGATCAGCGCGTCGAGGAGGACGGCGAGGTCACGGCCGACGGCCCGGTAGCGGATGAACCCGAACAGGCCGACCGCGAACAGCGGATAGGTCGCCAGATAGAGGGCGTCGGCGACGGAGGGGAAGGGTCTGGTCTGGCCGAAGAAGGCCTCCAGGGCGTTGTACGCGGTGTCGCCGCCGACGAACGTGAGGTTGGCCGCGGCCAGCACCAGCCAGGGCCAGCGCCGGGCCGGGCGGTGCAGATGGACGCCGACGAGGATGGCGGCGACGCCGCTGAGGCCGATGAGCGCCCACAGGATGGTGTGGCGGGCGGGGATCTTCAGGTACGCGACGGTCACCAGGGCCACGAACAGGACGTAGAGGACGGTCCAGGTGCGCAGGGACCGGGACCAGGCGGGCCACCGGTTCGGCCTGCGCAGCGACATCGTCCACCGCCCCCTTGCCGGGTCGGACGCCGTCGGCGGCGTCCTGTTCGCGGATACGGACCCCGTACGGTGTCCATTCTCCGGGGGCCCCGGGAGGGCTGCATCTCGGCACCCCGCACGTACGGGTCAGGAGGAGGCGCGCACCACGAGCTCGGTGGGCAGCATCCGGCGGGGCTGATCGTCGGGGTCGCCGGGCGAGGCGATCTCCTGCAGGAGCAGGCGTGCCATGGTGCGGCCCATCTCCTCGATGGGCTGGCGCACGCTGGTCAGCGGCGGGTCCATGTGCCGGGCGACCGCCGAGTCGTCGACGCCGACGAGCGCCACGTCCTCGGGGACCCGGCGGCCCGCCTCCCGCAGGACGCCGCGCGCGCCGGCCGCCATCACGTCGGAGGCGGCGAAGACGGCGTCCAGGTCGGGCCGGCGGTCGAGGAGCTCGCGCATGGCGCGCCGGCCGCCCTCCTCGGTGAAGTCGCCGGTGGCGACGAGCGTCTCGTCGGGCGTGAGACCGGCCTCCGTGAGGCCCTCGCGGTAGCCGTCGAGGCGGCAGCGGGCCACGTACATGTCGAGCGGTCCGGTGATGGTGGCGATGGAGCGCCTGCCGCGGGCGGCCAGGTGGCCGACGGCGGTCCGGCCGGCGCCGGTGTTGTCCGAGTCGACGAAGGCGACGCGCTCCGCCTCGGTGCGGCGGCCGTTGAGGACGGCGGGCAGGCCGAGGGCGCGGACCTGGTCGGGCAGCGGGTCGTCGGCGTGCACGGAGACGAGGAGGACGCCGTCGACGCGCTGCGCGGCGAGGTACTGCTCGAAGCGCTGCCGCTCCTGTTCGCTGCGGATGAGGGTGAGCAGCAGCTGCTTGTCGGCGTCGGCGAGTTCGGCGCTGACCCCGCGGATGATGTCGAGGAAGTACGGCTCGGCGAAGAGGCGGGCCTCGGTCTCGGGGATCACCAGGGCGACGGCGTCGGTGCGGCTGCCGGCGAGGGCGCGGGCGGCCCGGTTGGGGACGTAGCCGAGTTCGGCGACGGCCCGTTCGACGGCGGCCTTGGCCTGTTCGCTCACCTTCGGGGAACCGTTGATGACCCGGGAGACCGTGCCGCGGCCGACCCCGGCCCGGGCCGCGACCTCCTCCAGGGTGGGCCTGCCGGTCTGCCGTCCGCTCACCGCCATGTGCCGCTTCTCCCCTCGGGCCGCCCGCCCCCGCCTGCGTGTGCACGCGAACCTACCAGGCGGGGCGACGGGGACCGGGGGTCGTGGCGGAACGGCTCAGACGCCGCGCGGGGCGAGCTCGGCCATGGCACCCCAGCCCTGCTGCGGGACCTCGACGTTGATGATCTCGGGGGTGGCGGCGATGGCCCCGGCCATGGCCTCGAGGCCGGCGGTGAAGTGCTCGGAGGCGACGTGGGCGGCGCCGGCCTCCGCGTCGGCGAAGGCCTCCAGAAGGACGAAGACGTTCGGGTCGTCGACGCTGCGCGACCAGTCGAAGAAGAGGTTGCCGGGCTCCGCGCGGGTGGCACGGGTGAAGTCCTCGACCAGGTCGGGCCAGCGGTCGGCGTGGTCGGGGCGGACGGTGAAGCGGACGGCGATGAAGATCATGCGTCCACTCTGCGGCGGGTGGGACCGGCGGGGCGAGCGGGGCGGCTCAGGATTCCGGCAGGATCGGAAAGTCGGGTACGGCGCGGGCCAGCGCGGCGCGGATGTCGCCCTGGCGCCGGGCGAAGTCGGCGGTGGGCAGGGAGACGGAGAGGGCGTGCACGATGCCGTCGCGGCGCTCGGGGAGGGCGACGGCGAGACAGGTGTACGCGAGATCGGCCTCGCCCACGGACACGGCGAAGCCCTGGCCCCGTACCCGGTCCACCTCGGCCTCGAAGCGCTCCGCGCTGGTGATCGTCCGCTCGGTGAAGCGCGCCATGCCGTGCTCAGCCAGGTAGCGCCGGCGCAGCGGGCGCGGCAGCGCGGCGAGCAGCGCCTTGCCGTGCGCGGTCGCGTGCGCGCGGGCCTCGGGGCCCGGCGTGAAGGGGTGTCCGGCGTCGGTGACGGGGGCGGTGGTGTCGACCACCGTGATCAGGCCGTCGCGATACGCGGTGTGGTACGCCTCCGCGCCGGTCGCCCGGCGCAGCCGGCCCAGGAGCTCCCCGGTCCCCGCACCGAGCCCGTGGTGCCGCTGGTGCGAGCGGTACAGGGCCGGGACGCGGGGGCCGGGGGCGTACCCCTCGGCGGTGCGGACGAGGTAGCCGCGGGCGAGCAGGGGCCCGGTGAGGTGGTAGACGGTCGACAACGCGCAGCCGAGGCGCCGCGCGAGCGCCTTGGCCCCGAGGGGCCGGTCGGCATCGGCGACGACGTCGAGCACGGCGAGGGCGCGCTCGACGGACTGGGGACCGGGGCTGACGGGCACGGCCCCAGCTTAAGCGCGCCGACCTCCGGCCCCGTTGTGGGCATGCGTTCCACCCCGTTGTGGGCAGGCGTTCCGCAAGGGGCGATGGGGGTCCCCCCTGCTCGAGCGAAGCCGAGAGCTTGGGGGAGGGTGGGCACAACGGACGGCGCCCTTGCCGGCGCCAGAGGCTTACGCGCCCTGACCCGCACCCCGTGCACCGAAGCTGGTGGTGCGGGTCCAGGCGCGGAACGCGGAGGCGCCGCGAGAGGGCGCCGTCCCGTGTGCCCACCCGTCCCTCCCCCTAGGACTTCGTCCTGGGGGGACCCCCATGCGGGACGATTGCCCACACGGCGGCGGACCGGGGCACCGCCCCGCCGGGCGCGGGCCCACGCGGGCGCGGGCTTCATACGGGGCGGGGTCAGGCCCAGGCGTGGTCCCACATGGCAGCGGGGCACGCCCCGTTCGGTCGCACGCTGTGTGTCCGGTTTGGGACGGTCCGTATCCCCGCAGGTCAAAACGTCCTTATGTGCAGAAGACACTCTTTCGGCGTACCGTCGTGTGGTTGTCCCATTTCCTCGACGCCCCGGGAGAGCGTGTGCCCCGCTCCAGCATCGACCTTGCCCCGACGCCCCGCGAGGGGCGCCGTCCGCGTCTTCGGGGGGTGGCGATCGCGACGGGTGTGGTGGCGGTCGCCGCGGGCGGCCTGTATGTGGCGGGGCTGCTGGCGACCGGGGACGACATATCCGCCGGCACCCGCGTCGACGGCGTCGACATCGGCGGCATGAGCCGCGCCGAGGCCGAGGCCAAACTGACCGCCGCGGCCCCGGCCTCCTGGAAGGCGCCGATACCCGTGCGGGTCGGCGACCGTGCCGCCGCCGTGGACCCGGCCGCCGCCGGACTGACCGTGGACGTGGCGAAGACCGCCGACCGGGCCGCCGACCCGTCCCGTGACCCCTTCACCGTGATCGGGCGGCTGTTCTCCTCCGGCGAGCGCGAGGTCCAGCCGGTCCTCGCCTACGACGAGGCCAAGACGCGGGCCGCCGTCTCCGGCCTCGCCGAGCAGAACGACCGGAACGTCCGTGAGGGCTCCGTCGCCTTCCGCGACGGCAAGGCCGTCGCGACCCAGCCGGTGACGGGCCGGAAGCTGGACACCGGCCGGGCCGCCGAGGCCCTGCGGGCCTCCTACCCGGCCGCCACGGGCGCCGGCCCCGTGAGTCTGCCCGTCGCCCTGACCCAGCCCAAGCTGCCCGCCGCCGAGGTGAACCGGTTCCTCGACACGTACGCCGCACCGGCCGTGTCCGGCCCCGTGACGCTCACCGCCGGCGACCAGCGGCTGCGGATCTCCGCCGCCACCCTCGGCGACCACCTCACCGTGAAGAACGACAACGGCCGCCTCACCGCCTCCCTCGACGAGGAGGCCCTCCTCCGCGACCCGGACGTGGCGCGCCCCCTCGCCGCCCTGAACGGCGCGCCGGTGGAGGCCGCCCTCGGGGTGCGGGACGGAAAGGTCGTCGTCGAGTCGGCCGGTCGGCCGGGCCACGAGGTCACCGCGAAGGCCCTCGGCGACGCCGTGCGCCCGCTGCTCACCAAGTCCGGCGACGCGGCCCGTACGGCCCCGGTGGCGACCCGGGTCACCGAGCCCGAGCTGTCCTCCGGCTCCCTCGCCCGCCTCGGCATCACCGAGCAGATGTCCACGTTCACCGTGAACTTCCCCACCGCCCCGTACCGCACGACGAACATCGGCCGGGCGGCCGAGCTCATCAACGGCTCCCTCGTGCAGCCGGGCGAGGTGTGGAGCTTCAACAGGACGGTCGGCGAGCGGACCCCGGACAACGGCTTCGTCGACGGCACGATGATCCTCGACGGCTCGTACCGCTCCGCGCCCGGCGGCGGCGTGTCGGCCATGGCCACCACCGTCTACAACGCCATGTTCTTCGCCGGGGTGCAGCCCGTCGAGCACGGCGCCCACTCCTTCTACATCGAGCGCTACCCGGCCGGCCGCGAGGCGACCGTCGCCTGGGGCTCGCTCGACCTGAAGTTCCGCAACGACACGGGCAAGCCGATCTACATCAAGGCGAGCGCCACCGACCACTCGGTCACGGTGAGCTTCCTCGGCACGAAGAAGTACGACTCCGTGGAGGCCGTCGCCGGCCCGCGCACCAACATCACGCAGCCCATCAAGCGCGAGGGCACCGGCGAGGCCTGTGTGCCGCAGCCGCCCCTGGAGGGCTTCGACATCTCGGTGGACCGCGTCTTCAAGAACGGCGGCACCGAGGTCAAGCGGGAGACCTACAAGACCCACTACACCCCGCGCGACGAGGTGACCTGCAAGCCGGTCGCCAAGGACGGCGCGCAGGACACCGGCCAGGACGGCCGGCAGGGCGGCGACCACCGCTGACGGAAGGGTGTCTTCCCGTTCGGCGGGGGCATGACTTCGGAGCGCGGCCCGTCGGCACCCCGACGGGCCTCCCCGAACCTCCCCGGACCGTCGGAGGCACGCCTTGGCACAGCGCAGCGACCCCTTCGAGCGGCTCCTCGGCGACGCCGCCCGCGCGGGCACGTACCCGGGCGCCGCATGGGCCGTGGGCGATGCCCGTACCACCCTGTCGGCCGGAGCGGTCGGGGTGCTCGACCCGGCCCGGCCGGGCGGACCGACGCGCCCCGACACGCTCTTCGACGTCGCCAGCCTCACCAAGATCCTCACGGTCTGGGCGGTCGTCGGCACCCTCGTCGACGCCGGGAAGCTCGATCTGACCGCCCCGCTCGGCTCGTACTGGCCGGAGGCCGCGGGCCGGCCGCTCGCCGGGGCCACCGCGCACCACCTCCTCACGCACACCGCGGGCCTGCCGCTGCGCGCCAACCTCCGGCACCTGTACGGCTCCGATCCGCAGGACGTCCGGGACGGCGTCCTCGCCGAGCCGCTCCGGCACCGGCCCGGGGAGGCCGTCGCGTACACCGACCGGGCGGCGCTGATCCTCGGCTACCTCGCCGAGCACCTCACCCGCCGGCCGCTCCCCCGGCTCGCGGAGGACCGGGTCTGGACGCCCCTCGCCATGACGGAGACCCGGTACGGACCGCTGCCCGCCGGGGCGAGGGAGCGGTGCGCGCCCACGGAGTACGACCCGGAGAGCGGCGCTCCGCTCCGGGGTGTCGTCCACGACTTCTCGGCCCGGCTCCTCGGCGGCGCCTGCGGGATCGCGGGCGTCTTCACCACCACCGCCGACATCGGGCGCTTCCTTCGCCATCTGCTCGTCCCGGTGCCGGGCACCTTCTCCGCCGAGTGGACCGCGGCCTCGCTGCGCGTCCACACCGGGCGACTCGTCCCGCCGCGCGGCCTCTTCTGGCATCCGGCGCCCGGCATGGCACCGGCCGAGGACGTCTGGGCGCACTTCGGGTTCACCGGCACGGCCCTGTGGGTCTCCCCCACGAGCGGCCGCTGGGCCGTGCTGCTCACCAACCGGCTCCGCCTGACCCGCGACCCCGACCCGCTCACCCACGTCAGGAACGGCTTCCGGACCCTGGCCTTCCGCTGACCGGCGCCCCCGTGCTGCCCTCCCGTACCCGGGACGCGAGGGCCTTCAGGCCCTCCAGGCACTCGTCGATCCGCTTCTCGAGGTTGTGCCGGCGGGCGAGTTCCAGGCACGACTCCCAGGTCTCGCGCGCCGCCTCCCACTCCCCGAAGTGGTGGTGGGCCCGGGCCGTGTAGACCAGGCAGTCGGCCGTACCGCCCTGGTCGTTCATCCGAAGGCGGATGGACAGCGCCTCCGCCAGGACCTCGAAGGCCTCGTCGCGGTCGCCGAGGGCGCGCAGCACGTCGCCGTAGTTGGTGAGGGCCGTGGCGAGGAACACCCCGTGGCCGGTCCCGCGGATCAGCTCGATGACCCGGCGGTAGTCCGCGGCCGCCAGATCCTGGTCGCCGAGCATCTTGTGGACGTCCGCGATCCGGCTGAGGAGGAGCGCCTCGCCCTTCGTGTTCCGGGTGGCGCGATAGAGGTCGCTGGAGCGCGCGGCGTGCACGAGCGCCTGCCTGGGGTCCCCGCTCTGCAGGTACACCGCCGACATGTTGCCGAGGATCGACGCCTGGGCCGAGAGGTCCGCGCGCTCGGTGAAGAGCTCCAGGGCGATCCGGAGGTGCTCCAGGCAGGCCTCGTTGCGGAAGGCCATGCCGTGGGCGACGGCCGTGCGCCGGTGCAGCCAGGCCTGCCCGAGCCGGTCGTCGTGCCGGCGGGCTATTTTCATGGCCTGCTCCAGGCAGGCGTCCCACTCCCCCGTCCACCAGTGCGTGCTCGCATGGCCGAAGAGGCCGACGGCGAGCCGCCAGGCGATGTCGGAGCGGCCCAGCTCCCCGGCGCGGGTGAGGGCGTCCCGGACGGCCGGGAGCTCCTTCGCCGTCCACCGGATCGCCTCGTCGTCGTCCGCGAACTCGGGCAGCGACAGGTGCTTCACCGCGTCGCCCCGGAGCGGCGGCGGCGACTGGGTCTCCCGGGTGGCGGCCCGGGTCGCGGCCGCGAGGGCCGCGGCGTACCAGGAGAGCAGCCGGAGGAGGGCCGCGGTGCGCTCGGCCTCGGTGTCCTCGTCGTCCCGCTGCGCCGCGTACTCGCCGAGGAGGTCGTGCAGCCGGTACCGGTCGGGCTCGGGGTTGAGGACGAGGTGGGCGTCGGCGAGCACGTCGAGGACGGCCGCGGCCCGGGCCTCCGTGACGTCGAGGAGCGCAGCGGCGGACTGCGGGGTGACCGCGTGCGGCGACCACACCCGCCCCAGGAGCCGGAAGGCCCGTGCGGCCTCGCGCTCCAGGGGCTGGTCGCTGTCCCGCATGGCCACGTAGCTCATGGCGAAGGTGCGGCGGACGTCGAAGTCCCCCATGGCGAGGGTGTCGAGCCGGCCCCGGTGGGGGGTGAGCCGCTTCGCCAGGAGCGCGAGGGGCCAGGAGGGCCGGGAGGCCAGCCGTCCGCCGACGATGTGCAGGGCGAGCGGCAGGCCTCCGCAGGCGGCCATGATGGCGGCCAGTGCCTCGGGCTCGCTCCCTACCCGCTCGGCGCCGGCGAGCTTGGCGAGGAGCGCGTGCTGGTCGGACTCGGGCAGCGGGGAGAGCGGGACCTTGGCGGAGCCGGGCAGGTCGGCGAGGAGCTGGCGGCTGGTGATCAGGGCGGCGCTGGGCCCGCCGGCGGGCAGCAGGGGGGCCACGTGGGCGGCGTTGCGGGCGTTGTCGAGGACGAGGAGGACCCGGCGCTCCGCGAGCGCCGAGCGGAAGAGGAGGGCGCGGTCGTCGGTGTCCTCGGGCAGCGCGTCCTGCTGGACGCCCAGGTCGGACAGGAACCGGGCGAGCAGTTCGTGGGCCGTGCGTGCCCCGCCGGCGCAGTAGCCGCGCAGGTCGGCGTAGAGGGCGCCGTCCGGGAAGGCCTCGCGCACCCGGTGGGCGACGTGGACGGCGAGGGCGGTCTTGCCGACTCCGCCCATGCCGGACACCACGACGGCCCGGACCCGGGAGTCGCCGGGGAGGGCGCCCCCGCTCGTACCGCCCGCCCCGGGGCCGTCGGCCTCGGGCGGTACCCCGAGGAGGGCCCGTACGGTCGCCACCTCGGTCTCCCGGCCCGTGAAGGCGTCGGCCTCGCCGGGCAGCTGGAAGGGCGGGCGGGGCGGGGCGGGGCGCGGGCGGGGGGCCGGCGCCGGGTCTCCCGCGAGCACCTCCGCGTACGCCTCCCGGACCGCCGCGCCGGGTTCCGTGCCGAGCTCCTCGACCAGGTTCCGGCGCAGCCGCTGGAACACGGAGAAGGCCTCGGCCTGCCGGCCCGAGCGGTGCAGGGCGAGCATGAGGCTCCGGTGGAAGCCCTCGCGCAGCGGGTGCTCGCCCGCCAGGGTCGTGAGCGAGGCGACGGCCTCCTGGTGGCGGCCGAGGTGCAGCTCCGCGTCGAAGCTCCACTCGAGGGCCTGGAGGCGCGCCTCCGCGAGCCGGTGGATGCGGAGCGCGGGCTTCTCGGTCTCGGAGTAGGGGGCGAGGTCCGCGAGGGGGGTGCCGCGCCACAGCGGCATGGCGAGGTCGGCCTCCCGGCGTACCGCCTCCCAGTCCTCACGCTGGTGCGCCTGCCGGACGGCCCGGACCCCGGCCTCGAAGACGTCGGCGTCGAACTCGCCCTCGTGGACGGTCAGCTGGTAGCCGGGGGCGACGGTGCGCAGCCGCTCGTCGCTGCCGCCGTCGGCGGCGGCGAGGACGCGGCGCAGCCGGGTGAGGTGGTTGGCGAGGGCGGCGTCGGCGCTGGCGGGGACCGAGGCGCCCCAGAGGGCTTCCTTGAGGGCGTCCCGGGAGACCGTGCGGTTGGCCTGGAGCAGGAGTGCGGCGAGGAGGACGCGGACCTTGGGGCCGGTCACCGGCCGCAGCTCCGTCCCGTCGTGGACGACGAGTGATCCGAGCAGCCCGAACTTCACCACCATTGCCCCCGCATCCTGGTAGGTGGGCCCGCCCGACCGCGGCGGATCCCGACGTGACCCATCGTACGGTTCGGCACCCCTTGATTGATCAAACCGGCCGCGGGTTAACATGTGAGCGCCGCCTAGCTCGAAAGATAATCTTGTGACTGTCAATGACGACTCGTTCACCAGCTGGAAGAACCGCGAGGAGATCGCGGAGTCGATGATCCCGATCATCGGGAAGCTGCACCGGGAGCAGGACGTCACCGTCCTGGTCCACAGCCGCTCCCTGGTGAACAAGTCGGTGGTCAGCATCCTCAAGACCCACCGCTTCGCCCGGCAGATCGACGGCGAGGAGCTCTCGGTCACCGAGACCCTGCCGTTCCTCGAGACGCTCACGACGCTCGACCTGGGCCCCTGCCAGATCGACATCGGTGTGCTGGCCGCCGACTACAAGACCGACGACCGCGGTCTCTCGGTCGCCGAGTTCACCGCCGAGGCCGTCGCCGGCGCCATCGGCGAGAACAAGATCGAGCGCCGTGACGGCCGCGACGTCGTCCTGTACGGCTTCGGCCGCATCGGCCGCCTCGTCGCCCGCCTCCTCATCGAGAAGGCCGGCTCCGGCAACGGTCTGCGCCTGCGCGCGATCGTCGTCCGCGGCGGTGGCGACCAGGACCTCGTGAAGCGCGCCTCGCTGCTGCGCCGCGACTCCATCCACGGCCAGTTCCAGGGCACGATCACGGTCGACGAGGCGAACAGCACCATCGTCGCCAACGGCAACACGATCAAGGTGATCTACGCCAACGACCCCTCCGAGGTCGACTACACGGCGTACGGCATCGAGAACGCCATCCTCATCGACAACACCGGCAAGTGGCGGGACCGCGAGGGCCTCTCCAAGCACCTGCGCCCCGGCATCGACAAGGTCGTCCTGACCGCGCCCGGCAAGGGTGACGTGCCGAACATCGTGCACGGCGTCAACCACGACACGGTCAAGCCGGACGAGCAGATCCTGTCCTGCGCCTCCTGCACCACCAACGCGATCGTCCCGCCGCTCAAGGCCATGGACGACGAGTACGGCGTGCTGCGCGGTCACGTGGAGACGGTCCACTCGTTCACGAACGACCAGAACCTGCTGGACAACTACCACAAGGCCGACCGTCGCGGCCGCTCCGCGCCGCTCAACATGGTGATCACCGAGACCGGTGCCGCCTCGGCCGTCGCCAAGGCCCTGCCTGACCTCAAGGCCCCGATCACCGGCAGCTCGATCCGCGTCCCCGTCCCGGACGTCTCGATCGCGATCCTGAGCCTGCGCCTGGGCCGCGAGACCACCCGCGAGGAGGTCCTCGAGTACCTCCGGGACGTCTCGCTGCACTCGCCGCTGAAGCGCCAGATCGACTTCACCACGGCCCCCGACGCCGTCTCGATGGACTTCGTCGGCTCGCGCCACGCGTCCATCGTCGACGCCGGCGCGACCAAGGTCGACGGCGACAACGCGATCCTGTACCTCTGGTACGACAACGAGTTCGGCTACTCGTGCCAGGTCATCCGGGTCGTCCAGCACGTCTCCGGCGTGGAGTACCCGACCTTCCCGTCCCCGGCGGTCTGATCTCCGACGGCACGGCCGTACTGCACGGCGGCGCGCCGCACTCCCGTCCGGGGGTGCGGCGCGCCGCCGTTCCACCACGGAGACGACACGGCGAACCGGACACGGGTGCCCCCGCGTCCCTCCCGCCATGAGGACGCTCACCCACGGGATACGTCAGCTGCTGCGCTTCGCGGTCCTGGAGGCGCGCTGCTGCGCCTTCGCCGTCGCGCTCGTCGGCGGCATCGCCGTCTCCAGTCTGCTGCCCGAACTGCCGGTCGCCCGCTACGACCTGCTGTTCCTGTACGGCGTGGGACTCACCGTCCTCGCGTGGAAGGTCGGCTGGGACACCGGCCGGGACGTCGCCGTGATCGCCGGCTGCCACGCCATCGGCCTTCTCTTCGAGCTGGTCAAGGTGCGGATGGGCTCGTGGAGTTACCCGGAGGACGGCCTGACGAAGTTCGGCGGCGTGCCGCTGTACGGCGGGTTCCTGTACGCGGCGCTCGGCAGTTACGTGTGCCGGGCCTGGCGCCTGTTCGACCTGCGGCTCACCGGCTACCGCCCGCGGATCACGGCGGTTCTCGCGGCCGCTGTGTACGTGAACTTCTTCAGCCACCACTGGCTGCCCGACGCCCGTTGGGCCCTGGCCGCACTGCTCCTGGCCGCGACGGCGGGGACGTGGGTGCGGTTCCGGGTCGGCGAGAGCGACCACCGGATGCCGCTGGCCCTGTCGTTCGTGCTGATCGGCTTCTTCCTCTGGGTCGCCGAGAACGCGGCCACCTATGTCGGCGCCTGGAGCTATCCCGACCAGCTGCACGGCTGGCAGCCGGTCTCCCTCACGAAGTTCGGCGCGTGGGCGCTGCTCGTCACGGTCACGTTCGTCCTGACGGCCCGGCACGAGAATCGGGAGAATCGGACATTTTTCGTGCACGGCGGCTGATGCCGTGCTACAGTCGAGATCAGTTGCAGTCGTGGTTCCCAAAGAACTTACAAGTGCCTTCGACGATTCGACATCGTCGGGCACTTTATGTGTTTTCGGTGCAGTTTTCCGGACGGGGCAATCATCACGGCGACGCCGGGATCCGCACAGTGCGGTTCCCAGGGCTACGCCCCGAAGGAGATAGTCATGGCTAATGGCACCGTGAAGTGGTTCAACTCGGAAAAGGGCTTCGGCTTCATCGAGCAGGAGGGTGGCGGCCCGGACGTGTTCGCCCACTACTCCAACATCGCCACCCAGGGCTTCCGTGAGCTTCAGGAAGGCCAGAAGGTGACCTTCGACGTCACGCAGGGCCAGAAGGGCCCCCAGGCGGAGAACATCCTCCCCGCCTGACGTTGACACGTCCGACGCGGCCGGGACCCCACCCTTGTGGTGCGGGCCCCGGCCCGTCGCATTTTCCAGACCTTTCCGACGGACCAGGTGCCGCATGACCACCACGCCCCGCAAGGACGCCGACCCGGCGCCCGTGACCTTCGCCGCGTTCGACCTGCCGGCCGGCCTGCTCACGGAGCTCACCCGCCAGGGCGTCGACGCGCCGTTCCCGATCCAGGCCGCCACCCTGCCGGACGCCCTCGCGGGCCGCGACGTCCTCGGCCGCGGGCAGACCGGGTCCGGCAAGACCCTCGCGTTCGGCCTGCCGCTCCTCGCCCGCACCGCCGGGCGGCGGGCCGAGGCCCGCAAGCCGCTCGCCCTGGTCCTGGTCCCCACCCGCGAGCTGGCCCAGCAGGTCACCGACGCCCTCGCCCCGTACGCCGAGGTCCTCAAGCTGCGCCTGGCCACCGTGGTCGGCGGCATGTCGATCGGCCGGCAGGCCACCGCGCTGCGGGACGGCGCCGAGGTCCTGATCGCCACCCCGGGCCGGCTCATGGACCTCGTCGAGCGCAAGGACTGCCGGCTCGACCGGGTGGCCGTGACCGTCCTCGACGAGGCGGACCGGATGGCCGACATGGGCTTCCTGCCGCAGGTCACCGAGCTGCTCGACCA
The DNA here is from genome assembly GCF_040295385.1 of Streptomyces sp. NPDC002825. Classification (NCBI taxonomy): domain Bacteria; kingdom Bacillati; phylum Actinomycetota; class Actinomycetes; order Kitasatosporales; family Streptomycetaceae; genus Streptomyces; species Streptomyces sp. NPDC002825. The sequence goes on from NZ_JBEOVH010000037.1 coordinate 86,879, forward strand.
GGTGCCCCAGGGCGGTCAGCGGATGCTGTTCTCGGCCACGCTGGACCGGGACGTCGACGCGCTGGTCGAGCGCTACCTCCAGGACCCGGCCGGCCACTCCGTCGACCCCTCGGCGGCCGCGGTCTCCACGATGGAGCACCACGTGCTGCACGTGCACGGCCCCGACAAGTTCGCCACGGCCACGGAGATCGCCGCGCGCGACGGGCGCGTGATCATGTTCCTGCACACGAAGGCCTCCGTCGACCGCTTCACCAAGCACCTCCTCGGCAGCGGTGTACGGGCCGCGGCGCTGCACAGCGGCAAGTCGCAGCCGCTGCGGACCCGGACCCTGGACCGCTTCAGGACCGGCGAGGTCACCGTCCTGGTCGCCACCGACGTGGCGGCGCGCGGCCTCCACGTCGACGAGCTCGACCTCGTCGTCAACGTCGATCCGCCCGCCGACGCCAAGGACTACCTCCACCGCGGCGGGCGCACCGCGCGCGCCGGGGAGTCCGGGGTCGTCGTCACGCTGGTCACGGACGAGGAGCGCCGGGACGTGGCCCGGCTCATGACGGAGGCGGGCATCCGGCCCCGTACCACCCGGGTCCGCTCCGGCGAGGCCGAGCTGTCCCGCATCACCGGCGCCCGGAAGCCCTCGGGCGTGCCGGTCGACGGCAGCGCGCCGAGCCAGGAGAACACCGGGCGCGGCGGCGCGGCCTTCCGTGGCATGGGCACCGTCCCCGGTCGCCCGGGCCGCGCGAAGAACGAGTCCCGCCGGGCCGCCGAGGCCCGCAAGACGGCCGAGGCCCGCCGGGCGGCGAAGATCCGCCGGGGCGGCTGAGCGAAACGGCTTCACGAGCCCCGCGTCGGGCCGACGGGCAGCCCGGCTGCCTGCCGGCCCTACGGCGGGAGGGCCGGCTGACCCGGCTGCTTGCCGGCCCGACGACCGGACGGCGCGACGGCCCGACGGCCGGCTGACCCGGCTGCTTGTCGACCCGACGACCGGACGGCGCGACGGCCCGACGGCCGGCTGACCCGGCTGCTTGCCGGCCCGACGACCGGACGGCGCGACGGCCGGCTGACCCGGCTGCTTGCCGGTCCGACGACCGGACGGCGCGACGGCCCGACGGCCGGCTGACCCGGCTGCTTGCCGGCCCGACGACCGGATGGCCGGAGTCCGGGCTTCCGGCCGGTCCGGCAGGCGTCGTCAGACGCTCCAGATCTCCTTCATCGTCTCCACTTCGCCCTTGGCGTTCAGCGTGACCTCGTAGACGTTGTTGTAGCAGCCGAAGGGGGGCTCCACCTTGGGGTAGTCCTCGGTGGGCGCCCCGATCTCCTGGGCATGGCAGCGGTCGATGTGCAGCGCCAGCTGCTCGTGGTCGACCTGCTTCGACTGGCCGGGGCCGAGGGCCAGATACGCCTTGACGTCCTGGGGAAGGACGTAGTGCTTGGTCGGGTCCCCCTCCTCGGCGCCGTAGATCCAGTCGTTCGGCGTGCAGTGCGGCTTGGCCTCGGCCGCCTCGAAGCCGCCGGAGTCCCGCATGAGCTGGATCTTCAGCTTCAGGAGCCCGGCGGGCAGGGTCGGCGGAGTGCCGCAGTCGCCGCCCTTTCCGTCACCGTCGACGTCATCGGCCGGCGCTCCGTCTCCGGCCTCACCGGGGTCCGACGTCTTGGACGCCGAGGCCGACGGCGAGGTGCCGGAACCTCCGGTCACTCCCTGGGCGCTGGGGTCCTCCGGACCGCAGGCGGCGACGCCGCTCAGCGCGGCGAGAAGCGCTATCGCGCCGAGGACACGGCGAGTTGAGGTCATTCTTCCATTCCCCCGAATGTGGAGAGCTCGATGTCGTGATCATGATTGACCGACGGGGCTTTCTACACCACGGAGTTGTCGAAGGGCCAATTGGCGCGCCGCCGGGCACCGCCGGTCAGTCCCGCACCGGAGCCCCCGTCGTGACCAGCAGGCCCGCCAGGACGCTCGCGAGGAGCAGGAGGCCGGAGGTGCACCAGAGGGCGACGGAGTAGGCGCTCAGGACGGCCGCGTTCGACCGCGCGACGGCCTCGGACGCCGCTGCCGGGAGGTAGTGCGTGTCGACGAGGACGCCGCGGCGGACCGCGTCCGTCAGGGCTGCGGGAAGACCGTCGACTTCGGACAGGCGGCTGGAGATCCCCGAGGCGATGATGCTGCCGGACAGCGGGACGGCGAGCCGGCCGCCGAGGGTCTGGGCCGCGAGGACCGTGCCCGCCGTGCCGCCGGAGCCCTGCGGGCCGGACGCGCCGGTCGTGGTGTCGAGCAGCGGCCCCAGGGCCAGACCGAGGCCGAGGCCGAGGAGGAGGATGCCGGGCAGGACGAGGGCGGCGTACGAGCTGTCGGCCTCCAGCCGGGCCAGGAGTCCCACGCCGGCGGCCGCGACGACCAGGCCCGGGACGACGAGGAGGCGGGGCGCGGTCCTGGCCTGGAGGCGGCCGGAGACCTGGGCGGCCCCGAGGACGGCGACGGCCAGGGGCAGCAGGGCGAGTCCGGTCCGGGACGGCGTGTAGCTCAGGCCGGCCTGCAGATAGAGGGACAGGACCAGGAACACGGTGGGTGTGCTCATGCCGACGAGGGTGAGGGCGAGCAGGGAGCCGGCGCGGTCACGGTTCCTGAAGAGATCCGGGTGGACGAGCGGGCTGCTCGTGTGGGTCTGCCACCAGGCGAAGGTCACCAGGAGGGCCGCGCCGAGCAGCAGGAGGAGGATGGTCAGGCGCGTGGTCCATCCGTCGCCGTGGACGATCTCCGCCCGGTGGAAGCCGTAGAGGAGCGCGGCGAGCCCGCCGGTGCCGAGCAGCAGGCCCGGTACGTCGAGGGGGGCCGGGGTACGGGCAGACCGGTCGTGCTCCAGCCGGACCGCGGGGATCACGGCGGCGAGGGCGAGCGGGACGGCGGCGAAGAAGCACCACCGCCAGCTCAGGTTCTCGACGAGCCAGCCGCCCGCGAACGCGCCGATGGCCAGGCCGCCACCCGCGAACACGGCGTAGATCCCGAAGGCCGTGCCGCGCTCCTTCCGGTCGGTGAAGCCGCCTGCCACCAGGGCGAGCGCGGCCGAGGAGAGCAGCGCGGCGAACACGCCCTGAAGGGCGTACGCCGCGAGGAACACGGGCATGGAGGGGGCCATTCCGCCGAGCACGGAGGCGGCGGCGAAGCCGGCGAGGCCGATGATCGCCGCCCGTTTGCGGCCCAGGAGATCGGTGAGGTGCCCGCCGAGCAGGAGCAGGGCGCCGAAGCCGATCCCGTACGCGAAGGGCAGCAGCGGCAGGTCGTCGACGGAGAGAGCGAGGTCGGCCTGGATCACCGGCAGCGCCGCGTTCGTGATCGTCGAACCGACGAGGACCAGGAACTGCGCCAGCGCGGCGACGGCCAGGCCGGCCCACCGCCGGGGCGACGGACCCGCCTGGCCGGACGGGGCGGTGGGCGGCCCCCACGCTCCGGGCACGGCGTCCACGACGGGCCCGAACCCCGGCGGCGGGTTTCCGCCCGCCGGTGTGGTCGGGGTGTAGGCAGGGGGCGGCGGGGCCTGCGCGGGGATCCGCGGGTCCGGAATCGTCGCCCGCGTCTCCGGGGCGAAGTCCAGCAACTTGGCGGCATGACGACCGAGTTGCGCGAGAACGGAGCCGGGCAGCCACTCCTCGGCAGGGTCCGTGACCGTGCGCGCCGCCACCTCGGCGGGTGTGGGCCGCCGCGTCGGGTCCTTGTGCAGGCATTCCCGTACGAGATCGATCAGCGAGTCCGGCACGCCGGTGAGGTCCGGCTCGTCCTCCGCGATCCGGAAGAGGTGCGCGCTGAGGCCGGTGTCGGTGGCGCCGAAGAGGAGCCGCCCGGTGGCGGCGTACACGAGGACGGCCCCCAGGCAGAACACGTCACTGGCCGGGGTGAGTTCGAGCCCGCGCACCTGCTCGGGCGACATGAAGCCGGGCGAGCCGATCAGCATGCCCGTGCGGGTGTGCAGGCTGTCCCCGCCGAGGCCGTCCATGGCCCGCGCGATGCCGAAGTCGATCACGCGCGGCCCGTCGACGGTCACCAGGACGTTGGACGGCTTCAGGTCGCGGTGGATCAGTCCGGCCGCGTGCACGGACTGCAGGGCCACGGCGAGCCGGTGCGCGAGGACCCGCACCGAGTGCTCGGGCAGCGGACCGAAGTCCCTGGCCACCACGGTGGTCAGGTCGGGCCCGGGGATGTACTGGGTGGCCACCCACGGCACCGGCGCCTCGGTGTCGGCGTCGAGCACGGCCGCCGTCCACTCCCCTCCCACCCGGCGGGCGGCCTCCACCTCGCGCGCGAAGCGCCGGCGGAACTCGGGGTGCTGGGCGTGCTCGGCCTGCACCACCTTCACGGCGACCGTCCGTCCGCCCTCGGACCGGCCGAGGTACACGAGTCCCATCCCGCCGGCGCCGAGCCGGGCGATGAGGCGGTACGGGCCGATGCGGGTCGGGTCTTCGGTGATCAACTGGTCCACGGCAGCAACTTAGTTGAAGCGCGCCGGGCCCGGCGCGGGATCACCCGAACCATGGGCCACGTCACGACGGGGAGTATCGCCCCGCCTTCGTGGGCGGGAGCTTTCTGACAAGGTCGTCGGTCTCGCGTACCGGCAGGTCGACGCGGTCCGGACGGGGGCTACGTCGCGAGGCGTTCGCCGGACGGGTCGGCGACGACGATCTGGAGGTGCGACGGCGCGTAGGTGCGGGACTTCGCCACCATCTTCCGCAGGTCGAACTTGCCGCGGGGGACGGTGACATGGATCGGCGCGGGCATCGCCGGGTCGGACGCGGCCACGGGCCCGCCCGCCGGCAGGGACGCGCCGGGGCGGAGCCGCGCCCCGATCAGCGCGTGCGTACCGCCCTCGGGAACGGCCACGACGAACGCGGTGATGTCGCTCCAGGGCAGCGGGACCGTGCCGAACCGTGCACCGGCCGCGTCGAACTGGAAGGCCGTACGCCGGTTCTCGTACCAGGAGACGATGAAGGGGACCGCGGCGACGATGACGACCCCGCCCTTCATGTCGAGCGCCCATCCGAGCAGTACGGCGAGGCCGACCACGCCCACGATCGCGCCCCACAGTCCCGCCTGGTCCCGCGCGGAGAACGGGTGGGTGACCCGGTAGCGCTCCCAACGGGCGGCGCGGCGGGTGGGCCGCGCGCCCGGCGCGCTGCCGCCGGACTGTGCCATGGCGAACTCTCCCTCTCTCGACGACGCGGGCCGGGGGGGGGCCCCCCCCCCCCCCCCCCCCCCCCCCCCCCCCCCCCCCCCCCCCCCCCCCCCCCCCCCCAGGGAAAATGGTGCAACGA
>NZ_JBEOVH010000038.1:0-80481 GCF_040295385.1 Streptomyces sp. NPDC002825
GAGAACTCGGGCCTCCCCTTCGTCATCGCCCTCAACGGCTTCGACGGCAACCAGCCGTACCAGCCCGAAGAGGTCCGCGAGGCGCTCCAGATCGGCCCCGACACCCCCATCATCACCACCGACGCCCGCCACCGCGCGGACGCCAAGAGCGCGCTCATCACGCTCGTCGAGCACGCCCTCATGGCGCGCCTGCGGTAAGTCCCCGACGGACGCCACGGTAGAAGGCCCCGCACCATTTCCGGTGCGGGGCCTTCAACGTTGTGGGCAATCGTTCCGCTGGGGCGATGGGGGTCCCCCCTGCTCGAGCGAAGCCGAGGGCTTGGGGGAGGGTGGGCACAACGGAACGGCGCCCTTGCGGGCGCCTCCGCTCACGGAACCTACGACGAAGGCCCCGCACCATTTCGGTGCGGGGCCTTCGGGCAAGCTGCGGCGGGGCTCAGCCCTGCCAGGAGTGCGACGGGCGGAAGCCCGCCTGGCGCTCCAGGCGGCGCCAGCCGGCCTGGGTGCGGCCTCGGTGGGTGTCCTCGGCCGGCTGGGACGCGGCGCGGGCGAGCAGGACCGCCGTGATGGCGGCGAGCTCCTCGGGCTCGGCGGTGCCCTTCTCGACGCGGAGAAGGTTGGCAGGGGTGGTCACGTGGATGACTCCTCTTACTGAGGCGGGTTGCCGTGCTTGCGGGACGGCAGGTCGGCGTGCTTGGTGCGGAGCATCGCGAGGGACCTGATGAGCACCTGGCGGGTGTCGGCGGGGTCGATGACGTCGTCGACCAGGCCGCGCTCCGCCGCGTAGTACGGGTGCATCAGCTCGGCCTTGTACTCCTTGACCATGCGGGCCCGCATGGCGTCGGGGTCCTCGGCCTCCGCGATCTGCTTGCGGAAGATGACGTTGGCGGCGCCTTCGGCGCCCATGACCGCGATTTCGTTGGTGGGCCAGGCGTACGTCAGGTCGGCGCCGATGGACTGGGAGTCCATCACGATGTAGGCGCCGCCGTAGGCCTTGCGCAGGATCAGGGAGATCCGGGGCACGGTCGCGTTGCAGTACGCGTACAGCAGCTTCGCGCCGTGCCTGATGATTCCACCGTGCTCCTGGTCGACGCCGGGCAGGAAGCCGGGTACGTCCAGAAGAGTGATGATCGGGATGTTGAAGGCGTCGCACATCTGCACGAAGCGCGCGGCCTTCTCGGAGGCCTCGATGTCGAGGACGCCGGCGAGCGACTGGGGCTGGTTGGCGACGATGCCGACGACCTGGCCGTCGAGCCGGGCCAGGGCGCAGATGATGTTGCGGGCCCAGCGCTCGTGGATCTCCAGGTAGTCGCCCTCGTCGACGAGCTCCTCGATGACCTTGTGCATGTCGTACGGGCGGTTGCCGTCGGCGGGCACGAGGTCGAGCAGGACGTCGGAGCGGCGGTCGGCCGGGTCCTCGGAGGCGACGGTCGGCGGGTTCTCGCGGTTGTTCTGCGGGAGCATCGACAGGAGGTAGCGGACCTCGGCGATGCAGGTCTCCTCGTCGTCGTACGCGAAGTGCGCGACGCCGGAGGTCTCGGCGTGGACGTCGGCGCCGCCGAGGCCGTTCTGGGTGATCTCCTCGCCGGTGACCGCCTTGACGACGTCCGGGCCGGTGATGAACATCTGCGACGTCTCACGGACCATGAAGACGAAGTCCGTGAGGGCGGGGCTGTACGCGGCGCCGCCGGCGCACGGGCCGAGCATCACCGAGATCTGCGGGATGACGCCCGAGGCCTTGGTGTTGCGCTGGAAGATGCCGCCGTAGCCGGCGAGGGCGGAGACGCCCTCCTGGATACGGGCGCCGGCGCCGTCGTTGAGGGAGACCAGCGGGGCACCGGCCGCGATGGCCATGTCCATGATCTTGTGGATCTTGGTGGCGTGGGCCTCGCCGAGGGCACCACCGAAGATCCGGAAGTCGTGCGCGTACACGAAGACCGTGCGGCCCTCGACCGTGCCCCAGCCGGTGATGACACCGTCGGTGTACGGCTTCTTGGCCTCAAGACCGAAGCCCTGCGCGCGGTGCCGGCGCAGCTGCTCGACCTCGTTGAAGGAACCGGGGTCGAGCAGCAGCTCGATGCGCTCACGGGCCGTCAGCTTGCCCTTCGCGTGCTGGGCCTCGGTAGCGCGGTCACTCGGGCCACGGAGCGCCTGCTCGCGCAGGACGTGCAGCTCGGCCACTCGGCCACGGGCGTCAGCGGGCTCGCTCGGGATCTGGTCCACAACGGTCATGTTCCGACCCTACGAAGTCATGCAAGAAAACCCTGCCGTCGACTCCGTACAGTCTCGCGTGTCGAATCCTGGTGGGCCTGGACAGAACCCTGGAGTGTCCGGGCCGAGTCAACAGCCGGGCACCCCCTGCGTTTGTGGGGTTCCCACATAGACCTAGAGGAGAACCTCGCAACCGTGGGTCGTACCCCCGGTACCCGGGGTGATCCGCAGCCGCAGCGCGGACCCGCCGGCGAGGACCTCCACCGAGGGGTCGTGGGCGACCACCCGGCGGACCGGACGGTTCCACACCAGCTCGAACGGCTGCCCCGTGCGGAGCGGCTCGGAGACCCTCAGGTCGAGGGCGGACAGGCGGCGCCGGACGAGGACGCTCGCGGGCGCGGTGACCGTGAGGGGTCCCACCGTACCGGGCTGCCAGAAGTTCGCCGCCGTCAGCCCGAGGGACGGGACGGCGACCGCCTGCCGCTCGGCGCTGTTGTCGAGAACGTTCAGCCAGCCGGGGTCGGCGGCGCGGGCGGCGAGCGTCCGCGGGGAGGCGCCCGGCATCAGGAGGTACGCGTAGGAGGCGGCGACCGGGTCGGTGCCGTGGTCCAGCCAGAGCGTCTGGTAGCGGCGGGTCCTGCGCTCGGTGGAGCTGGTGGTGTTGATGTCGCTCCACGCGCCGGTGCGGTCCTCGCGCAGGGTCCGCAGGTTCGCCGTCCCCTCGGGGAAGACCCAGCCGCCGTGGCCCGCCAGGTGGGCCCAGCCCTCGCCGGTGGTGAGTTCCGCCAGGCCGTTCTCGCCGAGGTTGCGGTTGTCGACGACCGTCTCGACCGGCACGCCGTCGCTCGCGGTGATCCCGGCGCCCAGGCAGATGACCGCGTCCGCCGCGCAGAACCAGGACTTGCGGGCCTCCAGGGTGGAGCCGAGGCCCTTGAGGTGCTGGCCGACGGCCGCGAACTCGCCGTCGGTGGCCCCGCCGACCCAGCGGACGGCGGGCCTGGCCGCGCCCCAGTCGCCGCCCGCCCGGTCGGCGAGGCGCTTGGTGGAGGCGGTGGTGCCGGGCAGGCGGTACGGGTCGACGGTGGGCCAGAACCAGTCGGTGTACTGGTCGCCGAGGTCCGGGGTCCACCAGGAGAGCATCCCGGCGCCGGTGTGCCAGCCGCGCGGGTTCTCGCCGTTGCCGCACTCGTAGTACGCGATCCGGTTCGAGGCCATGGAGAGGTTCGCGGCCCAGCCGGGGCGGCGGTGGACGGCCCGGTCCATGGCGGCGAAGAGCCGGTGGCCGGTCGGTTCGGGGGCGGCGGGGACGGAGGACGCGGCCACGGCGTGCAGCCGCGCGAGGTCGGCGACGCCGAACTGACGGGCGGCCAGGACCGGGGAGACGGTGTCGCGCTCGATCCACCCCTTCACGCGCGCGTGCCACCGGTCCCGCTCGGCGGCGGACGCGCCGCCCGCGAGGAGGGCGATGGCCGCGATGACGCCCTGGCCGTGGAAGTGGTCGGAGCGCATGATCCGGCGGTCGTCGTTCTTGAGGTAGCCGCGGCTGATCGCGCGTCCGTTGACGCTGTCCATCATCAGGCCGTCGTAGATGAGGGGCGCGTAGGCCTTCTCGACGCTGTCGAGGACGATCTGGCGGTTGGGGTCGGTGACGGCCCAGCTGGAGCCGGCGAGAAGGGTGAAGAGCCGGCCGAGGCCGTCGAGCATGACCTGCCCGTAGGTGCCGGAGTAGGCCACCCAGGTGTGCTGGACGAAGGAGCCGTCGGCGTAGAGGCCGTCGCCCTGGGTCACGTACGGGAAGACGGGCGAGAGGGCGTCGCGGGCGAGCGCGATCTTGGCGGGGTTCGCGCCGAGGACGCCGCGCAGGGCGACCGAGCGGCAGAGGTCGACGCGGTTGGCGCCGGTGGAGGTGCCGGAGTAGTTCGCGAGGGCCGAGTCGGGCACGAAGTGGTCGACGGCGGCGCAGGCGGCGGCGATGCGCTCGGCGCCGAGGCGGGGGTGGAGGGCGGCGACGATGTCCATGAGGAGGCGGGGCGCGCCGATCTGCCATTCCCACCAGTTGCCGTAGCGCGGGGCGCCCGCCCGGTAGACCGTGGCGGAGAGGTGGTCGAGGCCGCGCAGCACGTCGGCGAGCAGGCTCTCGTCACCGGTGAGGCCGGTGCCGGGCTGTATGAACGCCTGGGTCATGGTCCACAGTCGGCTGTAGCTCTGGGAGATGCCGGCCGGCGGGTCGAAGGGGGCGTCGGGCCAGAGCGAGGTGGGGGTGGCGGCCATGCTCGCGCGGAAGGTACGCGCGAGCGTGCCCGTCTCGGCGAGCTTGCCGGCGTAGGGCTCGGCCCCGGCGTCGAAGCCGGAGCCGAGCTGGAGGTCGAGCCAGCGGAGCCGTAGCGTCTCGAACTCGTCGGCCGCGTGGGCCTGCGGGGCGAGGGCGAGGGTGAGGGCTGCCGCGGTGGTGGTGCTCAGGAAGGTGCGGCGGGACCAGAGGGGCAGGGACACGGGAGCCTCCCGGGGGAAGTGGTGGAGACCGGTCGGCGCCCGGTGTAACACCCTGTTTCCGACGCAATCAATGAGCACAGCAAGCGCTTGCTGTGCGCCTCCGGGGGCGTCAGCTCCCGCAGTGGAAGCGGGCGCTCCCCCAGTCCGCGTGGTCGTTGCCGTTCCCGTCGCCCCCGTCGCCGACCACCAGGTCGACGTACGTGGCGCCGGTGACGTCGGCGGTGAGCGGCCAGGCCGGGTCCGCGGCCTTGAGGACCGGGGACTTCACCTTCTCGGCGCCGTCCGCGAGGACGCTGAACTGGACGCTGCCCCGGGTGGTCTGGACGTCGTCCACGCCGACCTCGGCGGTGAGCGAGGTGCACCGGCCGCCGAGGTAGTAGCGGACCTTCGCCGGGGCGTGGGTGCCGAGGCCCTTGGCGTACGTCACTCCCCCGATCCGCAGCGGGGTGCCGTCACCGGTGCCGGTCTCGCCGTTGGAGAGGTCCCGCTCGACGGGTCCCCAGCCGTTGGTGGCCGAGGTCCAGTCGAGGTCGCTGGCCCAGCTGTCGGCGGTGGGCGGCGGGGGCAGGGTGCGGGCGGTGGTGGCGGCGGTGAGCCTCCGCGGGGCGCCGCCCAGGTCGTACGCGACGGAGGCGCCCAGCTGGTACGACTGGTAGGCCGCGTCCACCGGCGGTGTCACCTGCCAGCTGGCGGTGGCCCGCGCGCCCGGCGCGACCGTGCCGAGGACGACGGGCGTAGCGGGTTCGGCGGTCCAGCCCTCGGGGAGGGTGAGCACGGCCTGGGCGCCGGTGACGTCGGCGGCCTCGTCGTTGTCGAAGGCGGCCGTGACCTGGTTCGGGCGGCCGGGCTCCAGGGTCTCGGGAGCGGTGACGGTGAGCGTGCCGCAGGCGGTGCGCTCGGCGGCCGGGCCGAGGTCGGTGACGGTGAAGCCGTCGAGGACGAAGTCGGCGCCCTCCGGGGCGTCCTCGCGCTTGCGCAGACCGGTCCAGGTGTCGCCGCAGCCGGCGGTGACGGTCTCGGCGAAGTGTCCGGTGGTCCGCTGCTGCCCGATCGGGGTGCGTCGGGTCTCCACGGCGGGCCCGTTGCCGTTCGTACGGTCGTAGCCGGTGACCCACTCGTACGCGCCCGCGTGGCTGGACTGGAAGTCGTACTCCACGCGGTAGCTGTGGCCGTCCTTCATGGGGACGGTCCAGGGCGCGGTCCGGTAGACGAGTCCGCTGTTCTCGTCGTGCGACTTGAGGGTCTCGGCGCCGCCGATGACGTCGTCGATCAGCTTTCCGTTCCAGCCGGCCTGGGTGTACGGGGCGTGCAGCTGGGCGATGTGGGTGCGGGGGTCGGTGGTGCCGCCGGCGTCGCCCTTGAGGAAGGGGCCCCAGCCCTGGTCGACGTCCTCGAAGTCCTCGTACGCGAGGGTCCCGGCCTTCGTCGCCGGGTCGTTGGCGACGATCCGTACGTCGTCGATCCGGACCGTCGCCGGACTGCCGCTCGCTGCCTCGATCCGCAGGGTGGCGGAGCCGTCGGCGGGTGCGGTGAAGGTGGTCCTGGCGCGCTGGAGGCGGGTGCCGTTCCAGTCGGAGGCGGCGACCTGGTTCTCCAGGGCGGAGCGCTCGACGGTGACCTCCTGGCCGCCGACGGAAAGGGTGGTGCGGCGGGTCTTCCCGGGCTCGATTTCGACGAGGGCGGAGGCGGTGTACCGCTTGCCGGGGGTGAGGCCGGTGATCTGCTGCCGGACCGAGGCGGTGGCGGTGCCACTGAGCTTCGCGCTGGTGCGGCCCTGGTCGTCGGTGTCACGGGTGACGGTGCCGGCCTTGGTCCAGTCGCCGAGCCGGGCGTCGTTGAAGCCGGGGTCCTTCATCGGGGTGCCCTGGCCCCACTGCGGGGCGGTCTGCGCGGGGGCGCTGTCCGGGTAGAGGACGTAGGGCTGCCCGGCGACCGCGTCGAGGGTGATGCGCCCGCCGGAGGGGCGCACGGTGGCGGTCTTCACGCGTCCGTTGTCGGTGAGCTTGTACACGGTGTACGCGCGCGTGGAGCCGGGGACGGCCCAACTGGTCGTGCCGCCGGTCCTGTTGTAGTGGTAGAGCTTCTTGCCGCCGTCCCAGGGGAGCAGGTACTTCTCGCCGTCGAGTACCTTGCGGCCGTTCTCGTAGAAGGTGCGGCGGCCGTTCTCGACGGTGCCGCGGACGCCGCCGGTGAAGGTGATGTCGTCGCCGTTCCAGCGGGTGATCTTCTGCTGTTGGAGGTACTTGGCGGGGAGGTTGCGCTGCCAGATGTTGGCGGAGAAGGCGTTCCAGTCGGTCTCGCCGGTCCAGCCCTCGAAGTCGACGAGGGCGGTCTGGCCGAGGACCGGGTGGCTGTTCCAGACGTCCTTCTCGCCGTTGCGGATGAAGCGGATGATCTTCGAGTTGAGGCCCTTGTTGGTGGCGCCGCCGTAGTCGAGGTCGTTGGCCCAGTGGGACCAGAGGGAGGCCCGCTCGAACTTCTCCGACCACTCGGTGGCGACGTTCCAGCCCTGCGCCTGGACGGCCTGCATCGTCTTGTCGGCGATCCAGCCGTGCGTGTAGTAGACGTCGATGTAGAGCATCGACAGGTTGGGGTCGGTCTCGTCGCGGAGCTGCTGGAAGCGCCGGGCGAGGTCGCCGCTGTTCACGTCGCGGCGCTGGTCGATGTAGTAGCTCTGGTTGAGCCAGTTCCAGCCGGGCCTGGTCTTGTCGACGAGGGTCTCGCTGAAGTTGTGGGCCTCGGGGTACGACTCGGTGGCGTTCACGTGGACGCCGAAGCCCGCGCCCCACTTCCTGCCCTCGCGCAGGAGGGTGTTGAGGTCGGCGAGGCCGCCGGCCCGCTTGTTGTAGTTGCCGCCGTAGTCCGGGTGGGCGGAGTCGTGGCCCTCGGAGCCGTACCCCTTGAGCAGCGCGAACTGGCCGAGTCCGTCGGTGGAGAGCGAGATCCGCTTGACGTCGTCGAGGGTGCGCAGGAAGGGGTGGGTGGCCTGGGAGGCGAAGTTGAACGGGATGTGGGCGACGACCCGGTTCGGGGTCTGGTCGCTGCCCGGGGCCTTGATCCCGATCGTACGGAAGGCGACGGCGCCGTCCTGCCAGTCGACGGCGCCGTCGGCGTTGGCGTCGGGGGTGACGACGACCTTCGCCCAGGGCAGGTGGTCGCCGCTCTCGGGCTGGGGTGCGCCGGCGCCGCGGTAGGTCCACTGGCCGGACCAGACGCCGACGCGGGTCTCGGTGCCGGTCCTGCGGGCCTGGTGCCAGAAGCGGGCGCCGTCGCGGGCGGAGGCGCCGGAGGGCTTGTCGTAGCTGGAGTTGGACTCCACGGCGGCGGCGAGCCGGCCGGTGTTGACGATCGCGTAGCTGGCGCCGACCGGGGCCGTGTCGGCGGCGGTGGCGTCGGTGACCTGGGCGAACACGTCCGCGGTACGAGTGGAGTCGGGGTCGAGCCGGGTGAAGGCGGTCGCGGCGCCGGTGTCCGAGGAGCCGACGGAGACCAGGTCGTGGCCGGGGACGTCGATGGTGCCGACGCGGAAGACCTCGGTGTCGCGGACGGCGGTCACCCGGAAGGTGGTGGTCCGGCCGTCCACGCTCAGCCGGGCGTCGATCTCGACGCCGGGCAGGTCGGGGAAGACCAGGGTGTACGCGGCGGAGCTCGCGGTCAGGACGGGGGCGTCCTTCGTCCGGACGGCGTGGGCGGTGCCGTTCAGCACGACCTGCGCGACCGGGGCCGTACTCCCGAGGAGGCGGTCGCCGCTCGCGCGGTCGGTGTACGAGAGGACGCGGGGGAAGTCCTCGGCGACGGCGACGGAGAGCTGGTCGGAGCCGATGACGGCGTCGGCGGTGGCGGTAGCGCCTTCGGCGGTGCTTTCGGTGGGAGTGCTCGCGCCGGCCGGGCCGGCCAGCGCGAGCACGGCGGAGGTGGCGGCGGCCAGCGCACAGGCCGTGCGCAGCCGCCGCGCCGCGGAGGGAGCGGAGGGATGTGGGTGCGACATGCGCACCAGTTGGCCCGGGTGACGGAGCACCGTCAACGAGATCGCCCATGGACGGCCCCGCCAGTCCAACAACCCCTTCCGGTTAGTCCAAGTCGCTCAGCAGCCGCCGCAGTTGTAGTAGGTCACGTCCCAGTGGCTGCCCTCGTCCGCGTAGACGTTGCCGGCGCCGGACCTCCACTGCGGGGCTCCGTCGCCGCGCAGCCCGATGTAGGTGAAGGTGTTCTTGATGTAGCTGCCGATGCAGGTGTACTTGCTGTAGTCCAGCTTGTAGCCGTTCCAGTGCGAGTAGGTGCCGCTCGCGTGGCCGACCTCGGTGCCGCCGGTGATGTTGAGGGCGCAGCCGCTGGCGCTCTTGAGGGTCTGGGCGCCCTGGGCGGTGGCGAGGTTGAGCTGCTCGAAGGACGTGCAGGTGGAGTTGTAGCGGTCCGAACAGTTGCCGGACGAGGACCAGGTGATCCCCGACGAGCTGAACATCGAGGTCGCCGTGGCGTGACTGATCTTGGTGACGGCGTGGGCGTCGGTGGCGGTGGAGAGGGCGCCGAAGCCGGGGGCGAAGAGGGCGCCCAGGACGAGGCCGAGCGCGGTGAGGACGGAGCGGAGCTTCACGGGGGTTGCCTCCTGCTGGTGACCGTGACGGTTGGGGACGGCTGTGCAGGTGGTGCTCGTCGCGCAGGGAGATGGTGCCGTAGTTCTACGCGCGTCCGCCAGAGGGCGTCGGCGGCCTGCGGACCCCGCTTGGGTGAACTTCTTCCATAGATGTTGAATGTTGAACGGAATAGGGCTACAGTCGTTCTCGTTGAAGGTTCAACAAACACCGACAAGGAGCACGTCATGGGTCTCTTCGGCCGCAAGAACACCGAGTCCGCCGTCGCCACCGCCACCCTCCCCGTGGACCCGGCCCTCGCCGCCCTCACCGGCGACTACACCATCGACCCGGCACACAGCAGCATCGGCTTCACCGTCCGTCACGCGATGGTCACCAACGTCCGCGGCACCTTCGCCGAGCATGAGGGCTCGCTGAAGCTCGACGGCTCGAACCCGGGCGCCTCCACCGCCTCGATCGACGTCAAGATCGCCTCCATCGACACCGGCATCGGCGACCGCGACGGCCACCTGCGCAGCGGCGACTTCTTCGACGCCGAGCAGTTCCCGCTGATGAGCTTCCGCTCCACGGGCGCCGAGCAGCTGGGCGGCGACAAGTACCGCATCACCGGCGACCTGACCATCAAGGACGTCACCAAGCCGCTCGCCATCGACCTGGAGTTCAACGGCACCGCGACGGACGTCTACGGCAACGAGCGCGTCGGCTTCGAGGGCTCCGCCGAGATCCTGCGCTCCGCGTGGGGCCTGACCTGGAACGCGGCCCTGGAGACCGGTGGCGTCATGGTCAGCGACAAGGTCAAGCTGAACTTCGACATCTCCGCGATCAAGAACGCCGCCTGATCCTTCCCCGTACGGGACACACGAGCGCGCCCGCCTTCCGCAGCAGCATCAGCGGAGGCGGGCGCTCGGCGTTTTCCCGGTCCCGGGTTACTCGGCCTTGGCCGCCGCCTCGACGACCGCGGGGACCAGCCGGTCGTTCTCGGCGGCACCCGGGCCGGACAGGAAGCCGAAGCGGCGGCGGGCGTAGCTGTAGGCGAGCCCGGTGGCCGGGTCCGCGAAGGCCTGGGAGCCGGGGGCGCCGCTGTGGCCGATCGCCGCGGGGCTGAGCGACGGGTAGCGGGTGGCGAGCGGGACGAAGCCGAGGCCGAAGGCGTTGTCGTGGCCCGTGACGAGGTCGATGCCCCGGGAGTGGATCCTTGCCACCTCGGCCAGGGTGTCGGGGTCGAGCAGCGGAGGCCGGCCGTCGAGCTCGCCGGCGATCGCCGCGTACATCCGGGAGAGGCCGCGGGCGGAGCCGACGCCACCGCCGGAGAGCGGCGCCCGGGCGCGGACGGCCCGGGAGTTGCCGTACTCGACGAGGTCGAACGGCTGCTCGGCGAGGACGTTGAACGCGACCGCCCTCAGGCTGTCCGGGGTGATCGGGTTCGCGGCGAGGAACGCCTGCTCGGCGGGGGTGGGCTGCATCGGCAGGGCCGTACGGAAGCGGGGTTCGAGCTCCTCGGGCAGGCCGAGGTAGTAGTCGAGGGCGTACGGGGCGCGGACCCGCTCCTCGAACAGCTCCTGGGCCGTCCGGCCGGTGGCCCGCAGCACCACCTCGCCGACCAGGGCGCCGATGACCAGGGCGTGGTAGCCGTGGCCGGTGTCCGGCTCCCAGTAGGGGCGCTGCCCGGCGAGGCGCGCGGCGATCGCGCGGTCGTCGGCGGCCTCCTCCAGGGAGAGGCCGCCGTCCGCGCCGATCAGTCCGGCGCGGTGGGCGAGCAGCTGCCGCAGGGTGATCCTCTCCTTGCCCTCGGCGGCGAACTCGGGCCACCAGGCGGCGACTTCGCGGTCCAGGTCCAGGACGCCCTCCTGGACGAGCAGGGCGGCGACCAGGGCCATGGCGCCCTTGGAGGAGGAGTAGAGCGCGAGCAGGGAGTCCCCGTCGACGCCTTCACCGCCCCAGAGGTCGACGACCAGCCGGCCGTGGTGATGGACGGCGAGCTGGGCGCCGCCGTCCCGGACCTCGTTCGCGGCGATCTCCGCGAACACCTCGCGTACGGACTCGAATCCGGGCTCCACCGTGCCGTGGACGTCGGTCATGGTTCCACTCCCCCTGTGCGTGGCTGTCACTGCCGGAAGGAAGAACGATCAAGGGTGCGATTTCCTTCCCGCCCAACGGAGTTCGGCGGGCAGGAGGACCACGAGGGTGGAGGAGCGGATGGCGAGCGCGGCGGCGCCCGTGCCGTCGCGCCGACGGGCTCAACGCCAGTGTCAGTGGCGGAGGCTAGCGTCGTCGACATGGAATTCCGTATCGACAGCGCCGTGTTGACCGACGCCGTGGCCTGGGCCGCACGCGTCCTGCCGGCCCGCTCCCCCATGCCCGTCCTCGGCGGTCTGCTCCTGGAGGCGGCGGACGGCGTCCTGCGCGTCTCCGGGCTCGACCACGAGGCCTCGGCGCGTGTCGAGGTCGAGGCCGACACCGTCGTCGAGGGCCGGGCGCTGGTCCTCGGCCGGCGTCTGCTCGACATCTGCAAGGTGCTGCCCAGGGGCGTCACCGAGCTGGCCGTGGAGGGCGCCCGCCTCTCGGTGACCTCCGGCGACGCCCGCTTCGGCCTCTCCCTGCTGCCGCTCGACGACTACCCGGCCGCGCCCGCGCTGCCCGAGGTGCGCGGCCTGGTGGACGGGGACGCCTTCGCCGCGGCGGTCGGCCAGGTCGCCGTCGCCGCGGGCCGTGACGACGCGCTGCCGGTCCTGACCGGGATACGGCTCGCCCTGGACGGCGCCACCATGACGCTGGCCGCCACCGACCGCTACCGGTACGCGGTCCGCACCCTGGAGTGGCGGCCCGAGGCCGGCGCAGCCGTGGAGGCCGCCGACGTGGTGGTCCCGGCCCGCCGCCTCACCGAGATCGCCCGCTCCCTCGCGGGCACGGGCCCGGCCCGCCTCGCCCTCGACTCCGGCTCCCTGGGCTTCGAGAGCGCGGGGACCCGCACCACCACCCGGCTGCTCGACGGCCGGCTTCCCCGCCACGACAAGCTCTTCGCCCTCGGCGAGCACGCCCTCGCCGTCACCGGGCGGGCCCCGCTGGCCGAGGCGGTCAGGCGGGTCGCGGTCGTCGCGGAGGGCGACAGCCCGGTCCAGCTGGCCTTCTTCCCCACCGGCCTCCACCTCCAGGCGGGTTACGAGGACGACGTGGCCTCCCAGCGCCTCCCGGCCACCCTCACCGGGTCGCAGTCCCTGACGGTCGCCTTCAACCCGGGCTACCTCCTGGACGCCCTCGGCTCCCTGGACGCGCCCGAGGTCCACTTCCACCTCCTGGGCCCGGGCCAGCGCGCCCTGCTCACCGACGGCCCGGAAGCGACCCACCGCCACCTGCTGATGTCGGTGAAGCCGCTGGTCTGAGCACTCCCGGGTACTAGAACCCGCCCCCGCCGAAGTCCCCGCCGCCGCCGAAGTCGCTCGACCCGAAGTCCCCGGAGCTGAAGTCGGCGCCGGAGAAGTCGCCGCCCTGGAAGTCCTGGAAGTCCCCGCCGCCGTACTCGGAGGCGTACGCCGGGGTGGAGAGCATGGAGCCGAGCATCGTGCCGACGAGCAGGCCGGGGAGCATGCCGCCGCCGAAGTAGCCGCCTGCCCAGGGGCCGTAGGCGGGGCCGGCCTCCCAGTAGGGGCGGCGGCCGGAGTCGGTGTCGACGGTGCGGGCGACGGGGTCGAGGCCGTCGTCGAGGCGGGCCGCGTCGGCGGCGCAGACCGGGACCTCGCGGGCGGAGCCGGCGGGCGGGCTCCAGGTGCGGTCCGTGGTGGAGGGGCCGTGCCGGGGGTCGAAGAAGCACGGGGGCCTGCGCTCGGGGAGGGGGCGGGACTCGCGGCGCGCGGCGAGGGCGGCGAGGGAGAAGCGGCCGTCCTCCAGGGCCTGGGTGACGCCGCGGACCTCGTGCGGCCGGGTGACCGCGCCCATGAGGGACTTGGCCCGGTCGTAGGAGTCGAGGGCGCGCTCGTAGTCGCCGCGCATGGCGTCGTCGGCACCGCGCTCGGCGGGGTGGAAGTCGAGCCGTTCGAGTTCCTCGCCGAAGGCGGTGATGTCCTCGTCGACGACGACCCGGAGCCGGTCGAGCGCGGCACGCTCCTCGGCCTCCTTGCGGAGCCGGTTGCGGCGGACGACGGCGTAGGCGCCCGCGCCGCCGGCGACGACGACCGCGCCGAGGGTGACGAGCCCGGCGACGGGGACCCCGGAGTCGTTCGTGCCGGCGGTGCCCCAGGAGGCCGGGGCGGAGCCACGCATCACCGGCAGGGCCTGGTCGACGAAGTTGTTCAGCTCGGTGGCCGCGTCGGCGCCGGGCTGGCGTACGGAGGTGACGAGGTTGTTCACGGCGTCCCGGGACATCACCGAGCGGTCGGCGCGGGCGTCGAAGCCGTCACCGAGGCGGATCGCGTACAGGCCGGTGATGCCCGTCTGCGTCCGCAGGTTCTGGAAGAGGTCCTCCGGCGGGAACTGCGCGTTCGCGGGCAGCACCGCCACGAAGAGCGGCTTGTCCGCGTCCTTGATCTTCTGCGCGAGGGCCTTGGCGTCGGCCGTGGAGATCTGGCCGGCGGCGCCGGGGTCGACGTACACGGGGCCCTGTTTCAGGGCGGCGGCCGCGTCGGAGACGCCCGTGGCCCTGGCGCCCGCGGTGGGCGCCAGGACCAGAAGCAGGAGGAGGATCAGCCCGCCGAGGGCCGACCCGGTGGATGTCGCCCTGGTCCTCATGGTTCGACGCTACCCGAACCGGACCAAAGCGAACATACCTGGCTATTCGGCGGGGTCGATCCCGGCCCGCAGGAGCCCGTACGTGAAGGCGTCCTCCAGGGCCTGCCAGGACGCGGCGATGACGTTCTCGCCGACGCCGACCGTGGACCACTCGCCGTTGCCGTCGCTGGTGGTGATCAGGACCCGGGTCGTGGACTCGGTGCCGTGGCGGCCCTCCAGGATGCGGACCTTGTAGTCGACCAGCTCGAACTTGGCGAGCTGCGGGTAGATCCGCTCCAGGCCGATCCGGATCGCCTTGTCGAGGGCGTTGACCGGGCCGTTGCCCTCGGCGGTGGCGACGATCCGCTCACCCTTGGCCCAGAGCTTGACCGTGGCCTCGTTGGCGTGGGTGCCGTCGGGCCGGTCCTCGACGATCGCCCGCCAGGACTCCGTACGGAAGTAGCGGCGCGCCCGGCCCTCGGCCTCCTCGCGGAGCAGCAGCTCGAAGGAGGCGTCGGCGGCCTCGTACGTGTAGCCCTTGAGCTCGCGCTCCTTGACCCGCTCGACGACCCGGGCGACGAGCTCGCGGTCACCGCCCAGGTCGACGCCGAGCTCCTTGCCCTTGAGCTCGATGGAGGCGCGGCCCGCCATGTCGGAGACGAGCATCCGCATGGTGTTGCCGACCAGCTCGGGGTCGATGTGCTGGTAGAGGTCGGGGTCCACCTTGATCGCGGAGGCGTGCAGTCCGGCCTTGTGCGCGAAGGCGGAGACGCCGACGTACGGCTGGTGGGTGGAGGGGGTGAGGTTGACGACCTCTGCGATGGCGTGCGAGATCCGGGTCATCTCGGCGAGCGCGCCCTCGGGGAGGACCTTCTTGCCGTACTTGAGCTCCAGGGCAGCGACGACGGGGAAGAGGTTGGCGTTGCCGACCCGCTCGCCGTAGCCGTTGGCGGTGCACTGGACGTGGGTGGCGCCCGCGTCGACGGCGGCGAGGGTGTTGGCGACGGCGCAGCCGGTGTCGTCCTGGGCGTGGATGCCGAGCCGGGCGCCGGTGTCGGCGATGACGGTGGCGACGACGGCCTGGATCTGGGCGGGCAGCATGCCGCCGTTGGTGTCGCAGAGGATGACGACGTCGGCGCCGGCCTCGTGCGCGGCGCGGACGACGGCCTTGGCGTAGTCCGGGTTCGCCTTGTAGCCGTCGAAGAAGTGCTCGCAGTCGACGAAGACCCTGCGGCCCTGGGAGACCAGGTGGGAGACGGTGTCGCGGACCATCTCCAGGTTCTCGTCGAGGGTGGTGCGCAGGGCGAGCTCGACGTGCCGGTCGTGCGACTTGGCGACCAGGGTGATCACCGGGGCGCCGGAGTCGAGGAGCGCCTTGACCTGCGGGTCCTCGGCGGCGCTGCCGCCGGCCCTGCGGGTGGCGCCGAAGGCGACGAGCTGCGCGTTCTTGAACGCGATCTCCTGCCGGGCACGGGCGAAGAACTCCGTGTCGCGCGGGTTGGCGCCGGGCCAGCCGCCCTCGATGAAGCCGACGCCGAACTCGTCGAGGTGCCGGGCGATGGTCAGCTTGTCCGCGACGGTGAGGTTGATGCCTTCACGCTGCGCCCCGTCGCGCAGAGTCGTGTCGAAGACATGGAAACTGTCGTCGAGGCGCGAGCCCTCGGCGTTCTCCGTGGTCATGGCTGTGATGGCTCCTGTCGGATGTGGCTCCGGAAGGTATGGATCCACTTGCCCCCATTCTCACGCGTCGTCCGCTTCCGGCGTGGGTGGGGCCGGAAAACGAAAAAACCCCTCGCGGGTGCGAGAGGTCTGCGCGCGGGTCTGGGGCACGGTGTCCACTGCCGCGGGGGTATCGCCGCGGTTCAGTGGCCACTGCGGACCGGCGCGCTGCTGCCGATAATCATCGTGGTAGCAAGCACGCCGGAAGTCTGACACAGGTACGGGACCGGCGGGACGACGGTCTCACGATACGGGCAGCCGATCTCCCTTCCGCTCGGGAACGGCGGCGCCGACCCGGCCCAGGTCGATGTCCCGGGTCTCCCGCATCGTGAGGTAGACGACCAGGGACACGGCGGCGCAGCCGGCCACGTACCAGGAGAAGCCCGACTCGATGCCGGCGTTCTTGAACCAGAGCGCCACGTACTCGGCGGTACCGCCGAAGAGGGCGTTGGCGATCGCGTACGGCAGGGCGACGCCGAGGGCGCGGATGCCGGTCGGGAAGAGCTCGGCCTTCACACAGGCGTTGATCGAGGTGTAGCCGGTGACGACGACCAGGGCGAGGAGCGCGAGGCCGAGGGCCGGCCAGAAGGATCCGGCGCGCTTGAGGAGCGTGAGGATCGGGACGGTGAGGAGGGTGGAGCCGACCGCGAAGGTGATGAGGAGCGGGCGGCGCCCGATCCGGTCGGAGAGCCGGCCGGCGAGCGGCTGGAGGCAGGCGAAGACGATCAGGGCGCAGAAGGAGACCAGGGTGGCGGTCTGCTTGGGCAGTCCTGCGGAGTTGGACAGGTACTTGGTGAGGTACGTGGTGTACGTGTAGTAGGCCACGGTCCCGCCCATGGTGAGCGCGACGACGAGGAAGGCCTCCCGCTTGTGCGCCCACAGGGCCTTGAGGGTGCCCTGCTGTCCCCGGGCGACGCCGGAGCCGGCGGTCTCCTCGTACACCTCCGTCTCCAGCATGTTCCGCCGCAGGTAGAAGACGACGGCCGCGCCGAGGGCGCCGACGACGAAGGGGATGCGCCAGCCCCAGCCGTGCAGGGCCTCGGCGGAGAGGGTGTGCTGGAGGACGAGCAGCAGGCCGAGTCCGAGGATCTGGCCGGCGGTCATCGACACGTACTGGAAGCTGGAGGCGAAGCCGCGGTGCTCGGGCGCGGAGGCCTCGGTGAGGTAGGTGGCGCTGGCCGCGTACTCGCCGCCGACGGAGAGGCCCTGGAGGAGGCGGGCGACGAGGAGGACGGCGGCGCCGCCGTATCCGGCGACGGAGTACGTGGGCGCGATCGCGATCAGGACGGCCGAGGCGGACATCAGCGTCACGGTGAGGGTCAGCGCCGCCTTGCGGCCCTTCCGGTCGCCGACCCGGCCGAGGAGCCAGCCGCCGACGGGCCGCATGAAGAAGCCGACGGCGAAGATGCCGGCGGTGTTCATGAGCTTGGCGGTGTCGTTCCCCTCGGGGAAGAAGGCTCCCGCGAAGTAGGTGGCGAAGCTCGCGTACACGAACCAGTCGAACCACTCGACCATGTTGCCCGCCGAGCCGACCCAGATCTTCTTCCAGTGCTCTCGTCCCATGGGCAGGAACCGTGCCGGAGATCGCGCGGGGCCAACAAGGCTGTAGCGGGCAACGATCGGGTGTACTTGCGTGCGTTACGGTCGCGAGATCAGCGTTTCGGCGATGAACTCCCGCACGTGTTCGAGGACTTGCTCCCTGCCCGTGCCCGGGATGCCGACGGCGACGTGCACGCTGAAGCCGTCCAGGAGGGCCCGCATCCGGGTCGCGAAGCGGTCCGGGTCGACCGCGCGGAACTCGCCCCGCGAGACCCCCTCGGCGAGGATCGCGACCAGGTCCCGGTGCCAGGCCCCCTCGATGGCGGCCTGCCGGGCGCGGGCGTCG
The DNA here is from genome assembly GCF_040295385.1 of Streptomyces sp. NPDC002825. NCBI lineage: Bacteria > Bacillati > Actinomycetota > Actinomycetes > Kitasatosporales > Streptomycetaceae > Streptomyces > Streptomyces sp. NPDC002825. The sequence continues at coordinate 17,602 of NZ_JBEOVH010000038.1, forward strand.
TCGTCGGCGTTCTGCGACCGGTTCCAGACCTCCAGCCAGAGGGTCCAGTGCGGGTCACGGGGCCCGTCGGGCACGTACACCTCGACGTATCCGTCGAGCCGGTCGCGCGCGCTCCCCGGCTTGGACAGCAGCGCGCTGCGCTCGGCCCCGAGCCGCCCCTCGCTCCACTCCAGGGTCTGCAGCAGCAGCTCGTCCTTGGTGCGGAAGTAGTAGAGGAGATGCCCGCTGCTCATCCCCACCTGCCGGCCGAGCCCGGCCATGGTGAGCCCGTCGAGCCCGCGCTCGGCGATGGTGTCCATCGCCGCGGCGAGCACGTCCTCCCGGGGCGGGGCGGCCTGGTTGCGCCGGCGGGGGTGGGAGGGGATCGGGTTGCTGCTCTGACTCACTCGTACGTTCTACATGATCCGGCCGTCCGGCCCACGCCCGAAGGCGTGCAGCATGACGTCGGCGAGGTCCGCCTCGGGCACGGTGACGCGCAGCCCGGCGAGGACGGGCGGCAGGTCCTCGTCGGCGATCACGCCCATGTGCTCCTGCCGCAGCCCGTGGATCACGTCGACGATCTCCGGCCGCAGCTCCATCCACGACCGGGAGGTGCGGATGTCCTCGGCCACCTGGTCCATGAACCAGCGCACGACCTCGTACGGCACTTCGTGCGGGTCGTCCGGGCCGAAGCGGATCGTCGGCATCCGCCCCGGGTCCTCATCGGGCACGACCGCGGTCATGAGCATCCGCTGCCCGGCCACCTCGTCCAGCTCCAGGTACCAGGCGTCGTCCGGCACGGAGTACATCGTGGTGATGGCGTAACGGCCGTCGGGGTGCGGGATCGGCATGGCCGCACGCTCCCACGGAGCGTGCGGCCGTCGCCAGCCGGTTTTCCTAGACCGCCGGCTGCTGCTGCGTGATGCAGTGGATGCCGCCGCCGCCCGCGAAGATCGTGCGGGCGTCCACCAGGACGACGTGGCGCTCGGGGAAGAGGCGGCGGAAGATCTCGGCCGCGACCTCGTCGTTCGGGTCGTCGAAGCCGCACAGCACGACGCCGCCGTTGCAGAGGTAGTGGTTGATGTAGGAGTAGTCCACCCAGTCGCCCTCCTCGTCCTTCAGGACGGTCGGGGCCGGGACCTCGATGACCTCCAGCGGGCGGCCCTTCGCGTCGGTCTGGCCGCGCAGGATCTCCACGTACATCTTCGAGCGCACGTAGTCCGGGTGGGCCGGGTCCTGCTGGCTGTGGACGAGGACCGTGCCGGGGCGGGCGAAGGCGGCGACGATGTCGACGTGGCCCTGGGTGCCGAAGAGGCCGTAGTCGCCGGCGAGGCCGTGCGGGAGCCAGATCGCCTTCGTCGTGCCGAGCTTGGCGTGGATCTCGGCCTCGACCTGCTCGCGGGTCCACTCGGGGTTGCGGCCGGAGCCGAGCTGGACGGTGTCGGTGAGGAGGACCGTGCCCTCGCCGTCGACGTGGATCGCGCCGCCCTCGTTCACGAGCGGGGAGGAGAGTACGGGGACTCCCGCCACGTCCGCGACATGGCGGGCGATCTTGGAGTCGTGCTCCCAGCTGGCCCAGTCCTGGGCGCCCCAGCCGTTGAACACCCAGTCCACGGCGGCCAGTTCGGTGCCGTTGGTGACGAAGGTCGGGCCGATGTCCCGCATCCAGGCGTCGTCGAGCTCGCGCTCGACCAGGTCGATGTCGTCACCGAGAAGGGCGCGGGCCGAGTCGGCGTCGCCGGGCGCGACGACCACGGTCACCGGCTCGAAGCGGCGGACGGCGCGGGCCACCGACGCCCAGGCGGCGCGGGACTCGGCGAGCTCCTCCTCGTTCGTGAAGGTGGAGTTGGGGCTGGGCCAGGCCATCCAGGTGCGCTCGTGCGGCATCCACTCGGCGGGCATGCGGAAGGTCATGAGTCAGGTCCTAGAGGAAGTAGAGGCGGTTGAGGGAGACGGACTCGGCCGCCTCGGAGCGGATCGGCGAGCCGTCCAGCGAGACGAGGCCGGTCCGGCCGTCGACCTGCACGTCGCCGACGCGGGAGTTGAAGACCAGGTCGGCGGGGCCGATGCCACGGGTGCCGCGCACGGCGACCCGGCGGCGGCGGGTCGGCAGGGAGTCGGAGCCGAGGTCGACGGCGGCCTGGGCGACGAAGGCGACGGAGAGCTCGGCCGGAGCGGCGCCGTGGGCGCCGAACAGCGGTCCGAGGACGAGCGGTTGGCAGGTGTCGGTGGCGGCGTTCGGATCGCCCACGACCCCCCACGCGGGGAAGCCGTTCTTGATGACCATCTGCGGCTTGGCGCCGAAGAACTCCGGCCGCCACAGCACGATGTCGGCCATCTTCCCGACCTCGATCGAGCCGATCTCGTGGGCGAGGCCGTGGGCGATCGCCGGGTTGATGGTGAGCTTGGCCATGTAGCGCAGCACGCGCGCGTTGTCGTCGTGCGCGCCGTCGCCTTCGAGGGGCCCGAGCTCGGCCTTCATCTTCCCGGCCATGGCGAAGGTCCGGCGTACGGTCTCGCCGGCCCTTCCCATCCCCTGCGCGTCGGAGGAGGTGATCCCGATCGCGCCGAGGTCGTGCAGGACGTCCTCCGCCCCCATGGTCCCGGCCCGGATCCGGTCGCGCGCCATGGCGGCGTCGCCCGGGAGGTCGGTCTTCAGGTCGTGGACGGAGACGATCATCCCGTAGTGCTCGGCGACCGCGTCGCGGCCGAAGGGCAGGGTGGGGTTGGTGGAGGAGCCGATGACGTTCGGCACGCCCGCCATCTTCAGGACGTTGGGGACGTGTCCGCCGCCGCAGCCCTCGATGTGGAAGGCGTGGATCGTACGGCCTTCCAGGACGCGGAGGGTGTCCTCGACGGAGAGGCACTCGTTCAGGCCGTCCGAGTGCAGCGCGACCTGGACGTCGTGCTCCTCCGCGACCCGCAGCGCGGTGTCCAGGGCGCGGGTGTGGGCGCCCATGTCCTCGTGGACCTTGAAGCCCGAGGCGCCGCCCTCGGCGAGCGCCTCGACGAGCGGGGCCGGGTCCGAGGAGGAGCCGCGGGCCAGGAAGCCGATGTTGACCGGCCAGGCGTCGAAGGCGCCGAAGGCGTGCCGGAGGGCCCAGGGCGAGTTGACGCCGACGCCCCAGACGGGCCCGAACTCCTGGCCGATGATCGTGGTGACGCCGCTCGCGAGCGAGGCCTCCATGATCCGCGGGGACAGCAGGTGGACGTGGGTGTCGACGGCGCCGGCGGTGGCGATGAGGCCCTCGCCGGAGACGATCGAGGTGCCGGTGCCGACGACGACGTCGACGCCGTCGAGGGTGTCGGGGTTGCCGGCCCGGCCGATCGCGTGGATCCGGCCCTCGCGGATGCCGATGGACACCTTGCGGATGCCCTGCACGGCGTCGATGACCAGGACGTTGCTGATGACGACGTCACAGGTCTCGCGGACGGCCGCGGCCTTGAGGTGGAGGCCGTCGCGGGCGGTCTTGCCGAAGCCGGCGAGGAACTCGTCGCCGGGCTTCTGGGAGTCCGACTCGACGCGGACGACGAGTCCGGAGTCGCCCAGGACGACCCGGTCGCCGGCGCGCGGGCCGTGCACGGATGCGTACTCGTACGGGTCCATCAGTCGTTCTCCTCGTCGGGCAGAACGCCCAGATAGCCGCAGGCCCGCGCCCTGCGCAGGGCCTCTTCCTTCGCGCCGGGCGCGTCCAGCGGGCCGTCGACCAGGCCCGCGAAGCCGATGGCGACACGGGCGCCGCCGATCGGCACGAGCCCGACCTCGGCCTCGCCGCCCGGGTCGAAGCGGAAGGAGGCTCCGGCCGGGATGGCGAGCCGGGTGCCGTAGGCGGCGGCCCGGTCGAAGTCGAGGCGCGGGTTGGCCTCGAAGAAGTGGAAGTGGGAGGTGACGCTCACCGGGACCGTCGCCGTGTTCCGGACGCGTACGACGAGCGCCGGTTCGGTCTCCTCGTACGCGGGGCCGGGCAGCAGCGCGCCCGGCGCGCCGGCGCCCAGGCCGCCCCCGCCGATCGGGTCGGAGACGACCGCGAGCCGGGAGCCGTCGTCGAAGACGGCCTCGACGTGGACCTCGGTGACCACGTCGGCGACACCCGGCAGGACGTCGTCGGGGCCGAGGACGGAGCGGGCCGCCTCGATCGCCTCGGCGAGTCGCTTGCCGTCGCGGGCGGCCTCGCAGACGGTGTCCGCGATGAGCGCGGTCGCCTCGGGCACATTGAGCCGCAGTCCCCGGGCCCGGCGGGCCCGGGCGAGCTCGGCGGCACCGAAGAGAAGCAGCCGGTCGCGTTCCGTGGGGGTCAGTCTCACGCCCCAAACACCTCCTGCAATTGCGACACGTTTGAGCGACACTCTAAATGTTGAGACGTCCGCTTCCAAGCATTGACGTCGCCGACAGGCGTAGGTCACATTGAGCGCCGCTCTAAAAGTCCCCCGTCCGCCCCCGTGAAGGAGTCCTCATGCCGATTGAACAGCGTGGAGTCGACACCATCCCCGAGGCCGAACGCACCAGCGGCCCCCGCGATCTCGTCTCGATCCTGCTCGGATCCAACCTCTGTCTGGGGGTGATCGTCTTCGGCTGGCTGCCGGTCTCCTTCGGACTCGGCTTCTGGGCCTCGGTGACCTCCGTCGTGACCGGCACCCTCGTCGGCGTCGCGGTCACCGCCCCCCTCGCGCTCGTGTCCCTGCGCACCGCGACCAACCTCTCCACCTCCTCCGGAGCCTTCTTCGGCGTCCGCGGCCGGCTCGTCGGCTCCGTGGTCGGGCTGCTGCTCTCGCTCGGCTACACCGCGCTGACCCTCTGGATCGGCGGCGACGTGATGGTGGGCACACTCGCCCGCCTGATCGGCCTGCCGACCGGCGGTGCGGCCCACGCCACCGTCTACGCGGTCCTGGCCGCCTGCACCGTGGTGGGCGCGGTGTACGGCTACCGGCTGCTGCTCCGGCTGAGCAAGGCGCTCGCGATCGGCATGACGGTGCTCCTCGCCATCGGCCTGTTCGCCTACGCCGGCGACTTCACGACGGCGGCGGTGCCGGACACCCCGTACCTGCTCGGCTCCTTCTGGCCGACCTGGCTGCTCTCGGCGGTCGCGGCGGGCCTCAGCGGCCCCGTGGCGTTCATCACCCTGCTCGGCGACTACACCCGGTACGTCTCCCCCGAGCGGCACAGCACCAGGACCGTGTTCCGGGCGACCTGCCTGGGCCTGACCGTGGGCCTGCTCGTCCCGCAGCTCTTCGGCACGTTCACCGCCCTGGCGGCGCGCGGCGGCCTGGACTACGCGGGCCCGCTCGTCGAGGCGTCCCCCGTCTGGTACCTCGTACCGCTGCTCATCGCCGCCACCGCCGGCTCCGTCGGCAACGCCGGTCTGATGCTGTACTCGATGGGCCTCGACCTCGACGCGATCCTGCCCAGGGCCACGCGCGCGCGTGCCACCCTCGTGGTCGCCGCCGTGTCGACGGCCTTCGTCTTCCTCGGCCACTTCGCCTCGGACGCCCAGACGGCGATGACCTCGTTCGTGCTGCTGCTCACCGCGATCGGGACCCCGTGGGCGGTGATCACCCTGATCGGGCACGCGCGCTGCGGCGGTGTGTACGACCCGGAAGCGCTCCAGGTCTTCAACAACCGCTCGCGCGGCGGGATCTACTGGTTCTCGGCGGGCTGGCACCCGCGCGCCACCGTCTCGTGGGCGGTCGGCGCGGCGGTCGGCCTGACCGCGGTGTCGACGCCCCTCTACGAGGGGCCGCTGCTCGCCCTGACGGGCGGGATCGACTGCAGCTTCGTGTTCTCGGGGATCGTGGGCGGCGCGCTGTACGCCGTCCTGACGCCGAACAGGGCCCCCGAGACCGTGACGACGGCCCCGGAAGCCCTGAGGGAAGCGACGACTCCGCCGGTGCGGTGACGACTAGCCGAGCTTGTGCATCCAGCCGTGGACGTCCTCGGACTTCCCGGTCTGGATGGCGAGCAGCGCCTCGCGCAGCTTCATCGTGACCTCACCGGGCTCGCCGCCCGACTGCTGCCACTCACCCCGGGCGGACTTGACCGTGCCGACCGGGGTGATGACGGCGGCGGTGCCGCAGGCGAAGACCTCGGTGAGGGTGCCGTTCGCGCTGTCGGCCTGCCACTGGTCGATGGAGACGCGGCCCTCCTCGGGCTCGTAGCCGAGGTCCTTGGCGAGCTGGAGCAGCGAGTCGCGGGTGATGCCCTCCAGGATGGAGCCGGTGAGGGTCGGCGTGACGATCTTGTTGCCGTACACGAAGTACAGGTTCATGCCGCCGAGTTCCTCGACCCACTTGTGCTCGACCGCGTCGAGGTAGCAGACCTGGTCGCAGCCCTTGGCCGCCGCCTCGGCCTGCGCGAGCAGGGAGGCCGCGTAGTTGCCGCCGGTCTTGGCGTCGCCCATGCCGCCGGGGACGGCGCGGACGCGGTCCTCGGAGGCCCAGATGGAGACGGGCTTCACGCCGCCGGGGAAGTACGGGCCGGCCGGGGAGGCGATGACCACGAAGAGGTACTCGTTGGCCGGGCGGACGCCGAGGCCGACCTCGGTCGCGATCATGAACGGGCGCAGGTAGAGCGAGGACTCGCCGCCGTGCGCCGGAACCCAGGCCTCGTCGTGCCGGACGAGGACGTCGCAGGCCTCGACGAAGGTCTCGACGGGCAGCTCGGGCATGCCCAGGCGGTGCGCGGAGCGCTGGAAACGGCGGCCGTTGGCGTCCGGGCGGAAGGTGGCGACGGTGCCGTCGGGGCGGCGGTAGGCCTTCAGGCCCTCGAAGATCTCCTGCGCGTAGTGCAGGACGTTCGTGGCCGGGTCCAGGGAGAGCGGGCCGTACGGCACGAGCTGGGCGTCGTGCCAGCCGCGGCCCTCGGTCCACCGGATGGTGACCATGTGGTCGGTGAAGTGGCGGCCGAATCCCGGGTTGGCCAGGATCGCCTCGCGCTCCGCGGCGGACAGCGGGCTGGAGGAGGGCTTGAGCTCGATCGTGGGCGTCGTCATGAGTGCGTGTCCTTCACCGGTTGTGATGGGGAGGACCGCGCGCGCACGTCGCTGCCGGGGACGGCTGTCCCCGAGCGGCGTCCGGGCATGCCCGTATGCCGCGGCCCCACGTTCGATTATCGCCCGTGGGGACCGCTGCGGAAAACGGGTGGGGCGCGGTCCGGAGTTCGGAGGGTGGAGCACCCCGCGGCCGCGCAAGGGACAGCCGCCGGGCGCTGAGGCGACCCGGCGGCTGCTGCTGATGTCAGTCGGCGCGGGTCAGCTCGCTACTCGCGCGGCGAGCGCGTCGCCGATCTCGTCCGTGGTGCGGACGCTGTCGCCGCGCTCGGTGAGGTCGGCGGCGACGGCCTCCTCGACCCGGGCGGCCTCGGTCTCGTAGCCGAGGTGGCGGAGCAGGAGGGCGACGGAGAGGACGGTGGCCGTGGGGTCGGCCTTGCCCTGGCCCGCGATGTCCGGCGCGGAGCCGTGGACCGGCTCGAACATGGACGGGAACTCGCCGCTCGGGTTGATGTTGCCGGAGGCGGCGACGCCGATGCCGCCGGAGACGGCAGCGGCGAGGTCGGTGATGATGTCGCCGAAGAGGTTGTCGGTGACGATCACGTCGAAGCGGGCCGGGTCGGTGACGAGGAAGATCGTCGCGGCGTCGACGTGCAGGTAGTCGGTCGTGACCTCGGGGAACTCGGCCGCGACCTTGTTGAAGATGTTCGTCCAGAGGTGGCCGGCGAAGGTCAGCACGTTGTTCTTGTGGACCAGCGTCAGCTTCTTGCGCGGGCGGGCCTGGGCGCGGGCGAAGGCGTCCCGGACCACGCGCTCGACACCGAAGGCCGTGTTGACCGAGACCTCGGTGGCGACCTCGTGCTCGGTGCCCTTGCGGATGGTGCCGCCGTTGCCCGTGTACGGACCCTCGGTGCCCTCGCGGACGACGACGAAGTCGATCTCGGGCTGCCCGGCGAGCGGGGTGGCGACGCCGGGGAGCAGCTTCGAGGGGCGCAGGTTCACGTGGTGGTCGAAGGCGAAGCGGAGCTTCAGCAGGAAGCCGCGCTCCAGGACGCCGGACGGCACCGACGGGTCGCCGATGGCGCCGAGCAGGATGGCGTCGTGCTTCTTGAGGGAGGCGAGGTCGGCGTCGGTGAGGGTCTCACCGGTGGCGTGGTAGCGCTTGGCGCCGAAGTCGTACTCCTCGGTCTCCAGCTTCACGTCCTGGGGAAGGACGGCCGAGAGGACCTTGAGGCCCTGGGCCACGACCTCCTGGCCGATGCCGTCGCCGGGAATGACTGCGAGATTGATGCTGTGAGACATGTCGGCACCCTACTCTTCGTCCCATCGTCTGACACGTCACGTCCACCATGTGGACGAACGGACAGCGCGCGAGGTGGACGTCAGTGGCCGGTGGAGCCGCCGTTGTCACGGCGGTCGAGGGCGCGCTGGAGGGCGGCTGCGGCGTTCTGGCGGGCCTCGTCGCTGGGGCGGTTGACGGAGTGGCGGACGCGGCGGGCGGTCTGAGCGGCCATGAGGGATCGACTCCTTGAGATCAGTGGTGATCCGGATGTGCGGAGATCAGTGGTGATCGAAGGCGCCGGAATGGGCGGGGAGCGCCGCAGCGGGGGTGACCCGCGGCCGCCGCAGGGGTTGCCTGCACAGGGCGTCGCGCTCTCGACCGCCATTCGCTTGATGAAGCGAGACGTTCGGCTTCTACAAAGCTAGGGCAGGCCCCCTCATCTGTCTCCACAATTACTCGGACTTCCTACTATCTGAGACGGCTCTCAGCCCTCCGTGGCCCGCAGCTCACGGATCAGCGACCGCACGGCGAGGGATTTCGCCAGCTCAGGGGTGGTGACATAGCCGACGGACCGGGTGGGCCGTGCCGCTCCGAGATCGGTGATCTCCACCGAGGGCGGTGCTCCGACCAGCGACAGTTCGGGCATCACCGCCATCCCGAAACCACTGCTCACCATCGAGAGCACCGCTCCGTCGTCCTCGGCCTCCACCGTCGCCGCCGGCAGCCACTCCTGGGCGGCCCACCACTCCCTCGTGTAGGAGGTGCAGTTCTCCGCCCAGTCGACCAGCGGCAGCGTGCGCGGCGCCGGATGCCCCGCCGGGTGGACGAGCGCGTACCCCTCCCGGAGCAGTACGCCGCCGACCAGCTCCGGCGGGACGGGCGAAGTGGTCCCGATCGTCGCGATGCCGATGTCGGCCCGCCCGTCGAGGACTTCACCCGCAGTACCGCGCCCCACCTCCCGCACGATCCGCACCTCGGGCACGATCTCGGGGTGACGGGCGGCCAGCCGCTCCAGGGCGCGGGGCAGCAGATGCAGGGCGGCGCTGCGGAAGACGGCGATCCGCAGCGGGCCGGAGACGGTTCCGCACGCGGCGCCCCGGACCTCCGCGCCCATCACGTCCAGGAGCCGCAGCACCCGCCGGGCGTGGCCGAGGGCCCGCTCCCCGGCCTCGGTGGGGCGCGCGCCGCTGCGGCCGCGGTCGAAGAGGACGGCGCCGAGCTTGCGTTCACTCGTACGGACGGAGTGGGAGACGGCGGACTGGGTCGTGCCGAGCAGCTCGGCGGCGGCCGAGAAACCGCCCTCGCTGCCGACGGCGACGAGGACGCGGAGCTCGCGGGGCGCGAGATCGGACTTCGCGTGATCGGTCATACGGGGCCCCCACCTCGAACTATGAGCAACTTTCATGGATCGCTCGCTTCCATGAGAGCAACCCACTGCCCGAACGCCGGATTCCTTCCTACCGTCTCCGGCATGACGAACGACACCATGATCACCGTCCAGCAGACCTCCCGCCCCACCGGCTTCCCCACCCCCGGCCACTTCGCCTTCGTCGAGTCCCCGGTCCCCTCCCCCGAGCCCGGCACCGCCCTCGTCGAGAACCTCCAGTGGTCCGTCGACCCGTACCACCGCGAGGCGATGGACGCCGACGTGCTGTGGACCCTGCACTCCCCCATGGAGGGCCGCACCCTGGGCCGCGTGGTCGACTCCCGCACCCCGTCCCTGCGCCCCGGCGACCTCGTCCTGCACCGGAAGGGCTGGCGCACCCACTCCCTGGTCGCACCCGGCGAGGCGCGCCCGGTCCCGGACTTCGGCCCCGGCGTCCCGCTCGCCGCGCACCTGAGCATCCTCGGCGGTACGGGCCTGTCGGCCTACGTGGGCCTGACCCGGATCGCGCGGCTCCAGCCGGGCGAGGACCTCTTCGTGTCGGCGGCGGCCGGCGGGGTGGGCACGGCGGCGGGCCGGCTCGCGCGGCTGCTCGGCGCGGGACGGCTGGTGGGCAGCACGGGCTCGGCGGGGAAGGTGGCGTACCTGACGGGCGAGGTGGGCTTCGACGCGGCCTTCGACTACCACGGAGGACCGGTGACGGAGCTGCTCGCGAAGGCGGCCCCGGACGGCATCGACGCGGCCCTTGAGGGGGTCGGCGGCGAGCACCTGGAGGCCGCGATCGACGCGCTGCGCGAGTACGGCCGGATCGCGTGGGTGGGTGCGGTGGGTCAGTACCACTCGCTCCCGACTCCCCCGCCGGCCCCGCGCAACCTCTTCGACCTGGTCGGCAAGAGCATCCGGCTCGAAGGCTTCCTGGTGCGCAACCACATGGACGCCCAGGAGGAGCTGTACGACCTCGCCGTCCCGCACCTGCGGAGCGGGGCGCTGCCGCTGGACGTGACGGTGACGGAGGGCTTCGAGCACATCGTGGACGCGTTCCTGGGGATGCTGCGCGGCGGGAACCTCGGAAAGATGCTGGTGGCCGCGTGAAACTCGCCTGACCTACCTAGATTGCATTCCTACCTAGGTAGTGGTGTGATGGGCACATGGCCGCAGACCGCAGATCCAGTTGGCTCAAGGGAGTCCTCGACCTGCTCGTCCTCTCCCGCCTGACCGACGGAGAGAGCTACGGGTACGAGATCGCCAAGGCGCTCGCCGAGGCGGGGCTCGGCGAGATCAAGGGCGGGACCCTCTACCCCGTCCTGAACCGCCTGGAGGAGGCCGGTCTGGTGGAGGCCGAGTTCCGCGCCGCCGAGCGCGGCCCGGGCCGCCGCTACTACCGGCTCACGCCCCTCGGGCGCGAGCGGCTCACTGCCGAGAGCGGGGCCTGGCTGACCTTCCACCGCGCCGTACAGACCATGCTCAGCCCAGGGGGAACGACACGATGACCACCGACGCCTACTTCACCGAGCTCTCCGACGCGCTGCGCGCCGCACACGTGCCGGACGAGCAGATCGCCGCCACCGTCGAGGACCTGCGGGCCCATCTCGCGGAGACGGGCACGGCCCCGGAGGAGGAGTTCGGGCCGGCCGCCGCCTTCGCCGCGCAGCTCGGCGGTCTCGCACCCGCGCCCGGGGAGCCGGACGAGCGCGCGGAGAACTGGACCTGGACCGCGGACATCTTCAACGACCGCCGGATGCTGGCCGTCCACGGCGACCAGGGCTGGGAGGTGGAGTCGCTCGACGCGATCGGCCGGTTCGTCTGCCGCCGGACGCCCGGGTCCGCGCTGCGCTGGGAGTACCGCCGCGAGATCATCGCCGGGCGGCGGAAGGGCCGCGTCCTGGACGAGCTCACGCCGGAGGGCTGGGAACTGTGCGGGGAGTGGCTGGTGTACGGCTACTTCAAGCGGCCGCGCGCGGCCACCGCGGGTCCGGCCGGCACGGTGGGCGCCCCGCCGGCCGCCCCGAAGCGCCGGCTGTTCCTGAGCCGCCGGGGCAAGGCGGTGCTCGGGCTCTGGTGCCTTCTGGTCGGCGGCGCGCTGACGGCCTTCTTCGTCGGGGTGCTGGGCACCGGCGGGCTCGCGCTCAGCATCGCGCTGGTCTCCATGCTCTCGGCGATCTACACCTCCCACCTGGAGACGGAGGCGGGCCGCGCCCGGCGCCGCTGACCCCGCCTCACATCACGTCGCCGTCCCGCCAGTCGAAGACCAGCGGGGCGGCGGGGTCCGGCAGGGCGAGGCCGGCGGCGGGACGCAGGAAGACGGAGCCCTCCTCCGCGGCGAGGCGGACGATCCCCGCGGGTCCGAGCACGTCGAGCCGCCCCTCCCAGACCCGCCAGCCGCGCGCCCGGTAGAGCGCGGCCCCCGCATCGGAGGCGCTGAGCGCCCCGAAGGCGTAGGTCCCGTCGATGACCCTCTCCAGCTCGGCCATCACGGCGCCGCCGAGCCCCCGCCGCCTGCGGTCGCCGCGGACGGCGACCCCTTCGACGTACCCGACCCGCCGCGAGCGGCCCCGGTGGAGCGCCCGGCGCAGCACGACGGCGCCGTGGGCGGCGATGCCCCGCTCGTCCTCGATCCAGGCGTGGACGCCGCCGAGGGTGTGGTCCCAGTCCTCGTCGGAGAAGTCGCCCTCGAAGGCGGCGTCGAGGAGGTCGCGTACGGAGCGGAGCCGGGCGGAACCGAGTTCATGGGTGGGCGCGATCCTCACGGTCATGCACCCACCCTAACCCCTCACGCCCCATTGACAGGTTACCTTCACCCCTGCTTGACTCTAACCACTCACCGACACATGAGGGGTTAGGGAACGATGTCCGTACTGCCGACTTACCACCGCACCGTCACCGTCCGGGGCCACGAGATCGCCTACCGCGAGGCCGGCCCGGCCGACGCCCCCGCGCTGCTCCTGCTGCACGGCTTCCCCACCAGCTCGCACATGTTCCGCGACCTGATCCCCCTGCTCGCCGACAGGTACCGGCTGATCGCCCCCGACCACCTGGGCTTCGGGCGCAGCGCGACGCCCTCGGACTTCGACTACACCTTCGCCGAACTGGCGGCACTCACCGCCGAGTTCACCGAGGCACTCGGTCTGGACCGGTTCGCGCTCTACATCCAGGACTACGGCGCCCCCATCGGCCTGCGCCTGGCCCTCGCCCACCCCGAGCGGATCACCGCGATCGTCACCCAGAACGGCAACGCGTACGAGGAGGGCCTCGGCGCCGAGGCCTGGGCACCCGTCCTCGCCCTCATCGAGAAGCGCACCCCCGAGACCGAGGAGCCGGTCCGCGCCATCCGCTCCCTCGACGGCATCAGGTGGCAGTACGAGACGGGCGTCCCCGCCGAGTACCGCGACCTCCTCAGCCCGGACGCCTGGCACCACGACGCCGCCCTGATGGCCCGCGAGGGCCAGGACGAGATCCAGCTGGGCCTGATCGCCGACTACGGCTCCAACTTCGCCCTCTACCCGGCCTTCCAGGAGTACTTCCGCACCTCCCGGGTCCCCCTCCTCGCCGTCTGGGGCGAGGGCGACCAGGTCTTCGTACCGGCGGGCGCAGAGGCCTTCCGCCGCGACCTCCCGGACGCCGAGATCCACCTCCTGCCGACGGGCCACTTCGCCCTCGAGACCCACGCGCCGGCGATCGCCGGGCTGATCGGCGACTTCCTGAAGCGGCACGTGGGGGAATGAGAACCGCCCCCGTCCTCAATTGGGGGTAGAGGAGGGGGGCGGTGATCAGGGGGAGCTATGGGCAGGTCAGCCCATGTGCGGGTAGCCGTACTCGGTCGGCGGGACCAGCGTCTCCTTGATGGCGCGGGTCAGCGTCCAGCGCATCAGGTTCTGCGGGGCGCCGGCCTTGTCGTTGGTGCCGGAGGCGCGGCCGCCGCCGAAGGGCTGCTGGCCGACGACGGCGCCGGTCGACTTGTCGTTGATGTAGAAGTTGCCCGCGGCGAAGCGGAGCTTCTCCATCGTGTACGCGGCGGCCGCGCGGTCGCCGGAGATGACCGAGCCGGTGAGGGCGTAGTCCGAGACCGACTCCATCTGGGTCAGCATCTCGTCGTACTGGTCGTCCTCGTAGACGTGGACGGCGAGGATCGGGCCGAAGTACTCGGCCTTGAAGACCTCGTTCTCCGGGTCGGTGCACGCGATGACGGTCGGGCGGACGAAGTAGCCCACCGAGTCGTCGTACGTGCCGCCGGCGATGATCGTGCAGCTCGGGTCGGCCGCGGCACGGTCGATCGCCGCCTTGTTCTTGGCGAACGCGCGCTCGTCGATGACGGCGCCGATGAAGTTCGACAGGTCGGTGACGTCACCCATGGTGATGCCGTCGACCTCGGCCGCGAACTCCTCCTTGAAGCCGTCGTTCCAGATCGACGCCGGGATGTAGGCGCGGGAGGACGCGGAGCACTTCTGGCCCTGGAACTCGAAGGAGCCGCGGGTCAGCGCGGTCTTCAGGATCGCGCGGTCGGCGCTGGGGTGGGCGACGACGAAGTCCTTGCCGCCGGTCTCGCCGACGATCCGCGGGTACGAGCGGTACTTCTCGATGTTGTTGCCGACCGTCTTCCACAGGTGCTGGAAGGTCTTGGTCGAGCCGGTGAAGTGGATGCCGGCCAGGTCGCGGTGGTTCAGGGCCACCTCGGAGACGGCGATGCCGTCGCCGGTCACCAGGTTGATGACGCCCTTCGGCAGGCCGGCCTCCTCCAGGAGCTCCATGAGGAGCACGGCGGAGTGGGTCTGCGTCGGGGACGGCTTCCAGACCACGACGTTGCCCATGAGGGCGGGGGCGGTCGGCAGGTTGCCCGCGATGGCCGTGAAGTTGAACGGCGTGATCGCGTAGACGAAGCCCTCCAGCGGGCGGTGGTCCAGACGGTTCCACACGCCCGGGGAGTTCGCCGGCGGCTGCTCGGCGAGGATCTGGCGGGCGTACGCCACGTTGAAGCGCCAGAAGTCGACGAGCTCGCACGGGGTGTCGATCTCGGCCTGCTGGGCGGTCTTCGACTGGCCGAGCATGGTCGAGGCGGCCAGCGTCTCGCGCCAGGGGCCGGCGAGCAGCTCGGCGGCGCGCAGGATGATCGCGGCGCGGTCGTCGAAGGACATCGCGCGCCAGGCCGGGGCGGCGGCCAGGGCGGCGTCGATGGCGTCCTGGGCGTCCTGCTCGGTGGCGCCGCGGAAGGTGCCGATGACGGCCTTGTGGTTGTGCGGCTGGACGACCTTGAACTCCTCGCCGCCGCCGAGCCGCTTCACGCCGCCGATGGTCATCGGCAGCTCGCGCGGGTTCTCGGCCAGCTCCTTGAGCTTGGTCTCCAGGCGGAGACGCTCGGCGGAACCGGGGGCGTAGCCGTGCACCGGCTCGTTGACCGGAGCGGGGACCTGGGTGACAGCGTCCATGAGTCTCGATACTCCTTGTGAGAGGTGGGCTCAGCCCTTGGTGAGGATGGAGCGGACGAAGAAGAGCAGGTTGGCCGGCTTCTCCGCGAGGCGGCGCATGAAGTAGCCGTACCAGTCGGTGCCGTACGCGGTGTAGACGCGCATGCGGTGGCCCTCGGCGGCGAGACGGTTCTGCTCCTCCGAGCGGATGCCGTACAGCATCTGGAACTCGTACTCGTCCAGCTTGCGCCCGGCGCGGCGGGCCAGCTCCTGGCCGATGGAGATCAGGCGCGGGTCGTGCGAGCCGATCATCGGGTAGCCCTCGCCGTCCATCAGGATCTTCATGATCCGGACGTACGCCTTGTCGATCTCGGGCTTGTCCTGGATGGCGACGGAGGCGGGCTCCTTGTAGGCGCCCTTCACGATGCGCACGCGGGAGCCGTTCGCGGCGAGGCGGCGGGCGTCGTCCTCGGTGCGGAAGAGGTAGGCCTGGATGACGCAGCCGGTCTGCGGGAAGTCCTTCCGCAGCTCCTCGTGGATGGCGAACATCGAGTCGAGGGTGGTGTGGTCCTCGGCGTCCAGGGTGACGGTGGTGCCGATCTCGGCGGCGGCCTCGACGACCGGGCGGACGTTCGCGAGGGCCAGCTCGTGGCCGTTCTCCAGGGACTGGCCGAACATCGACAGCTTCACGGACATCTCGGCGCGGGCGCCGAGGCCCAGCTCCTTGAGGCGGCCGATGAGCTCCAGGTAGGCGTCCCGGGCGGCGTACGACTGCTCGACGGTGGTGATGTCCTCGCCGACGACGTCGAGGGTGACCTCCAGGCCGCGGCCGCTCAGCTCCGAGACGATCGGGACGACGTCGTCGACCGTCTCACCGGCGATGAAGCGGGCGACGACCTGCTTGGTCCCGGGGGCGGCCGACACGAGACGGCGCATCTTGTCGCTGCGCGACGCGGCGAGGATCACGGGACCCAGCACGGGGCACCTCCAAAAGGCAAAGGTAGGACGGGGCCATAACCGGATCAAGGGAACGAACCGGGAACAGCACGGAGAACCACCGTGAAACCTATGGATCGCTCCGATCGTCCGCCATCTACAGCTGTCACGCATCCGTGCGCGGCGTCTCATACACATGTCTGAGAGGGTGCGAGAATGGGTCCGTGAAGGGCGATTACCAAGACCTGGTCGACGAGATCTCGGCGCTGCTCGGCGAACCCGCGACGCTGGAGAACCGCGACTTCGGGCTGATCGCCTTCGGCGCGCACGACAGCGACGACGACTCCGCCATGGACCCGGTCAGGACCCGCTCGATCCTCACCCGCAAGTCCACCCCGGCCGTCCGCGCCTGGTTCGAGGGCTTCGGGATCACCCGGGCGACCGGACCGGTCCGCATCCCGGCCGCCCCGGACGCGGGCGTCTTCCGGGACCGCATCTGTCTGCCCGTACGCCATCGGGGTGTCGTCCTGGGGTACGTGTGGCTGCTCGACGCCGAGCCCGGCCCCTCGGACGAGCGGCTCGCCTCCGCCATGGAGGTCGCCGCCCGGATCGGGGAGCTCCTCGCCGACGAGGAGCGGGCGGGCGCCGACATCTCGCGCGAGTTCGCGGCGGTCCTCACCGCCGGGCGCGGCTGGCAGAGCGACATGGCCGTCGCGGCGCTGCGGGCCGCCCTCGGTCCCAGCGCGGACGGCCTGCACACCGTCGTGTGCGTGATCCCCTGGCAGGGCGAGGCCCCCTCGGTCCGGGCCGTGCCCGGCGCGGCGGCGGTCGCCACGCTGCCGGAGGGCGACGCGCTCGCCGTGCTCGTACGGCTGCGCACGGCCGAGGACCTCTCCCCCGCCCACAAGGCCGCCGACCGGCTGCGCGGCACCACGCCCGCCGGGATCGCCAACCCCCGCCGGGGCCTCACCGAGCTTCCGGCGGCCTGGCGCGAGGCGAACACGGCGGCCCGCGCGGCGACGGCGCAGCCGACGCTCGGCCCGGTGGCGGAGTGGGCCGGGATCGGCCCGTACCGCCTGCTCGCGGCGCTCTACCACCCCGAGGTCGACCCGGTCGTGGCGCCGCTGCTCGCCCCCGCCCACGCCGAACTGGCCCGTACCGCCGAGGTGTTCCTCGACAGCGCGGGGCAGGCGGGCCGGACCGCGGCGGCCCTGGGCATCCACCGGCAGACCCTCTACTACCGGCTCTCCCGGGTCGAGGCGCTCACGGGCCTCGACCTGGACGACGGCGAGGACCGGCTGCTGCTCCACATGTCGCTGAAGTCGGCCCGGCTGTAAGCCTTTCGGCTGACTGCCGGCCGGGGAACGTCAGGGACCGGTCCGGGGCGTCCCCGATGGCACCGATCGTCGGGGCGCCCTACGGTCGTTCCGAGGGGAAGGACCGGGACGGAGCGAGGGGGCGTCATGAGGGCCTGGACGCAGGAGCGGTACGGATCGGCGGACGTGCTGGAGTTCGCGGAGGTCGAGCGGCCGGTGCCGGGCGCGCGCGAGGTGCTCGTCCGTGTGCACGCCGCCGCGGTGAACGCGGCGGACTGGCACCTGATGCGCGGCGATCCGTACGTGGCGCGGTTCGCCCTGGGGCTGAGAAGACCGAAGGAGCGGATCCGGGGGCGGGACTTCGCGGGCGTGGTCGAGGCCGTGGGCGGCGGGGTGACCGAACTGCGCCCCGGCGACGAGGTCTTCGGGGAGGCCCCCGGTTCCTTCGCCGAGTACGTGTGCGCCCCGGTGGCGGCGACGGAGCTCAAGCCGGCCGGGATGGGCTTCGCGGAGGCGGCGGCGATACCGCTGGCGGGGAACACCGCCCTGATCGGGGTACGGGACCTGGGCAAGGTCCGGCCGGGCGCGAGGGTGCTGGTCAACGGGGCGTCGGGCGGCGTCGGCACCTTCGCCGTGCAGCTCGCCAAGGCGCTCGGGGCCGAGGTGACGGGGGTGTGCGGCACGGGGAACACGCCGCTGGTCCTGGGACTCGGCGCGGACCGGGTCGTCGACTACACCCGGGAGGACTTCACCGCCGCACCCGACCGCTACGACCTGGTGTTCGACCTGGTGGGCAACCGCTCGCTCGGCGAACTCCGGCGGATCCTCTCCCCCACCGGCGTGCTCGTCCTGTCCGGCGGGGGCGTCTTCGAGGGCGGCAGCGTCTTCGGGCCCATGGGGCTGATCCTGAAGGGGATGCTGCTCTCCAAGCTCTCCGACCGACGGCTCCGGGTCCTGACGGCGGAGCCACGCCGGGAGAACCTGGCAGCGCTGCGGGAGTTCGCCGAGAGCGGCAGGATCGCCCCGGTGATCGGTCGGACCTACCCGCTGGCCGAGGCGGACCGGGCCCTGCGGTACGTCGAGGAGGGCCACGCCCGCGCCAAGGTGGTCCTCAGCTGCCCTCCTCCATCAGGACCTTGAGCCCGGCGGTGAGGTCGTCCGCGCTCGGCGCCGTGTCCGGGTCGACCATCCACTGGATCATGACGCCGGTCGCCAGGGCCTGGCACAGCAGCCCCGCGACCCGGGCCTTCTCCGGGTCGGCCTCCGGGTCGATGCCGAGGAAGCCCTGGGCCATGCCGAGACGGCCCTCGCGCTGGGGCTCCTTGATGGCCTCGCGGAGCTTCTCGTCGTCGTCGATGCGGGTGACGACCTCGGTCTGGAGCTTCCACAGCGGGCGGCTCGCCCCGGCGGCGGCGATGACCTGCTCCCAGACGGCGCGGAAGCGCTCGTACGGGTCGCCCGGCAGCGCCTCGGCGCCCTCCGCGCCCGCCGCCCCGGCCTGCTCCCCCCACTCCTCGGTGAGGGCGAGGAAGGCCTGCTGGAGCAGGGCGTCCTTGGAGCCGTAGTGGTAGCCGATGGAGGCGAGGTTGGTGCCCGAGGCGGCGACGATGTCGCGCGCCGTGGTGCGCCCGTACCCCTTCTCCAGGAGGCAGCGCTTGGCACCGTCGAGGAGGTCTTCCTTGTGTCCCATGACAGCACTGTACCCGGCCGCTAGACACTTGTGTAAGACGAGTGTCTAGCGACCGGGTACCGGGGTGCGGGAAGCGTCAGATCAGGTTGACCGAGCGGGCCGAGGCCGCGCCGATCTCCTCGGCGATCTCCGTGAGCACGGCGGCCGGGACGGTGTCGTCCACGGTGAGGACGACGAGCGCCTCGCCGCCCTCCTCCGCGCGCGCCACCTGCATGCCCGCGATGTTCAGACCGGCCTCGCCGAGGATCCGGCCGACGGTGCCGACGACACCCGGACGGTCCTCGTAGCGCAGCACGACCATGTGGTCGGCGAGCGCCACGTCCACGTCGTAGTCGCCGACCGCGACGATCTTCTGGAGGTGCTTGGGGCCGGCGAGCGTGCCGGAGACCGCGACCTCCTCGCCGCTCGACAGCGTGCCGCGCACGGTGACCATGTTGCGGTGGTCGGGCGACTCGGAGCTCGTCGTCAGGCGCACCTCGACACCGCGCTCCTGCGCGAACAGCGGGGCGTTGACGTACGACACGGTCTCGTCGACCACGTCCTCGAACACGCCCTTGAGCGCGGAGAGTTCGAGCACCTTCACGTCGTGCTGGGTGATCTCGCCGTAGACCTCGACGTCCAGCCGGGAGGCGACCTCGCCCGCGAGGGCGGTGAAGATCCGGCCGAGCTTCTCGGCGAGCGGCAGACCCGGCTTCACGTCCTCGGCGATGACACCGCCCTGGACGTTGACCGCGTCCGGGACCAGCTCGCCCGCGAGCGCCAGGCGCACCGACTTGGCGACGGCGATACCGGCCTTCTCCTGGGCCTCGTCCGTGGAGGCGCCGAGGTGCGGGGTGCAGACGACCTGGTCGAGCTCGAAGAGCGGGGAGTCCGTGCAGGGCTCCTTGGCGTACACGTCGAGGCCCGCGCCGGCGACGCGGCCCTCCTTGAGCGCCGAGTACAGCGCCGCCTCGTCCACGATCCCGCCGCGCGCGGCGTTGACGATGCGGACCGAGGGCTTGACCTTGTGCAGGGCCTCGTCGCCGATGAGACCGATGGTCTCGGGGGTCTTCGGCAGGTGGACGGTGATGAAGTCGGCGACCTCGAGGAGCTCGTCCAGGGCGAGGAGCTTCACGCCCATCTGGGCGGCGCGGGCCGGCTGCACGTAGGGGTCGTACGCGACGATCTTCATGCCGAAGGCGGACATGCGCTGGGCGACCAGGACGCCGATGCGGCCGAGGCCGACGACGCCGAGGGTCTTCTCGCTGAGCTCGACGCCCGTGTACTTCGAGCGCTTCCACTCGCCGTTCTTCAGGGCGGTGTTGGCCTGCGGGATGTTGCGCGCGGTGGCGACGAGCAGACCGCACGCGAGCTCGGCGGCGGTGACGATGTTCGAGGTCGGGGCGTTCACGACCATCACGCCGGCCTTGGTGGCGGCGGAGACGTCGACGTTGTCCAGACCGACGCCGGCGCGGGCGACGACCCGCAGCTTGTTCGCGGCGGCGATGGCCTCGGCGTCGACCTTGGTCGCGGAGCGGACCAGGATGGCGTCCACATCGGCGATGGCGGGGATCAGCTCGGCACGGTCGGCGCCGTTGCAGTGCCGGATCTCGAAGTCCGGGCCCAGCGCGTCGACGGTGGCGGGCGACAGCTCTTCAGCGATGAGTACGACAGGTTTCGAGCTCACGTGAGTCCTCACAGGTCCAGTGCGGACGGCCGTCCCGACGGCCGCAGGCGGTGGAGGGGGCTTGCCGCGTGAAAGCGCACGACGCTGTGGGCCTGACGCGTATGTTGTTGAGAAGTGTAGTGGTGCACCGGCGCACTTCATGCGCCTCGTTGGAAGGATCACCCGTCCGTGGTTGGACGGCGTGTCCAACGATGCGGGAAGGGGCCGGACACAGTGTCCGACCCCCTCCCGGAAGGCTTACGCCTCCTCGTCGTTCACCCAGCTCATGAGCTTGCGCAGCTCCTTGCCGGTGGTCTCCAGGAGGTGGTTGGCGTCCTGGGTCTTGTACTCGTTGTACTTCTTCAGACCGCCGTGGTACTCGGCCATCCACTCCTTGGCGAAGGTGCCGTCCTGGATCTCCGCGAGGACCTTCTTCATCTCGGCCTTGGTGGCGTCGGTGATGATCCGCGGGCCCGTGACGTAGTCGCCCCACTCGGCGGTCTCGGAGACCGACCAGCGCATCTTCTCCAGGCCGCCCTCGTACATGAGGTCGACGATGAGCTTCAGCTCGTGGAGGCACTCGAAGTAGGCGATCTCCGGCTGGTAGCCGGCCTCGGTCAGGGTCTCGAAGCCCGCCTTGACCAGAGCCGCGGTGCCACCGCAGAGGACGGCCTGCTCACCGAACAGGTCGGTCTCGGTCTCCTCCTTGAAGGTGGTCTTGATGACGCCGGCGCGGGTGCCGCCGATGCCCTTGGCGTACGAGAGCGCCAGCTCGAAGGCCTTGCCGGTGGCGTCCTGCTCGACGGCCGCGATGCACGGAACGCCGCGGCCCTCCTCGTACTGACGGCGGACCAGGTGGCCCGGGCCCTTCGGGGCGACCAGGGCGACGTCGACGCCCTCGGGCACCTTGATGAAGCCGTAGCGGACGTTCAGACCGTGGCCGAAGAAGAGCGCGTCGCCCTCCTTCAGGTGGTCCTTGATGGACTCCTCGTAGACCTGGGCCTGGATCGGGTCCGGGGTCAGGATCATGATGAGGTCGGCCTCTTCCGCCGCCTGGGCGACGGAGACGACCCGCAGGCCCTGCTCCTCGGCCTTGGCCTTGGACTTCGAGCCCTCCTGCAGACCGACGCGGACGTCGACACCGGAGTCACGGAGCGACAGCGCGTGGGCGTGGCCCTGGCTGCCGTAACCGATCACCGCGACCTTGCGGCCCTGGATGATGGACAGGTCGGCGTCGTCGTCGTAGAACAGCTCGGCCACTGGGATTCTCCTTGAGGTGCTGGTGTTGCGTCCCACCGTACGGCGGGGAGCGGGAGGAAAGTTTTCGGGTCTCGTCAGTCGGACCGCCGGACGGACCGGCGGTTGACCGTCGACGACTCTCAGGCGCTGCGGTCGAGGGCCCGCAGGGACCGGTCCGTGATGGACCGGGCGCCACGCCCTATGGCGATCGTGCCGGACTGCACGAGCTCCTTGACGCCGAACTGCTCCAGCATCTTGAGCATGGCGTCGAGCTTGTCACTCGAACCGGTGGCCTCGATGGTGACCGCCTCGGGCGAGACGTCCACGGTCTTGGCGCGGAACAGCTGCACGATCTCGACGATCTGGGAGCGGGTCTCGTTGTCGGCGCGGACCTTCACCAGGACGAGCTCGCGCTGGATCGCAGCGCTGGGCTCGAGTTCGACGATCTTCAGGACGTTGACCAGCTTGTTGAGCTGCTTGGTCACCTGCTCCAGGGGCAGGTCCTCGACATTGACCACGATGGTGATGCGGGAGATGTCGGGGTGTTCGGTGACGCCCACGGCGAGCGAGTCGATGTTGAAGCCGCGGCGGGAGAACAGGGCGGCGATCCGGGCGAGGATGCCGGGCGTGTTCTCGACGAGAACGGAGAGCGTGTGCTTGGTGGACATGTCTGGGTCTCTTCCTTTTCGCTCTGCGCGCTCAGTCGTCTTCGCCGTCGCCGAAGTCGGGGCGGACGCCCCGCGCGGCCATGACCTCGTCGTTGGAGGTGCCGGCGGCGACCATCGGCCAGACCTGGGCGTCCTCGTGGACGATGAAGTCGATCACGACCGGGCGGTCGTTGATGGCGTTGGCCTCGGCGATGACCTTGTCCAGGTCGGCCGGGTCCTCACAGCGCAGGGCGACACAGCCCATGGCCTCGGAGAGCTTGACGAAGTCGGGGACGCGGGTGCCCTTGTTCGCCTGGATGTCGTCCGGGCCGGAGTGCAGGACGGTGTTCGAGTAGCGCTGGTTGTAGAAGAGCGTCTGCCACTGACGGACCATGCCCAGGGCGCCGTTGTTGATGATGGCGACCTTGATCGGGATGTTGTTCAGGGCGCAGGTGGTGAGCTCCTGGTTGGTCATCTGGAAGCAGCCGTCGCCGTCGATCGCCCAGACGGTGCGGTCCGGCATGCCGGCCTTGGCGCCCATCGCGGCGGGGACCGCGTAGCCCATCGTCCCGGCGCCGCCGGAGTTCAGCCAGGTGGCGGGCTGCTCGTAGTCGATGAAGTGGGCGGCCCACATCTGGTGCTGGCCGACGCCCGCCGCGAAGATCGTGCCCTCGGGGGCGAGCTGGCCGACGCGCTGGATGACCTGCTGCGGCGAGAGGCTGCCGTCCTCCGGCAGGTCGTAGCCGAGCGGGTAGGTCTCGCGCCAGCGGCTCAGGTCGCTCCACCAGGCGCTGTAGTCGCCCTTGTTGCCCTCGCTGTGCTCGGCCTGGACGGCCTGGACCAGGTCGGCGATGACCTCGCGGGCGTCACCGACGATCGGGACGTCGGCGGCGCGGTTCTTGCCGATCTCGGCCGGGTCGATGTCCGCGTGGACGATCTTGGCGTACGGGGCGAAGCTGTCGAGCTTGCCGGTGACGCGGTCGTCGAAGCGGGCGCCGAGGGCGACGATCAGGTCGGCCTTCTGCAGCGCGGTGACGGCCGTGACCGCACCGTGCATGCCGGGCATGCCGACGTGCAGCGGGTGGCTGTCGGGGAACGCGCCGAGCGCCATCAGGGTGGTGGTGACCGGGGCTCCGGTGAGCTCGGCGAGGATCTTCAGCTCGGCGGTGGCGCCGGCCTTGATGACGCCGCCGCCGACGTACAGGACGGGCCGCTTGGCGGCGCTGATCAGCTTGGCGGCCTCGCGGATCTGCTTGGCGTGCGGCTTGGTGACCGGGCGGTAGCCGGGCAGGTCGGTCTGCGGCGGCCAGCTGAAGGTGGTCTTCGCCTGGAGGGCGTCCTTGGCGATGTCGACCAGGACCGGGCCGGGGCGGCCGGTCGAGGCGATGTGGAAGGCCTCGGCGATCGTCCGCGGGATGTCCTCGGCCTTGGTGACGAGGAAGTTGTGCTTGGTGATCGGCATCGTGATGCCGCAGATGTCCGCCTCCTGGAAGGCGTCCGTGCCGATCGCCTTCGAGGCGACCTGGCCGGTGATCGCCACGAGCGGGACCGAGTCCATGTGCGCGTCGGCGATCGGGGTGACCAGGTTGGTCGCGCCGGGGCCGGAGGTCGCCATGCAGACGCCGACCTTGCCGGTGGCCTGGGCGTAACCGGTGGCGGCGTGGCCCGCCCCCTGCTCGTGGCGGACGAGGATGTGACGCACCCGCTGCGAGTCCATCATCGGGTCGTAGGCGGGGAGGATCGCGCCGCCGGGGATGCCGAAGACGGTGTCGGCGCCCACTTCCTCGAGAGAACGGATGAGGGACTGCGCACCCGTGACGTGCTCGACGGTGGTGGCGGGCTGCGCGCCGCTACGGGGCCGCGGCTGCGGATGGTGCCCGGTGGCCTGCTCGGTCAT
Source organism: Streptomyces sp. NPDC002825 (assembly GCF_040295385.1). Taxonomy (NCBI): domain Bacteria; kingdom Bacillati; phylum Actinomycetota; class Actinomycetes; order Kitasatosporales; family Streptomycetaceae; genus Streptomyces; species Streptomyces sp. NPDC002825. Next base: position 41,999 of record NZ_JBEOVH010000038.1, read on the forward strand.
CAGCATCTCTTCTCGAGGCAGAGGGTTTTTGCGAGGGTTTGGGATGTTTTTGGGATGAGCCAGTGCAACAAAAAACCCCTCGTGCCGTGAGGCAAGCGAGGGGAGCGCGTCGGGTGCGTTCTCAGCGGGCCTCAGGGGGCCCTGCTTCAGCCGACGCGCTTTCCAAGTACGAGAATTCGGGTGCGCATGGCACTGACCCTCCCTCTCCGGCCTCACCACTGTCAAGTGGGTGGGACAGGCGTCTCAGTATTTGAGCGGATCGGGGGACGGTTTCCGACACGGACGGGGACCGTCCCGGGCAGCGGGTACTCGTCCCGCACAAGGGCCCTGCGCAGCCGGTACTCGTCGAGCGGGCCCGAGAAGGCCATGCCCTGGGCGTGGCTGCAGCCCATCGCGCGCAGGGCGACGACCTGCTCCGGGACGTCGACCCCCTCGGCGACGGTCTGCATGCCGAGCTCGCCGGCGATGCGGAGCACCCCGCGGGTGATCTTGCGGAGCCGCGCCGATTCGACGACGCCCTCGACGAGCCCCCGGTCCAGCTTCAGTATGTCGACGGGGAGCCTCCGCAGGGCGTTGATCGCGACGTGTCCGCTGCCGAAGCCGTCGAGCGCGATCCGCACCCCGAGACGGCGCAGCGTGACCAGGCGCTGTTCCAGCTCGTCGAGCGGGATCCGGGGGTCGCTGTCGGCGAGCTCGACGATCAGCGAGCCGGACGGCAGGCCGTGCCGGGTGAGCAGTGACTCGATGGAGCCGAGCGGCAGCGAGCGGTCGAGGAGGCGCCGGGCGGAGAGCCGGATGGACACGGGCGTACGGTGGCCGATTCCCGCCCGCTCGGCGGCCTGCTCCACGGCCTCTTCGAGGAGCCAGCGGCCGAGCTCGGCGGTGCGCTCGCCGTCGTCGGTGACCCGGAGGTACTCGGCGGGGGTGAAGAGGATGCCCTGGCTGGAGCGCCAGCGCGCCTGGGCGCTGACGGCGGAGATGCGGCCGGTGGCGAGGTCGACGACCGGCTGGTGGAGCAGGGCGAACTCGCCGTCGTGGAGTGCGGTGCGCAGCCGGGCGGCGAGCTCGGTGCGGCGGACGACCTCGGCCTGCATCTGCGGGGCGTAGAGCTCGACGCGGTCCTTGCCTGCGGCCTTGGCCCGGTACATGGCCAGGTCGGCGTTGCGCAGGAGGTCGCCGGCCTCGATGCCTGGTTCGGCGAAGGCGACGCCGATGGAGGCGGCGACCCGGACCTCGTTGCCCCCGTCGACGCGGTAGGGCTGGGAGAGGGTGAGCCGGAGCCGGTCGGCGATCTCCTGGACCTGGTTCCGGCGGGCCGTGCGGTCGCGGCCGCCGTCGCCGAGGATGAGGGCGGCGAACTCGTCGCCGCCGAGCCTGGCGGCGGTGTCCCCGGCGCGCACGGAGTCGTGGAGGCGGCGGGCGGCCTGGACGAGGAGGTCGTCGCCCGCCTGGTGGCCGAGGCGGTCGTTGACCCCCTTGAAGCCGTCGAGGTCGATGAAGAGCACGGCGGTGCCGGGGTCGGAGGCGCGGCGGCCGCTGAGCGCCTGCCGGACCCGCCGGGTGAAGAGGGCACGGTTGGGCAGGTCGGTGAGCGGGTCGTGCTCGGCGTTGTGCTGCAACTGGGCCTGGAGGCGCACGCGTTCGGTGACGTCCCGGCTGTTGAAGATCAGGCCGCCCTGGTGGCGGTTGACGGTCGACTCGACGTTGAGCCAGTCGCCCCGGCCCGAGCGGAAGCGGCATTCGATCCGGGTGGTGGGCTCCTCGGCGGGCGAGACGGCCAGGAAGCGCCGCACCTCGTGGACGACGCCACCGAGGTCCTCGGGGTGGATGAGGGAGGCGAGCTCGGAGCCGACCAGCTCCTCGGCGTCCCGTCCGTACACACCGGAGGCGGCCGGGCTGACGTAGCGGAGTATCCCGGTGGGCGCCGCGATCATGATGACGTCGCTGGAGCCCTGCACGAGTGACCTGAAGTGGTTCTCCTTCTGGGCCAGTTCGTGGGTGAGCGCGATGTTGTCGAGGAGCATGATCCCCTGGCGTACGACGAGGGCGAGCACCACCGTGCAGCCGGTGAGGACGACGACGCGGTCGACCCGGCGCCCCTCGACGACGTTGTACAGGATGCCGAGGGTGCAGACCGCCGCGGCGAGGTACGGGGTGAGGGCGGCGAGCGAGCCGGCGACCGGGCGGCTGTGGAGCCACGGGCCGCGTGCGGTGGCCGCGCTGTCCGGGGGTCGGCGCACGCCCCAGGGCGCGTAGGCCAGCAGCAGCGAGCCGGCGAACCAGCCGGCGTCGAGCAGCTGTCCCGAGGCGTAGTTCTCGCGGAGCAGCGGCGAGGTGAACAGGGCGTCGCACAGCACGGTCAGGGCGAGGGCGGCGATCGCGGTGTTCGTCGCCGAGCGGTTCGCCTGGGAGCGCCGGAAGTGCAGGACGAGGACCATGCTGACGAGCACGATGTCGAGCAGCGGGTACGCGAGCGACAGCGCGGCCTGGGCGACGGACTCGCCCTCGAAGTGCGCGGTGCGGGCGAGGGCGAGGCTCCAGGAGAGCGTGAGCAGGGAGCCCCCGATGAGCCAGGCGTCGAGCCCCAGGCACACCCAGCCGGCCCGGGTGACGGGCTTCTTGGCGAGGACGAGGAGGCCCACGATGGCGGGCGGCGCGAAGAGTAAGAAGCAGAGGTCGGCGACGGAGGAGTCGGGCACGTCGGTGCGGAGCACGACCTCGTACCAGCCCCACACGGCGTTCCCCGTGGCCGCCATGAAGGAGGAGAAGGCGAAGAGCAGCCAGGCCGGCCGGGCGCTGCCGCGGTGGCCCCGGCCGTAGAGGAGGCAGGAGATCGCGGCGGTGAGCGCGGCGGCGCTGAGCCCGAAGTCGCCCATGAAGAGCGCCAGTCGGGGGGAACCCCAGCCGAGGGACGCGCCGGTGGTGTAGCCCGCGCAGACGAGCCCGAGGGCGATCTGGGCGGCGGCTCCGCCGAGGCGGGGGCGGTCGGGGTCCGGGTGTCCGGAGCCGCCGCTGCCGAGGGGGCGTCGGGTGATGACCGCCCCGGGGGCGCTCACCGGATCCTCCGGTGCCGGGCCGCCGCACCCGGCCGCGTCGTGCGGCCGCGCCGTCGGCTCGTCGGCGCACCCGGAGGCGTGCCCGTCGCGGTGGTGGACGTCGCGGTCGTGGACGTCGCCGTCGTGCGCGTCATGGCCGTGCGCGTCGCGGTCGTGCGCGTCATGGCCGTGCGCGTCGTGGTCGGGGCTGCCGTCGCCCGTGTCCGGCGGTGCGGCGGCGCGGGGCACCCGGTGCGGCGCCGCCTGGTCCGGCACCGAGCGTACGAGGCCGGCGGCGAGGCGTGGAAGGCTTGCCGGCGGCGGCGTCGCCGCGTCGGATCGTCGGTCCTCCGGCCGTGCTTCACCCGTCGCCCCCCTCGGCTTCTGATGTCCCGTCACTTCGCTCCCCAGCGTCAGCCCGTTCTCGACGCAGTCCCCCGCCACCGGACGATACACCAGGACCGTCACTCAGGGACAGGGGTGCAGTACTCTCCGTGACGGCCAGGGGGCTTGTGCACGGCGCGTGTCGGGGGCGCGCGTCACCCGCCCGGCCGAACACGCCGCTCCGGTCAGCCGGTGGTGAGGAGGACGTTGGCCAGTTCCTCGCCGGCCGCGAACCGCCGCAGCTGTCCCGCGATCAGTCGCTTCGCCCTCGGCATGAAGGCCGAAGTGGAACCCCCCACATGGGGACTGATCAGGACACCGGGAGCGTGCCACAAAGGATGCCCGGCCGGCAGCGGTTCGGGGTCGGTGACGTCGAGCGCCGCCGTGATCCGGCCGCTCTCGACCTCCTTGAGCAGCGCGTTCGTGTCGACGACCGGACCCCGGGCGACATTCACCAGGAGTGCCCCGTCCTTCATCCGCCCCAGGAACCCGGCGTCCGCGAGATGCGTGGTCGCGGACGTGAGCGGAGTGGAGAGCACGACCACGTCGGCCTCCGGCAGCAGCGCCGGCAGGTCGGTCAGGGCGTGCACCGGGCCGCGCTCTGTGGTGCGCGTGGAGCGTGCGACGCGCGCCACCCGCGCGCACTCGAAGGGCGCGAGCCGGTCCTCGATGGCGGAGCCGATCGATCCGTACCCGACGATCAGGACGGACTTGTCGGCGAGGGCGGGGTAGAAGCCGGCCCGCCACTCCTCGGCGTCCTGGCCGCGCACGAATCCGGGGATGCCGCGCAGGGAGGCGAGGATCAGGGCGAGCGTGAGCTCGGCGGTGCTCGCCTCGTGGACGCCCTTCGCGTTGCAGAGGGCCACCCCCGGCCGCAGCGAGCCGATGCCGGGGGTGACGTGGTCGATGCCGGCGGAGAGGGTCTGCACGACGCGGAGGGAGGTCATCCCGGCCAGCGGCCGTACGGCGATCTCCGAGCCCTTCATGTACGGGACGACGTAGAACGCGCAGCGCGCCGGATCGGCGGGGAACTCGGGACCGCCGTCCCACAGGCGGTAGTTCAGGCCCGACTCCACCGGCGCCGGGAGCCCTTCGATCTCGTCCGCCGGAATCGGAAGCCACACGTCAGCGGTCGTGTCTTCGAATCTCATGACCGGGAGGCTATGCGAAGAATCCCGCGCTCCATTGGTTACTTTGGGGGACGGCACAGGGAGGGGTACCGGCAGGTGGAGCGCAGGACTATCGGGGCGACGGCGCTCGACGTGGGTGCGATCGGCCTGGGGTGCATGCCGATGAGCTGGGCGTACAGCCGTTCGGAACAGCGGGGGGACCGCTCGCTGCGGACCGTGCACGCGGCGCTCGACGCCGGGGTGAGCCTGCTCGACACCGCCGACATGTACGGACCGTTCACCAACGAGCTTCTGGTGGGGCGGGTGTTGAAGGAGCGGCGGTCCGAGGCCTTCGTGTCGACGAAGTGCGGACTGCTCGTCGGCGACGGCGGAGAGCGGCGGCACGTCGTCGCCAACGGCAGGCCGGGGTACGTGCGTCGGGCCTGCGACGCCTCCCTGCGGCGGCTCCAGACCGATGTCATCGACCTCTACCAGCTGCACCGGGCGGACCCCGAGGTGCCCGTCGAGGAGACCTGGGGCGCCATGGCCGAGCTGGTCCAGGCGGGCAAGGTGCGGGCGCTCGGCCTGTGCGCCGTGGGCGCGCGGGCGGTCCGGCGCGGAGCCGATCTGCACGAGGGAACGATCCGCCAACTCGAGCGCATCCAGCAGGTGTTCCCCGTCGCCGCGGTGGAGGCCGAGCTGTCGGTGTGGTCGCGGGAGGCGCTGACGCGGCTGCTGCCCTGGTGCGCGGCGCGGGGCGTCGGCCTCGTGGCGGCGATGCCGCTGGGGAACGGCTTCCTGACCGGGACCCTGACCCCGGGCGGCGGCTTCGAGCCGGACGACCCGCGGGCCCGGCACCCCCGGTTCACGGCCGAGATGATGGCGGCGAACCAGCCGATCGTGGCGGGGCTGCGCCGGGTGGCCGCGCGGCACGGGGCGGACGTCACCCCGGCGCAGGTGGCGCTCGCGTGGGTGCTGGGCCTCGGGCGGCACGTGGTGCCGGTGCCGGGGGCGAAGCGGGAGCGCTGGGCGGTGGAGAACGCCGGGGCGGCCGCGCTGCGGCTCACGGCCCGGGACCTGGCGGAGATCGCGGCGCTTCCGGCACCGCGCGGATCCTGGGACTGACCCGCGGAGCCGGGCGAGCGGGGTATCAGGGGGGGTGGGATACCGCTCGACTCGTCGAAGGGGACCGTAACCATGAGCCGTCCTTCCGTGAAGGCCCTGTGGGGCGCCGCCGCCCTGGTGCTCGTGGCCGGCTGTTCCTCGGGAGGCCCCGGGGAGCAGCCGGGCACCGCCCCGCCGACGACGGCCTCGTCGGCCCCGTCGGCCCCGTCGGCCCCGTCCACCACCGCCCGGGCGTCCGTGACGGGCACGCTCACCGAGGGGCTGAAGTCGCCCTGGGGACTGGCGGCGCTGCCCGGCGGGGACCTGCTGGTCTCCTCGCGGGACGAGCGGACGATCACCCGGATCGACGGGCGGACCGGCGCGAAGACCCCGCTCGGCGAGGTGCCGGGGGTGGTGCCGGGCGGCGAGGGCGGACTCCTGGGGATCGCGGTCCGGGACGGCTGGGTGTACGCGTATCTGACGGCCGCCTCGGACAACCGCGTCGTGCGCCTGCGGTACGGCGGCGGGGAGGCGGACCGGCTCGGCCCGCCGGAGCCGGTGCTCACCGGGATCCCGAAGGGGATCGTCCACAACGGCGGACGGATCGCGTTCGGGCCGGACGGGATGCTGTACGCGGGGACGGGCGAGACGGGCCGGACCGGCCTGGCCCAGGACCGGGCGTCGCTGGGCGGCAAGATCCTGCGGATGACGCCGGAGGGCAGGCCGGCTCCGGGCAATCCCTTCCCCGGCTCGGTGGTCTATTCGTACGGTCACCGCAATGTGCAGGGGCTCGCCTGGGACTCGGCGGGACGGCTGTGGGCGGCCGAGTTCGGGCAGGACACCTGGGACGAGCTGAACCTGGTGGAGCCCGGGCGGAACTACGGCTGGCCGGAGGCCGAGGGGCGGGCGGGACGGGCCGGGTTCACGGACCCGGTCGCCCAGTGGCCGACCTCGGAGGCCTCCCCGAGCGGGATCGCGTACGCGCGGGGCGCGATCTGGATGGCCGGGCTCAGAGGCGAGCGGCTGTGGCGGATCCCGCTCTCCGGCGCGGAACGATCGGGGGAGCCCGAGGCGTTCCTGAAGGGTGAGTACGGACGGCTGCGCACGGTCCTCGCCGCGGGCGGCGACCGGCTCTGGCTGGTGACCAGCGAGACCGACACCCGGGGCACGCCCGGGCCCGGGGACGACCGGATCCTCCGGCTGGAGGTGAGGTGAGAGGCGGTGACCGTGTTCGGCGGACTTGACGAGTTCTTCGCGCCGTCGCGCAGGCACATCGAAGAGGAGCGCCGCAGGGAGGCTCTGACCAGGGAGGATCCGGGAGACGCCGACCCGGCCCGTGGTCCGGTGGACCTGTCGTCGGGCCGGGTGACGATACGGCTCCCCGGGGCCCGGCCCGAGGCCCCCGGCTCAGAGGGGCGCGTCGAGGAGGTGGAGGCGGTGGGCCAGGGCGGCGGCCTCGCCCCGGCCGGCGACGCCGAGCTTGGCGAGGATGTTGGAGACGTGGACGCTGGCGGTCTTCGGTGAGATGAACAGCTCCTCGGCGATCTGGCGGTTGGTGCGGCCGGCCGCGACCAGGCGCAGTACGTCCTGCTCCCGGGGCGTCAGGCCGAAGCCGTCCTCTCCGGGCTGCTCGGCCGGTGCCGCAGCCTGCTTCTCGGGGGCGAGGGAGAGGCGGGCGCGGGCGGCGAGGAGTTCCACGTCCTCGCGGAGCGGGCGGGCGCCGAGGGCGACGGCGGTGGCGTGGGCCGCGCGGAGCAGGGCCAGGGCCTCCTCGCGGCGGCCGCCCTCGACGAGCAGGGCGTCGGCGAGCCGGTGCCGGGCACGGGCCAGCTGGTACGGGCGGTCCAGCGGCTCGTACGCGGCGACGACCTCGGCCCAGCGGGCGGCGGTCTCACGGCCCTCGGCGCGGGCGAGCTCCTCGGACACCTGCCGGGAGTAGGCCTCCCAGACCGGGGCCGGGATGGCGAGGCCGCGGACGCAGCGCCGGACGAGGGCGAGGGCCCCGGCGCGGCCCTCGTCGGCGGCGGGCAGCCCCCGGCTGTCGGCCTCGGCGGTGACGGCGGTGAGGACGAGCGGCCAGCCGTAGCGGTGGGTGCCGGGCGGGAAGCCGGTCTCCGCGACGGCGGCGAGCTGTTCCCGTACGTCCGCGAGGCGTCCCTCGGCGGCCGCGACGGCGATCTCCGCCTGGGCGGTGGGCAGGGTGTACTGGGGGATGGGGTCGCGGGCGCCGTAGCGGGAGCGGGCCTCGACGAGGTGCTCGGCGGCCCTGGCCGGCTCGCCGCGGAAGGTGGCGAGGTGGGCGAGCTGGAGCAGGGCCGTGCCGCCCGGCTTGGTGCTGCTCGCCCCGGAACGGAGCAGCAGCTCGGCCTCCTCCTTGCTCCGGCCCCAGTCGCCGAGCGAGAGGAGCGACTCGGCGAGGTTGGCGCGGATCCAGCCGGCGCTGTCGACGAGCCCGCGGGAACGGGCCAGTTCGATGCCGGCCACGGCGATCTCCACGGCCTCGGCGGAGCGGCCGAGCGCCTCCATGGCGGAGGAGAGGTTCACATGGGCGCGGGCGGCCTCGTGGAACTGGCCGAGGGCGGTGGTCCGTTCGCGCGCCTCGTGCATCGTGGCGAGCCCGCCCTCGATGTCCCCGGCGGACACCATGATGGTGCCGAGGGTGATGCGGGCGTTGAGCTCGATCGGTTCGGCCTTGACGAACCGGGCGTACTCGACGGCGCGTTCGGCGGCGGCGAGCGCCTCGGGGCCGGGGTTGCGGAGCATGCCCCAGCCGGCCGCGCCGACGAGGACGGTGGCGTGCACGGCGGACGGCGGGAGGCCCTTGACGAGTTCCTGGGCGCGGGCGATCTCCGGCCAGCCGTCGCCCTTGCCGAGGTTGGACTGGAGCCGGGCCATCTCCGTCCAGAACCAGGCGGCGCGCAGCGGGTCGTTCTCGTCGCCGTCGAGGATCCGGAGCGCCATCTTGCAGATCTTCGCGGCGCGTTCCCGCTCGCCGCTGAGCCGGGCGGCGACGGCGGCCTCGGCGAGCAGGTCCAGGTAGCGCAGGGAGGTGGTCTCGGGGTCGCAGCCGCAGGCGGGGTAGGCGTCGGCGTAGTCGATGGGGCGCAGGGAGTCGCGCGTCTCGGCGGGCACCTTGTCCCAGAGTTCCATGGCGCGTTCGAGGAGGCTGAGCTGCTCGGCGTAGGCGTGGCGCTTGCGGGTCTCGACGGAGGCCCGGAGGACGGTGGGGAGGGCCTTCTCCGGGTCGTGCGCGTGGTACCAGTACGTGGCGAGCCGGGTGGTCCGCTCGTGGGGGCGGACGAGGCCGGGGTCGGCCTCCAGGGCCTCGGCGTAGCGGCGGTTGAGGCGGGAGCGCTCGCCGGGCAGCAGGTCGTCGCTGACGGCCTCGCGGACGAGGGAGTGGCGGAAGCGGTAGCCGTCGCCGTCGGGGACGGCGAGCAGGATGTTGGCGCCGACGGCGGCCCGCAGTGCCTCGATGAGTTCGTCCTCGGAGAGCCGGGCCACGGCGGCGAGGAGCCCGTACTCGACGGTGGAGCCGCCCTCGGCGACGATCCTGGCGACCCGCTGGGCGCCCTCGGGGAGCGCCTCGACCCGGACCAGGAGGAGGTCGCGCAGGGAGTCGCTGAGCTGGCCGACGGCGCAGCCGGCCTCGTGGGAGACGACGAGCTCCTCGACGAAGAAGGCGTTGCCGTCGGAGCGTGCGAAGACCTCCTCGACGAGTGCGGGGTCGGGTTCGGCGGCGAGGATGCCGGTGAGCTGGCGGTGCACCTCGGTGCGGGTGAAGCGGGAGAGTTCGATGCGGCGGATGGTGCGGAGCCGGTCGAGTTCGGCGAGGAGGGGGCGCAGCGGGTGGCGGCGGTGGATGTCGTCGGCGCGGTAGCTGGCGACGACCACGATCCGGCCGCGGCGCAGGGTGCGCAGGAGGTAGGTGAGCAGGTGCCGGGTGGAGGCGTCGGCCCAGTGCAGGTCCTCCAGGACGAGCACGACCGTACGGTCGGCGGCGAGCCGTTCCAGGAGCCGTACGGTCAGTTCGAAGAGGCGGGCGGTGGAGTCCTCGTCGGAGGGCTCGTGGCTGCCGGGGTCGCCCAGTTCGGGCAGCAGACGGGCGAGTTCGCCCTCGTGGCCGTCGGCGGCGGCGGTCAGTTCCTCGGGGAGGCGGCGGCGGAGCGCGCGCAGGGCGGCGGCGAAGGGTGCGAACGGCAGGCCGTCGGCGCCGAGTTCGACGCAGCCGCCGAGCGCCACGACCGCGCCCCGGTCGCAGGCCGTGTCGAGGAACTCCTCGATGAGCCGGGTCTTGCCGACGCCCGCCTCGCCGCCGATGAGCAGGGCCTGGGGCTCTCCCGCGGTCGCGCGGGAGAGCGCCTCGGTGAGGGCGGTGAGTTCGCCGGCGCGGCCGACGAAGACGGGGCTGACTGACCTGGTCTCCACGGCGCCGAGCATCGCACAGACTTCCGTGCCGTCGCTCATAAGGGGGTCACGCGGCCCGGACGAAGCGACCGCGGCCCCCGTCCGCCACCTGCCCCTCCGTGTCCTGGTCCGCGTGGCGGCGGCCGAAGAGGTGCAGGCCCTTGCGGGTCTCCGCGGCCTCCTGGGCGAGGCGGTGGGCGGCGGCCTCGGCGATGAGCTCGGCGTGGTGCATGGTGTGGAGTTCGTACTCGAACATCGGGTGCTCCCTGGGTCTCTCGGTTTCGGTATCGCTCTCTGCGATGCCTCTACTTTCGTTTCCGAGGGGGTGCCGTCACATCGGGCGAGTGCCGCATGTTCGGGGTACGGGGGTCCTTAGGCGGGTCCTGGGGATGCCTTAGGCAGGGCCCCGGGGGTCTCAGGAGCCGGCGGTCGGGAGGCCGAGGAACAGGTCGAAGTAGGTACCGACCGACAGGAGCAGTCCGAGGCCGCCCAGGACGGCGCCGGCGAGGGCGACCGCGCGGACCCACGCGGGGCGCCGGGGCAGGGTGAGCACGAGGACGGCGACGATCACGGCCAGGAGGGCGAAGACGCCGTTCACCAGGGCGGTGCTGTGCCAGGCGTCGCCGTAGATCTCGCTGATCTGCTGGGCGGGGGTGCCGCTGCCGGAGGTCTTGATCTGCCCGATGAGCGTCTCGCGCTCGGCGACGACCTTGCCGGTCCAGGTGCCGGTGAGGGCCACGGCGGAGAGGGCGGCGGAGACGACGGCCGCGGCGCCGGCACCGATGCCGGTGGCCTCCGGGGCGGCCGCGTCCTCGTCGAGCCCGTCGGGCCCGTCCTCGTCCTGCTCGTCGTCGGTCTCGTCGAGCAGGTCGGCGTCGCCGTTCGCGGGGCCGTTCGCGGAGTCCTTCGCGGGGCTGTCGGCGGCGGTCCCGTGCTCCGCCGCCGCGTCGTCCTTCTCGGTCCCGGTCCCGGTCCCGGTGTCGGGCTCGGTCTTCTCGGTCGTCTTGGTGTCCATGCGGCGCACGCTAGGACGCCCACATGAGAGGGGGCTTAAGACGCCTTCGCCGCGCGCCACTCCGGAGCGAGGACGGCCCAGATCTCGGTGTCGGCGCGGTTGCCGCGGTACAGGTAGTTCTCGCGCACGACGCCCTCCTTCGTCATGCCGAGGCGGCGGGCGACGGCGATGCTGGGCTCGTTCTTCGTGGAGGCGTACCACTCGACGCGGTGGATGCCGCGCTCCTCGATCGCCCAGTCGATGATGACCCGGCAGGCCCGGGTGATCAGGCCCTTCCCGGCGGCGGAGGGCTCCAGCCAGCAGCCCGCCTCGGCGGTCCCGTTCGCGGCGTCGAACGTCCGGAAGAGGACGCCGCCGACGAGGGTGCCGTCGGTCCAGATGCCGTAGATGCGGCCGCTGTCGCTCGCGGCCTTCTCGGCGTACGAGGTGAGGTAGGCGCGGGCGGAGTCGAGGTCCGCGACGACGTCGGGGAGGCCGATGTGCTGCCCGACGAACTCCCGGCCCCGGTCCATGTGGGTGAGGAACTCCTGGGCCTGCCAGGGCTCCAGGGGCCTGAGCTCGGCGCCGTCGTCACCCAGCGATATCGCGAACATCCTCGTTCTCCTCCGCGGTCGGGACCGTCACACGCTGTACGGGGATCTTCGCACGGGCGTCGGCGGCCACGCGGCACTCGGGGGGTTCGATGCTGATGCGGGGCAGGAGCCGGTCGAGCCACTTCGGCAGCCACCAGTTCGCGCCGCCCAGCAGGTGCATGAGGGCGGGGACGAGGAGGGTGCGCAGGACGAAGGCGTCGAGGGCCACGGCGGCGGCGAGGGCGATGCCGAACATCGCGATGACCCGGTCGCCGCTGAGGACGAAGGCCAGGAAGACGGAGATCATGATGACCGCGGCGGAGTTGATCACGCGGCTGGTCTCGGCGAGCCCGACCCGGACCGCCCGCCGGTTGTCGCCGGTCTCCAGCCACTCCTCGTACATCCGGCTGACCAGGAAGACCTGGTAGTCCATGGAGAGTCCGAAGAGGACCGAGACCATGATCACGGGGAGGAAGGGTTCGATCGGTCCGGCGCTGCCGAGGCCGAGGAGCTCGCTCCCCCAGCCCCACTGGAAGATCGCGACGACGATGCCGAAGGCGCCGGCGACGGCGGCGACGTTCATGGCGGCGGCCTTGAGCGGGATGCCGATCGACCGGAAGGCGAGCAGGAGCAGCAGACAGCCGAGGGCGATGACGACGCCGACGAAGAGCGGCAGCTTGCCGACGATGATCTCGGCGAAGTCGTCGTACGAGGCGGTGACGCCGCCCACGTGGACGTCGAGGGAGGTGCCGGTCCCGGCCTTCGGCAGGACGTCCTGGCGGAGCCGGTCGACGAGCTCGCTGGTCGCCTTGGACTGCGGCGAGGAGTCGGGGACGACGGTGAGGAAGGCGGTGTCGCCCGAGCCGTTGTACGTGACCGGGGAGACGGACGCGACGCCCTTGGTGGCGCCGAGCGCGGCCGGCAGCTGGTCGAGGGCGACCCGGTCGTCGGCGCCGTCGAGGCCGGCGACGAGGGTGAGGGGGCCGTTGACGCCGGGCCCGAAGCCGTCGGCGAGCAGGTCGTAGGCCTGGCGGGTGGTCGCGGTGGCCGGGCCGTTGCCCTGGTCGGAGGTGCCGAGGTGGAGCGAGAGGGTCGGCAGTGCCAGGACGCCCATGACGAGGACGGCGAGCCCGCCGAGGAGCTTGGGGTGCCGCTCGACGAAGGCGGACCAGCGGGCGGCGAAGCCGGTGGGCAGCTCGGGCTGCGGTCCGCGCTCGGCGAGCGTCCGGCGTTCGCGCCGGGACAGGGCCCGCATGCCGATGAACGAGAGGAGCGCGGGCAGCAGGGTGACGGAGGCGGCGACCGTGAGGAGCACGGTGAGGGAGGCGGCGATGGCGACGCCGTTGAGGAAGCCGAGCTGCAGGATCAGCATGCCGAGGAGCGCGATGCAGACGGTGGCGCCGGCGAAGACGACGGCGCGGCCGGTGGTGGCGACGGCGGTCTCGGCGGCCTCGGCGACGGAGAGGCCGCGTTTGAGGCCTCTGCGGTGCCGGGTGACGATGAAGAGCGCGTAGTCGATGCCGACGCCGAGGCCGACGAGCATGCCCAGCATGGGGGCGAAGTCGGCGACGGTCATCAGATGGCCGAGGAGCACGATCCCGGAGTACGCGGTGCCGACGCTGACGAGCGCGGTCGCTATGGGGAGCACGGAGGCGGCGAGCGAGCCGAAGGCGAGGAAGAGGACGACGGCCGCGACGGCGACCCCGACGATCTCGGCGATGTGCCCGCCGGAGGCCTCGGTGAGGGCGACGGCGCTGCCTCCCAGCTCCACCCGGAGGTCGTCGGTGGCGGCGGCTTTCGCGGTGTCGACGAGTGCCTCGGCCTGGGCCTGGGGGATGTCGTCGGCCTGCGCGTCGAAGGTGACGGTGGCGTAGGCGGTGCGCCCGTCCTCGCTGACCTGGCCCGGGGTGTCGTACGGGGAGGTGACGGCGGCGATGCCGGGGAGGTCGGCGACCTTGTCGAGCACCGCCGTCATGCGCTCCTCGACGGCGTCGGCGCGGACGCTGCCCCGGTCGCTGTGCCAGACGATGGTGTCGCTGTCGCCGCCGAGGCCGTGGAAGCCGCGGTCGAGGAGGGCGGTGGCCCGGCCGGACTCGGTACCGGGGACCTCGTAGTCGTTGGAGTACGCGCTGCCGGCGAGCGTCGCACCGGCGGCGGTGCCGCCGAGGGCGAGGAGCCAGAGGAGAACGACGACGAGACGGTGCCGGAGGCACCACCGTGCGATTGCGGCCAAAGGACGTGCTCCTGACTGGATCTGTACTCGCGCCCCACTGTCGCAGCCAAACGTGATCGTTTGCCCGTTTCGTGGCGATCCTCACAGGGTGTGCCGGAGACCGGGGACCAAGGGCCTGCCGGGCAGGTCCCGGGGCCCCGGCCTCGGGGGACTTCCAGCCGGAGACGCTCGGGCGGCCGTTCTCGATGTGGCCCATGAGCCGGCGGCGGAAGCCGTCGGGTGCGGTCACCTCGCCGTCGTACCAGCCGTGCGCGTCGGCGGCGGAGTGGACGACGGTACGGGTCTTCCCGGGCTCGACGGTGACGGTGCGGGTGAGTCGCGTCAGGTCCCGGTCGGGGTGACGCAGTGGCCGGGGCCGCTCGGAAGGACCCGCTTCTCCTCGTACAGGTCGGCCTGCGTGACCCGCGGTCCCCGCGCCGCCCGGCCCGCCTCCCACCGGCCCTCGGCGGAGAGCGGGTGGAGGTAGCCGTCCTTCGGGGCCGCGCAGTCGTCGGCGACCTCGCTCGCATAGGCGCCCAGGACGAGCTTCCCGCCCTTCGACGTGACCGTGAACTGACGCCGCACGGCGATCCGCGACACCTCGGGGACGTCGGGGAGCACCTCATGGCCCTCGGTCCACACCAGCGGATAGACGAAGGAGTAGTCGACGTGCACCGTCATCTCCCCCGCCGCCGAGACCTCGTACGTCATCGTGCCCCGCGTCCGGACGCCGCTCTCGTCCAGCTGCGCCTCCCGGGGGTCGAAGCGGGTGACCAGGTCCTTCCGTACGGCCTCGTCGGCCCCGCGCGGGTCGAGCAGGGCGAGCGCCGCGGTGGGCTCGGCGCCGGCCAGGGTGTCCTCCGCGACGTTGGTCCCGACGAGCAGGGTCTTCACGTCCTCGAGGACGGCGGTCATCTCCTTCGCGCCGAGCCCGCCGGACGCGACCGGCACGGGGACGTGGACACCGTCGGCACCGTCCGCCCAGCCGGACGCCGGCGAGTTCCGGAACGGCATGTCGCTCGTGTACGGCCACTCGAGGGGCCAGGTCTCCTCGTGGAGGACCCGGGCGCCGAACGGCTCGTACGGCGGCCGCTCCCCCGTCACGTCGCCCAGCCAGTAGCCGAACCCGCCGAGCAGCAGCACACCGGCGCCGGCCGAGAGCGCGATCCTGCGGCGCCCCACCGCCCGGTCCCGCCGCAGCGCCTCCTCGCGTCCGGGATCGCCCGCCTGCGCGCGCAGCCGGGCGACGTAGTCCGTGGGTTCCACCGGGGTTCTCCGTTCCCTCCCCTGCTCCGCCGGGGGGCGACGGAGCGGAGCGGAGCCTCTCACATACGGCGCGGGCCGTCATCGCCGGTTTCCCTTGTTTGCCGGGTGTGGTTCGCGAGCATCCTGAGCGCGACGCACGGCCACGGCGCGGTATGAGGGGATGTCGTATGGCCAGACGCAAGGTCATCAGGGTCGAGGTCACCAAGCGGGTGCTGTGGATCGGGGCCGAGGCGTACCCCCTGCAGAACATCGCCCGGGCGACGACCGTCAGGTTCAGGCCCCAGCGGGCACGGGCCGTGGGGCGCTTCGTGAAGTCCCTGCTGGTCACGGCGGTGCTGGTGGTCGCCGCGCTCGCCGTCGCCCAGTCCGGCGAGGTGTCGGGCAGCGACCGGGAGCTGATCACACAGGGGGCGGAGATCACCGCGGCCGTCCTCGTGGCGGGCTTCCTCCTCCAGCTGATCGTCGCCCTGTTCGAGAAGACGTACTACGCGCTGGTCATCGAGACCTCCGGAAACCCGCTCACGCTGCTGGCCAGCGTGGACCGCGACGAGGTGCACCAGCTCGTGCGCGAGATCATGCGGGCCATCGACGATCCCGGCTTCACCGGCTTCACCAAGCAGATGATCACCTACAACATCGGCAAGATGCGGGACTTCTACAACGCGTCCGGTCCGGGCAGCGTGGGGAGGATGGGCAGTGACCGGTAACGGTGAATTCCACATCAGCAACATGCGGGACTTCTACAACGCGTCCGGAGACGGGGCCGTCGGTCGCATCGAGAACAACCAGCAGGCCGCGCAGGACCCGCAGGCCGTCCACGAGGCCGTGATCCGCGCGATCGAGACGCTCCGGACCCAGGTGTCCGCCGAGGACCGGGAGGTCCTCGACGCGTCCCTGGAGACCATCCGCCAGGGCGACGGGGCCCCGCCCGGCGCCTTCCGCAGGGCCCTCGGCACCGTCTCCGGCGTCGCCGCGCTCGTCGGCGACGTCGGCGTCCCGGTGGCGGAGGCGGTCCGCCGGGTCCTCGCGCTGCTTGCCGGTTAGAACGACTCCCCGCAAGGCTCGCGGACGGGCGAGGCGGCCCCGTCTTCGCCGTCTCTCCCGCCGCCCGGGACTCCTTCGTCGGCACGACGGCCTCCTAGACGGGGACGCGCGGGTTTCCGCCCTCCAGAAGGGCGAGGCCCAGTTCGGTGACCGTGTGGAGAGTGGCGTTGCGGTGGCGCTGACTGGAGACCAGTGCCGCCTCACGCAGGGCCGTGATGTGCCGGCTGGCATTGGGGGCGGTGGTGCCGGCGAGGCGGGCCAGCTCACCCGTGTTGGCCACGCCGTCGGCCAGCGCGGACAGCAGGGTGGCCCTCGTCGGACCGATCAGGGCCGCGAGCGCCCGTCCCTCCGCCGGACGCACGCCCGGGGTCGCCCAGCGGACGTCGTGCTCGATCGGGTAGACGAGCACCGGGGGCAGCGCCGGGTCGGCGAGCGACGTCGGCCTGCAGCGACCGAAGTGCGACGGTTGAAGCACCAGACCACGTCCGCCGAGGTGGATGTCGAAGTCGGCCCCGCACTCCACCCGGAGTACCGGGTACTCCCAGCGCACCGACGGGTGCAGCGTGCTGAGGACCGCGTCCCAGCCTCCTTCGACGAGCGTGACCGAGCGGCGCGCCCGGTCGCGGCTCACCTGGGCGCGCATGCGCTCCCAGAACGGACCGAGCACCGCGTCGGCGTACGCGTACGCCGCGTCGGCCAGCCGGCCGACCATCGCGGACTCCCCCTCCGCCAGCTCCCGGGACCAGGCCGGAAGCCGCCGCGCCGGGTTCTGCCGAGCGAACTCCCTCAGATCCTGCGCGAATCGCTGCCTGGGCGTGGACCGCAACGCCTCCACCTGGGCCGCGAGACCTCCACCGACCGTGGGCGTCAGAAAGTCCACCGAGTAGGCGGCGGGCTCCACGAGCGCCGTCAACAGCCTTGCGCTCTGGGGCACTCGGGGCAGCGACTCCCTCACCCATGGGCCGAAGAGCACACCCGCGTCCCTTCCGCGCAGCAGCTTCAGGCTGTGCAGCATCTCCCACAGCGGGTCCGGATCGGCCGCGATCCGGACCCGTGCGAGATCTTCCCCCGTGAAGTGAATGCGCAGCACCTCAACCCCTCCCACCAGGACAATTGCGCTCCAGCGCACACAAGTTCACAGTGCTCCCCCACACCCGCAGACTCAGACCGTCCGGTGCTGACCAGCACACCTCACCAACAGGACGGTGGATCGTAAAATGCCCGAGACCCTGTCGAGAAGGGGTTCCGGCAGGCGTGCCGCTCCACAGGGGCTCGTACGCGCACTGGCCGTCGGGTTGGTCGTCGCCGCAGCCGCCGGGTGTTCCGGTACCGGTACGGGCGAGACGTCGGCGCCCGCCACCGCAGCGAAGGCGGCGACGGTCATGGACCCCGCCGAGCTGACCGCGCTGCACCGGCTGCCGCCTGTCACCGGCCTGCTCTTCACCTCGCACTCGCGTGCCGCCGAGGCGGAGCAGAAGATCGCCATCGCCTGCATGGCCGAACGGGGCTATCGATACGCCCCGGTCCCGCCGCCCAGGACCGCGGGCGCCGACGAGCGCCCGCAGCCCTTCGGCCTCGAGTCCACGGCTCCGCCCCGCACGGCGGCCCCCACGCCCTCCCCCGAGGCGCCGCCCGCGCCCGGCAGCCCGGAGAGCACCGACGCGTATGCGCGGGCGCTCTTCGGCGACGAGGCCAAGCGGGTCACCGCCAGGGGCGCGCGGTTGAGCGTCTCCCGGCCGGGCGAGGGCTGCCTCGCCGAGGCGGAGACGCGTCTGCTGGGCGACGGCCGGATGCGCTGGCTCCAGGTGCGGATCCTGCTCTTCGAGGCACAGGAGGACGCCCGCGCGGACGTGGAGAAGGACGCCACGTTCCGTGCGGCGACCGCGCGCTGGCGGGAGTGCATGGACCGGGCCAAGGTCAAGGCCGAGGATCCCGTACGGGTGCAGCGGTCGCTGGTAACGGAGGCGGAGCGGCGGAGCAGCCCGGTCGCCGCGGCGGACCTGCGCTGCAAGGCGGAGACGGGATACCTGGCCACCGCGTACGAGCGGCTCGCCGCCGCCCAGCAGCGCCGGCTGGACGAGCACCCCGACATCGGCCGGGACTGGAAGAAGCTCTCCGCCCGCCAGGAGAAGGCGGCCGGCGAGGTGCTGGGCGGCTGATCCCGCCCCGGGCCACCACCACAGTCTTCCGCTCCTGAGCCCAGGAGCGGATGTTCCCACACGAAAGCGAGATTGACATGTCCACGCTTCAGATGAAGTCCGGACTCCGCCGGAAGTTCGCCGCCGTGGCCGGGGCGACCGCACTCCTGGTGGGCGGCGGCATCGCGACCGCGTCCACCGCGTCGGCCGGCCCCAGCTGCCCCTCGGGCTACCACTGTCTCTTCGAGGGCAGCATCGGATCCTCGGTGCACAACTACTTCAACAGCGACAGCGACTTCAGGGACGACGCCTTCACCAGCGGGCACGTCGTGAACGACAACTCGTGGTCGGCCAGCAACTCCAGCACCGGCGGCTACGAGAGCCACTACTACTACGACCCCGGCTACCAGAACCTCGACTTCTGCGTGAACCCGGGCAGTTACGTGACCCACGACCGGCTGTCGGACGACTACGTGGACGGCAACGGCGTCGGCCAGCGGGACGAGGCCAGCTCCCTGCTGCTGCGGCCGACGACCTCGGTCTCCTGCTTCTGATCCGCACACACACCTGCGCAAAAGGCGGCCCCGCACCGGAACTCCGGTGCGGGGCCGCCCCCTTGAGCCGTACGAGAACCCCGTACGAGAACTCCGTACGAGACCGGGATCAGCCCTCGCTGACGCCCAGCTTCTCCAGGATCAGGTCCTTGACCTTCGCCGCGTCCGCCTGGCCACGGGTGGCCTTCATGACCGCACCGACCAGGGCGCCGACCGCCGCGACCTTGCCGCCGCGGATCTTGTCGGCGATGGCCGCGTTGCCCGCGATGGCCTCGTCGACCGCCGTGCCGAGCGCGCCGTCGTCGGAGACGACCTTCAGACCGCGCTTCTCGACGACCTCGTCCGGGGTGCCCTCGCCGGCGAGAACGCCCTCGATGACCTGACGGGCCAGCTTGTCGTTGAGGTCGCCGCCCGCGACCAGGGCCGAGACCCGGGCCACGTCCGCCGGCGTGATGGGCAGCTCCTCCAGGGAGACGCCCTTCTCGTTGGCGTTGCGGGCCAGCTCGCCCATCCACCACTTGCGGGCCGATGCGGCGTCCGCGCCCGCCTCGGTGGTCGCGACGATCGCGTCGACCGCGCCGGCGTTGAGGATGGACTGCATCTCCAGCTCGGAGACGCCCCACTCCTCACGGAGCCGGTTGCGGCGCACCCGCGGCAGCTCGGGCAGAGCGGCACGCAGCTCCTCGACCCACTCGCGGGCCGGGGCGACGGGGACGAGGTCGGGCTCCGGGAAGTACCGGTAGTCCTCGGCGTTGTCCTTGATGCGGCCGGAGGTGGTGGTGCCGTCGTCCTCGTGGAAGTGACGGGTCTCCTGCACGATCGTGCCGCCGGCCTCCAGGACCGCCGCGTGCCGCTGGATCTCGAAGCGCGCCGCGCGCTCCACCGAGCGGAGCGAGTTGACGTTCTTCGTCTCCGAGCGGGTGCCGAAGGCCTTGGTGCCGTTGCGCCGCAGCGACAGGTTCACGTCGCAGCGCATCTGGCCCTTGTCCATGCGCGCCTCGGAGACGCCCAGGGCACGGATCAGCTCGCGCAGCTCGGCGACGTACGCCTTGGCGACCTCGGGGGCCCGCTCGCCCGCGCCCTCGATCGGCTTGGTGACGATCTCGATGAGCGGGATGCCGGCCCGGTTGTAGTCGAGCAGCGAGTGCGAGGCGCCGTGGATGCGGCCGGTCGCGCCACCGATGTGGGTGGACTTGCCGGTGTCCTCCTCCATGTGGGCGCGCTCGATCTCCACGCGGAAGACCTCGCCGTCCTCCAGCTGGACGTCCAGGTAGCCGTTGAAGGCGATCGGCTCGTCGTACTGGGAGGTCTGGAAGTTCTTCGGCATGTCCGGATAGAAGTAGTTCTTCCGGGCGAAGCGGCACCACTCGGCGATCTCGCAGTTCAGCGCGAGACCGATCTTGATCGCGGACTCGACGCCGATCGCGTTGACCACCGGCAGCGAGCCGGGCAGGCCGAGGCAGGTCGGGCAGGTCTGCGAGTTGGGCTCCGCGCCCAGCTCGGTCGAGCAGCCGCAGAACATCTTCGTCCTGGTGCCGAGCTCGACATGGACCTCGAGGCCCATGACGGGGTCGTACTCGGCGAGCGCCGCTTCGTACGACAGCAGTTCAGTGACAGTCACGGTGGAACTTCCCTCTCAGCCCAGCAGGACGTCGTCGTCGCCGAGCCGCTTCAGCTCGCGGTACAGGATGGCGAGGCCGGTGACGATGGCGGCGGCGGACACGACGGCATCGATCAGCTGAAGCGTGTCCTGCTCCGTGCGGGCCTTCTTGACCTGCTTGATCACACTGATGGCGCCGAAGGCCGTGGTGCCCATCGACAGGTAGGTGCCGGTCTTGGACTTCTTGAAGCCCTTGGCCTTCTGCAGTGCACTGGAACTCACAGCGACGGAGCCTCCTCGAGCAGCGGGTGACCCCACTTTTCCACGAAGGCGGCCTCGACGGCGGCTCCGACCTTGTACAGCCGGTCGTCCTTCATGGCGGGGGCGATGATCTGCAGACCGACCGGGAGACCGTCCTCGGGCGCCAGGCCGCAGGGCAGCGACATGGCGGCGTTGCCGGCCAGGTTGGTCGGGATGGTGCACAGGTCCGCGAGGTACATCGCCATCGGGTCGTCGGCGCGCTCGCCGATCGCGAAGGCGGTGGTGGGCGTCGTCGGGGAGACGATGACGTCCACCTCCTCGAAGGCCTTCTCGAACTCACGGGTGATGAGGGTGCGGACCTTCTGCGCCGAGCCGTAGTACGCGTCGTAGTAGCCGGAGCTGAGCGCGTACGTACCGAGGATGATGCGGCGCTTGACCTCGTCGCCGAAGCCGGCCTCGCGGGTGAGGGCGGTGACGTCCTCGGCGGACCGCGTGCCGTCGTCGCCGACCCGCAGGCCGTAGCGCATGGCGTCGAAGCGGGCCAGGTTGGAGGAGCACTCCGACGGCGCGATCAGGTAGTACGCGGAGAGGGCCAGGTCGAAGGTCGGGCAGTCCAGCTCGACGATCTCGGCGCCCAGCGACTTGAGCAGCTCGACGGACTCGTCGAAGCGCTGCACGACACCGGCCTGGTAGCCCTCGCCGCGGAACTGCTTGACGACACCGACGCGCATGCCGGCCACGGAGCCGTTGCGGGCGGCCTCGACGACCGGCGGGACCGGCGCGTCGATGGACGTCGAGTCGAGCGGGTCGTGCCCGGCGATCGCCTCGTGGAGGAGGGCCGCGTCCAGGACCGTACGGGCGCAGGGGCCGCCCTGGTCGAGGGAGGAGGAGAAGGCCACCATGCCGAAGCGGGAGACACCGCCGTAGGTCGGCTTGACGCCGACGGTGCCGGTGACGGCCGCGGGCTGGCGGATGGAGCCGCCGGTGTCCGTGCCGATGGCGAGCGGGGCCTCGTACGCGGCGAGGGCGGCCGAGGAGCCGCCGCCGGAGCCGCCGGGGATCCGGGTCAGGTCCCAGGGGTTGCCGGTCGGGCCGTAGGCGCTGTTCTCCGTGGAGGAGCCCATCGCGAACTCGTCCATGTTGGTCTTGCCGAGGATGACGACGTCGGCGGCCTTCAGGTTCTTGACCAGGGTCGCGTCGTACGGCGGGATCCAGCCCTCGAGGATCTTCGAGCCCACGGTGGTCGGCATGCCGACGGTGGTGAAGATGTCCTTGAGCGCGAGCGGCACACCGGCGAGCGGGCCGAGCTTCTCGCCCCGGGCACGCTTCTCGTCCACGGCACGGGCCTGGGCCAGGGCGCCCTCGCGGTCGACGTGCAGGAAGGCGTGGACCTTCTCGTCGACGGCCTCGATGCGGGCGAGGTGGGCCTCGGTGACCTCGACGGCGGTCAGCTCGCCGGCGGCGATCTTCCCGGCGATCTCGGCCGCGGTGAGCTTGATGATGGTGTTGTCCGTCATGACTTCTTAGTCCTCCCCCAGGATCTGCGGCACCTTGAAACGCTGCTGCTCCTGGGCCGGGGCGCCGGAGAGCGCCTGCTCGGGGGTGAGCGACGGACGGACCTCGTCCGCGCGCATGACATTGGTCAGCGGCAGCGGGTGGGAGGTCGGCGGTACGTCTTGGTCGGCGACCTCGGAGACGCGGGCGACCGCGCCGATGATGTCGTCGAGCTGGCCGGCGAAGTGATCGAGTTCTTCGCCCTTCAGCTCCAGACGCGCCAGCCGTGCGAGGTGGGCGACCTCCTCGCGCGTGATGCCAGGCATGCGGATCCTCACGGGGTGAGCTTGATGGTGTCCGCCCATCCTATGGCGCCGGTGCCGCTGCCCGTTAAACGGTTTGCCCCGGGAGGGGGCGGGTCACTGCACGACGTGACCCGAAGGGTGGTCCAGGTCGACCTCCGCGGCGAGGTCGGCGGGGCGGCGCCAGCCGTGCTCGCCGCGGGCGAGGAGCCAGGCGGTGGCCTCGCCGGGCGGCATCGCGGCGGCGACCAGCCAGCCCTGGACGGCGTCGCAGCCCAGGTCGCGCAGGCGCTCCCAGGTCTCGTCGTCCTCGACGCCCTCGGCGACGACGAGGAGGCCGAGGGAGTGGGCGAGGTCGACGGTGCAGCGGACGATCTCGGCGTCCTCCGTGTCGACGGCGAGCCGGGCCACGAACGAGCGGTCGATCTTCAGTTCGCTGACGGGCAGCCTGCGCAGATGGACGAGCGAGGAGTAGCCGGTGCCGAAGTCGTCGAGGGACATCTTGACGCCGTGGCCGGTGAGGCCGTTCAGCGTGTCGGCGGCCCGCTGGGGGTCCTCCAGGAGCACGTGCTCCGTTATCTCCAGCTGGAGCGCGCCGGCGGGGACGCCGTGGCGGGCGAGACGGGCGGCGACGGCGCCGGCGAAGCCGGGGGTGTGGACGTCGCGCGGCGAGACGTTGACGGCGACCGGCACGTTGAGGCCCTGGGCGCGCCAGCGGGCGACCTGGGCCAGGGCGGTCTCCAGGACGTACTCGGTGAGGTGCGGCATGAGGCCGGAGGACTCGGCGATGGCGATGAACTCGTCCGGCGGAACCTTCCCTCGCTCCGGGTGGATCCAGCGGACGAGCGCTTCGAGGCCGGCGACCTGGCCGTCGAAGCGGACCTTGGGCTGGTAGTGGAGTTCGACCTCGCCGGCGTCGAGGGCGCGGCGGAGGTCGCCGAGGAGGCCGAGCCGGTCGGGGGTGTTGGAGTCGCGCTTGGACTCGTAGACCTCGACGCCGGTGCGGTCGCGCTTGGCCTGGTACATGGCGACGTCGGCGCGGCGCAGCAGGCCCTCGGCGTCGAGGGCGTGGTCGGGGAAGACGGCGACGCCGGCGCTGGCCTCCAGGACGAGGGTGAGCCCGTCGAGGTCGAGCGGGGAGGAGAGCTCGGCGACGAGGTGGCGGGCGACCCGCTGGGCGCTGGTGGTGGAGTCGGCGGTGGGCAGCAGGACGGCGAACTCGTCGCCGCCGAGCCGGGCGGCCTCGGCGCCACGGGGCAGGGCGAGGCGGAGCCGTTCGGCGATCTGGAGGAGCAGCCGGTCGCCCGCGAGGTGCCCGAGGGTGTCGTTGACCGAACGGAAACGGTCGAGGTCGATCAGGACGAGGGCGGCGCGGGCCCCTTCGCCCTCGGCCTCCTCCAGGGCGGTCCAGGCCCGCTCCAGGAGCCACTGGCGGTTGGGCAGCCCGGTGAGGGGGTCGCGGAGCTGCTCCTCGGCGCGGGCGCGGGCGATCCAGAGGGTGGAGTCGAGGGCGATGAGGGGGACGGCGAAGAGCGGCAGCACGACGGGCCGGGTGGCGGCGACGACGCAGATGAGCGGGGCGATGCCGAGCAGGGCGACGGCGACGAGGCCCTGCCTGAGGAGGGCGGTGCGGGCGATGGTGGGCAGTCCGCGGCCCTGGGGGACGAGCGTGTACCACAGGAGGAGGCGGGTCACCACGAGGTAGCCGCCGGCGGCGAGGACGATTTCCGGAAGGTCCCCGATCGTCCAGTCGAGCGGCTGCCAGGGCTGGGCGACGGTCGGTACGTCTCCGAAGAGGGCGAGGAGGAGGGCGGCGACGCCGACGCCGAGGACGTCGGCGGCGCCGTGCAGCAGGCCCTGGCGCCAGCGGTGCCGGCGGGCGGCGCCGACGAGGGCGACGACGGTCAGCGAGACGAGTCCGGCGGGCACCCAGCCGTACAGCAGGAGGACGGCGAGGGTGAGGGCGGCGCCGGAGCCGGTGCCGCCCCACCAGCGGTCCCGGCCGAGGGCGACCAGGTGGCCGACGATGAGGCCGGTGAGGACGGCGAGGGACCAGCCGGCGACGCCGCCGGGGAAGAGTCCGTGGCCGGCGCTCAGGGCTCGCTGGAGCCCGGCGGCGAGTACGACGGCGGCGATGCCCACCACGGCTGCGGGCAGCCGGGAGGGGAAGCCCAGGGGGACCACACGGCCGTGCGGCCGTGGGACCGGGGCGGCGCTCTCGGTCGGTTCCATTCCCGTCCCTCTCACAGGCGGCGGTGCCGTCGGTGTGCGATGGGCCGCGCTGAGGCGGCCGTCCGTCGTCCGGCCGCGTCCTGCCGGCGTGCGGCCGCCTGCGGGCGGCCGCTGCCGGTGTCACGGGGCCGTTGTCCTGACGCCACGCCGGCAGAGCCCTCGCGCGGGCGTGCAGGACTGGACGCACGGTCACCACACTAGGCCGCCGAGGGCTCCGACGGGCAGCGCTCTCCCTCTCTTGCCCGAATGCGACCCGGCCACCCGTAACGATCTGATATGCGCCGAACGGGTGAGCTTCCGCGGGGTGACGTGAGGCTACTCGGCGACGGGTACCGCGGCCTCCCGAGCCGCCTCGGGCCCCTGTTCGAGCAGGACGGAGAAGCCTTCCTCGTCCAGAACCGGAAGCTTCAGCTGCATCGCCTTGTCGTACTTCGAACCAGGGTTTTCACCGACCACCACGAAGCTGGTCTTCTTCGAAACGGAACCGGTCACCTTCGCTCCGAGCCGCTGGAGCGACTCTTTTGCGCCATCCCTGGTGAACTTCTCCAGGGTGCCGGTCACCACGACCGTCAGACCTTCCAGCGGACGCGGCCCCTCGTCCTCGCCGGCGCCCTCGTCCTCCAGGGAGACCCCGGCGGCGCGCCACTTGCGCACGATCTCGCGGTGCCACTCCTCGGAGAACCACTGCTTCACGGCGGCCGCGATGATCCCGCCGACGCCGTCGACGGCCGCGAGCTCCTCCTCGCTCGCCTGCTCGATCCGCTCCAGGGAGCGGAACTCGCGCGCCAGCGCCTCGGCCGCGACCGGCCCCACGTGCCGGATGGAGAGCCCGTTGATGAAGCGGGCCAGCGGGCGGGTCTTCGCCGCCGCGATGTTCTCCAGCATCGCGAGGGCGTTCTTCTTCGGCTCGCCCTTCTGGTTGGCGAAGACCGTGACGATCTTCTCCTCGCCGGTCTTCGGGTCCCGCTTGGGAAGCCCGCTGCTCGGATCGAGGACGTACGCCCTGATCGGCAGCAGCTGCTCGATGGTGAGGTCGAAGAGGTCGCCCTCGTCGACCAGCGGCGGCTCGGTCGGCGCCAGCGGCCGGGTCAGCGCCGCCGCGGCCACCATGCCGAAGCTCTCGATGTCCAGGCACTGCCGGCCGGCCAGGAAGAAGACCCGCTCGCGCAGCTGCGCCGGGCACGTCCGGGCGTTCGGGCAGCGGAGGTCGATGTCTCCCTCCTTCATGGGCTTCAGCGGCGTCCGGCACTCCGGGCACTCGGCGGGCATCACGAACTCCCGCTCGGTGCCGTCCCGCAGGTCGGCGACCGGGCCGAGGATCTCGGGGATCACGTCCCCGGCCTTGCGCAGCACGACCGTGTCGCCGATCAGCACGCCCTTGCTCTTCACGACCTCCTGGTTGTGGAGGGTCGCGAACTCGACCTCGGAGCCCGCCACGGTCACCGGCTCGACCTGGGCGTACGGGGTGACGCGACCGGTGCGGCCGACGCCGACCTTGATGTCGACCAGCTTGGTGTTGACCTCCTCCGGCGCGTACTTCCAGGCGATCGCCCAGCGCGGGGCGCGCGCGGTGGAGCCCAGCCGGCCCTGGAGCGGGA
Organism: Streptomyces sp. NPDC002825; assembly: GCF_040295385.1. NCBI lineage: Bacteria > Bacillati > Actinomycetota > Actinomycetes > Kitasatosporales > Streptomycetaceae > Streptomyces > Streptomyces sp. NPDC002825. The sequence goes on from NZ_JBEOVH010000038.1 coordinate 68,326, forward strand.
TCTCGTCGAGCTTGACGACGACGCCGTCGATCTCGTGCTCCACGGAGTGACGGTTCTCCCCGAAGTACGCGATGAACTCCCGCACCCCGTCGAGCGAGTCGACGACCCTGTTGTGCCGGGCGGTGGGCAGGCCCCACTCGTGCAGCAGCTCGTACGTCTCCGAGAGCCGGGAGATCTCGAAGCCCTCGCGCGCGCCGATGCCGTGCACCACCATGTGGAGCGGGCGGGTGGCGGTGACCTTCGGGTCCTTCTGCCGCAGCGAACCCGCCGCCGCGTTCCGCGGGTTGGCGAAGGGCTTGTCGCCGGCCTCCACCAGACGGGCGTTGAGCCCCTCGAAGGCCTCCATCGGGAAGTAGACCTCGCCGCGGATCTCCACCAGGTCGGGGATGCGCTCGCCCCGGAGGCGCTCGGGGATGTCCGCGATCGTCCGGACGTTGGGCGTGATGTCCTCGCCGGTGCGGCCGTCGCCGCGGGTGGCGGCGCGGGTCAGCCGCCCGTGCTCGTAGGTGAGGTTGACCGCAAGGCCGTCGACCTTGAGCTCGCACAGGTAGTGGTAGTCGGGAGTGCCGACGTCCCGCGCGACGCGCTCGGCCCAGGTGGCGAGCTCCTCCTCGTCGAAGGCGTTGTCCAGGGAGAGCATGCGCTCCCGGTGCTCGACGGAGGTGAACTCGGTCTCGTACTGCCCGGCGACCTTCTGCGTCGGCGAGTCCGGCGTCCGCAGCTCCGGGTACTCCTCCTCCAGCGCCTCGAGCGCGCGCAGGAGCTTGTCGAACTCCGCGTCGCTGATGACCGGCTGGTCCTTCACGTAGTACCGGAAGCGGTGCTCCTCGACCTGCTCGGCCAGCTCGGCGTGCTTCTCCCGTGCCTCGGCGGGCAGGGCCCCCTGTTCGACTGCCACCGTTTCGTCCTCCCGTTACTCAGGGTTGTCCGCGAGCGACCGTGCCGCTCTGACGCAGTGGGCGAGCGCCGCCCGGGCATAGGCGGGCGAAGCACCCGCGAGCCCGCACGAGGGCGTGACCACGACGGACTCCGCGAGAGTCCCCGGATTCAGCCCCAGCCTGCGCCACAGCGTCCTGACACCCATGACGCTACCGCCCGGGTCCGACAATGCCGTGTCGGTGGACGGCACCACACCGGCGAAGAGCTTCGTCCCGGCCTCCACGGCCTCGCCGATCGCCTCCTCGTCACGTTCGGTGAGGAGCGAGAAATCGAACGAGATGCCCGCCGCCCCGGCCCGCCGCAGCAGCGCGAACGGCACGTCGGGCGCGCAGGAGTGGACGATCACGGGGCCGTCGTGGACGGCCATCACGTCCCGCAGGGCGCTCTCCACGACCTGCCGGTCGACGGCCCGGTGGGTGCGGTAGCCGCTGGCGGTACGGATCTGCCCGCGCAGTACGGCGATGAGCGAGGGCTCGTCGAGCTGGAGGACGAGGCGCGCCCCCGGGACGCGCTTCCTCAGCTCCGCGAGGTGCGTGTGGAGGCCTTCGGCGAGCGAGCCGGCCAGGTCCCGGCACGCGCCCGCGTCCCCGAGGGCGGCCTCGCCGCCGCGCAGCTCCAGGGCCGCGGCGAGCGTCCACGGGCCCACGGCCTGGACCTTGAGCGGCCCCTCGTACCCCTGGGTGAACTCCTCCAGGGCGTCGAGGTCCTCGCCGAGCCAGGAGCGGGCCCGCTTGGTGTCACGGCCCGGCCGGTCGCTGATCCGCCAGCCGCTCGGCTCCACGTGCGCGTACAGGTCGACGAGCATCCCGATCGTGCGGCCGATCATGTCGGCGCCGGGGCCGCGCGCGGGCAGCTCCGGGAGGAAGGGGAAGTCCTCGAAGGAGCCGGTGGCGGTCTTCGCGGCCTCGCGGGCGTCGCCGCCGGGCAGCGACCCGACACCGGTGGCCGGGCCCCACAGCTTGGTCGTCTCGTCCATGCCTACCGTCCCGGGCGCACGGTGAGGTCGTTGATCTCCGCGTCGCGCGGCAGGTCGATCGCGGTGACGATCGCCGTCGCGACCGACTCGGGGTCGATCCAGCGGGACGGGTCGTACTCCTTGCCCTCCTGCTGGTGGACCTTCGCCTGCATGGGGCTGGCGGTGCGGCCCGGGTAGACCGAGGTCACCCGCACCCCGTTGGCGTGCTCCTCGTGGCGCAGCGAGTCCGCGAGGGCCTTGAGGCCGTGCTTGGAGGCGGCGTACGCGGCCCACTCGGCGTGCGCGTTGAGCCCGGCGCCCGAGTTCACGAAGACGACGTGGCCCTGGGAGACCCGCAGCTGGGGCAGGAAGTGGCGGGTCAGCTCGGCCGGGGCGACCAGGTTGACGTTCAGCTGGTGGTGCCAGGTCTTCGGGGTGAGCTCCCCGATCGGGCCGAGGTCGACGACGCCCGCGATGTGCAGCAGGCTGTCCACCCGGTCCGGGAGGCTCTGGTGCGAGAAGGCCCAGGACAGCCGGTCGGGGTCGGCGAGGTCCCCGACGAGGGTCCGCGCGCCGGGGAACTGCGCGGCGAGCTCCTTGGCGCGCCCCGCGTCGCGCGCGTGGAGCACGAGTTCGTCCCCGCGCGCGTGGAGGCGACGCGCGACGGCCGCGCCGATGCCGGAACCGGCTCCGGTGATCACATGTGTAGCCATGCGCACCATGCTCGCATCAGCGGGCGGCGATCTCCGCCTCCAGGTACGCGAGGGCCGTCGGACCGTCGTCCGCGAAGAAGACGAGGTCGGTGAGCGGGAGGGGGAGGAAGCCCTCGGCCTCCATGCGGTGGAACTGGGCCCTGAGGCCCTCGTAGAAGCCCGCCGTGTTGAGGAGGACGACCGGCTTGGAGTGCTTGCCGTGCTTCTTCAGCTCCAGGATCTCGGTGGCCTCGTCGAGGGTGCCGGTGCCGCCGACCATGACCACGATCGCGTCGGACCTGGCGAGGAGCAGCGCCTTGCGTTCGGCCAGGTCGCCGGCGATCACCATCTCGTCGGCGTCCGGGCGGGCCTTGTGGGCGAGGAAGTCGACGGAGACTCCGACGAGCCGGCCGCCCGCGTCCTGGACCCCGTCCGCGACGACCTTCATGAGGCCGGTGTCGGACCCGCCCCAGACGAGGGTGTGGCTGGCCTTGCCGAGGAGCTCGGCGAACTCGCGGGCCGGGCCGGTGTAGCGCGCGTCGAGGTCGGCGGCGGAGAGGAAGACGCAGATGTTCACGGACCCACCGTAAGGGGGCGTGGAAAAAAGTCCGGCGGGCGGCGATGAGTTCCGGCGGCGGCCCCGGTCTGCCCTGCCATGGACGAGATGTGCAGGGGCCGGGTCGTGTCGCGGGACGGTACGGAGATCGCGTACGAGCGGTACGGACGCGGGCGGGCCGTCGTGCTGGTGGACGGCGCCGACGGGGACGGGCGGGCGCTCGCCGGACTGCTGGCGCGGCGCTTCTCCGTCGTGACGTACCGGCGGCGGGGGCCCGCCCCGGTGGAGCGGGAGATCGAGGACCTGGCGGCCGTCCTGGAGGCGGCGGGACCGGGGGCGGCCGTGCACGGCACGGAGACGGGCGGGGGCCTCGCGCTCGCGGGGGCGGCGGCGGGGCTGCCGGTGGGCGCGCTGTCGGTGTACGAGCCGGAGGCGCTCGCGGACGGGCTCGTGGCGGCGGTCCACGCGCGCGTGCTCGTGGTCGACGGGGGCGCGAGCCCGGCGGCGACCCGGCACGCGGCCCGCGCCCTGACGGCGGCCCTCCCCCGGGCCCGGCACCGCACCCTCACGGGCCAGACGCACGAGGTGGCCCCGCACGTCCTGGCCCCGGTCCTGGAGGAGTTCCTCGACGAGCCGGCCTAGGCCGGCTCTTCCGGACAGGGCCTAGGCGGTGGCCGGTTCGGCCGTGCGCCGGGTCGTCGACGCGATCGTCGCCGAGCCCACCACGCGCGTGCCGTCGTACAGGACGATCGCCTGGCCGGGGGCCACGCCGCGGACCGGCTCGTCGAAGACGACCTTCAGCTCGCCGTCCACCATCTCCGCGCCGACCGGGGTCTCGCCGCCGTGGGCGCGGAGCTGGGCGGTGTAGCGGCCGGGACCTTCGGGGGCCGTGCCGCACCAGCGGGGCTTGATCGCGGTGAGGCCGGTGACGTCGAGGGCCTCGGCGGGGCCGACGGTGACCGTGTTGTTCACGGGCGAGATGTCGAGGACGTAGCGGGGCTTGCCGTCCGCGGCCGGGTGGCCGATCCGCAGGCCCTTGCGCTGGCCGATGGTGAAGCCGTACGCGCCCTCGTGGGTGCCGAGCTTCGTACCGGCCTCGTCGACGATGTCGCCCTCCGCCTTGCCCAGGCGCGCGGCGAGGAAGCCCTGCGTGTCGCCGTCGGCGATGAAGCAGATGTCGTGGCTGTCGGGCTTCTTCGCGACCGCGAGCCCGCGCCGCTCGGCCTCCGCCCGGATCTCGTCCTTGGTGGTGAGGGTGTCGCCGAGCGGGAACATCGCGTGCGCGAGCTGCTTCTCGTCGAGGACGCCGAGCACGTACGACTGGTCCTTGGCCATGTCGGAGGCCCGGTGCAGCTCGCGGGTGCCGTCCTCGTTCAGGACGACGGTGGCGTAGTGGCCGGTGCACACCGCGTCGAAGCCGAGGGCGAGCGCCTTGTCGAGGAGCGCCGCGAACTTGATCTTCTCGTTGCAGCGCAGGCAGGGGTTGGGGGTGCGGCCCGCCTCGTACTCCGCGACGAAGTCGTCGACGACGTCCTCGCGGAACCGCTCGGCGAGGTCCCACACGTAGAAGGGGATGCCGATCACGTCGGCGGCCCGGCGTGCGTCGCGCGAGTCCTCGATCGTGCAGCAGCCGCGCGCTCCGGTGCGGAAGGACTGCGGGTTCGCGGACAGGGCCAGGTGCACGCCGGTGACGTCGTGACCGGCTTCGGCCGCACGGGCGGCGGCGACGGCGGAGTCCACTCCGCCCGACATGGCGGCGAGGACGCGGAGAGGAGTCTTAGTCATAGCGCTACCAGGGTACGGGGCGCCGGGAACCGCGGTCGCGGTAGTGAGCGTTCTCCCGGGCATGGGGAGCAAGTCGAAGGGCACGGGGAGCGGGGCGGGCGGCCGGCGAGTGGGCCGGCGGGCCGTGCTGATCGGCGGCACGGCCGCCGCGGTGGGCACGGTCGCGCTGGCCAGGGACGAGCTGGGGCGCCTGTGGTGGCGGCTGCCGGGGATGGAGAAGAAGCGGGTCGAGGGGGAGCTGGACCACAAGGGCGCCGAGTGGACGTCGGCGGCGCGGGCGAACTGGCGGCGGGCCGACCGTCCGGACGACTACACGATCGACCGGATCGTGATCCATGTCGTCCAGGGCAGCTACGCCTCCGCCCTGAAGGTCTTCAAGGACCCGGCGCACGGGGCGGCCGCGCACTACGTGGTCCGCAAGGACGGCCATGTGGCGCAGATGATCCGGGAGCTCGACGTGGCCTTCCACGCCGGGAACCGCGACATGAACGAGCGGAGCATCGGCATCGAGCACGAGGGCTTCGTCGACCGGCCGCAGGACTTCACCGCGGCGATGTACGAGGGTTCGGCGCGGCTCGCGGCCGACATATGCGCCCAGTACGGGATACCCGTGGACCGGGAGCACATCATCGGGCACGTGGAGGTCGAGGGCACGGACCACACCGATCCCGGTCCGCACTGGGACTGGGACCGGTACATGGCGCTGGTGCGCAAGGCCCGCTCGCGGCTCAGCTGAGGCCGGCGGTCCTGGCGCGCTCGACGGCCGGGCCGATCGCGCCGGCGACCGCCGCGACGTCCTCCTTGGTGGAGGTGTGGCCGAGCGAGAAGCGCAGGGTGCCGCGGGCCAGGTCCGGGTCGGTGCCGGTGGCGAGGAGGACGTGGCTGGGCTGGGCGATGCCGGCGGTGCAGGCGGATCCGGTGGAGCAGGCGATGCCGGCCGCGTCGAGCAGCAGGAGCAGGGAGTCGCCCTCGCAGCCGGGGAAGGTGAAGTGGGCGTTGGCCGGGAGCCGGTCGACGGGGTCGCCGCCGAGGATCGCGTCGGGTACGAGCGTCCGGACGGCGGTGACGAGCTCGTCGCGCAGGGCGCCGACCTCGTGGGCGAACTCCTGCTGCCGCTCGGCGGCGAGCCGGGCGGCGACCGCGAAGGCGGCGACGGCCGGCACGTCGAGGGTGCCGGAGCGGACGTGCCGCTCCTGGCCGCCGCCGTGCAGAACGGGTACGGGGGTGTGCTCGCGGCCCAGGAGGAGGGCACCGATGCCGTAGGGGCCGCCGATCTTGTGGCCGGAGACGGTCATCGCGGCGAGCCCGGAGGCGGCGAAGTCGACCGGGACCTGGCCCACGGCCTGGACGGCGTCGGCGTGCAGCGGGACGCCGAACTCTGCGGCAGCCTCGGCGAGTTCACGGACCGGCATGATCGTGCCGATCTCGTTGTTCGCCCACATGACGGTGGCCAGGGCGACGGATTCGGGGTCGCGCGCGATCGCCGCGCGGAGCGCGTCCGGGTGGACGCGGCCGTGGCGGTCGACGGGCAGGTACTCGACCTGGGCGCCCTCGTGGGTCGCCAGCCAGTCGACGGCGTCGAGGACGGCGTGGTGCTCGACGGGGCTGGCCAGGACGCGGGTGCGGCGGGGGTCGGCGTCGCGCCGGGCCCAGTACAGGCCCTTCACGGCGAGGTTGTCGGCCTCCGTGCCGCCGGAGGTGAAGACGACCTCGCTGGGCCGCGCGCCGAGCGCGGCGGCGAGGCTCTCGCGGCCTTCCTCGACGGTCCGCCGGGCGCGGCGTCCGGGGGCGTGCAGGGAGGAGGCGTTGCCCGTGACGGCGAGCTGGGCGGTCATCGCCTCGATCGCCTCGGGGAGCATGGGCGTGGTCGCGGCGTGGTCGAGGTAAGCCATGGTGGGTCGATTCTACGAGCCCGGGTCCACGAGCCCGGCGCCCGGCCTGTTCCGGCCGGACGGGCAGGGCGGTTCTCGGCCGCGCCTCGTTGTGGGCAGGCGCCCCGCCCCGTTGTGGGCATGCGTTCCGCGCCCGTCGTTCCGTTGTGGGCATGCGTTCCTCCCCCAGACTTCGTCCGGGAGGTGCCCCCAGGGACGATTGCCCACACGGCAGCGGGGCACCGCCCAGCCGGGCGCGGGCCCGGTCGGCCCAGGTGCGAGGTCAGGCTCGGGGGGCTCGGGCCAGTTGGCGGGACTGGGCCACCAGGCGGTTCGCGCTGTCCCAGACCTCCGCGTCCTCCTCCAGGAAACCGCCCGCCAGGTTCCGCGTCGTGATCGCGATCCGCAGCGGCCCCGGCGCCGGCCGGCACCGCACGTGCGTCGTGAGCTCGACCGTGGGGGTCCACCCCTTGAGGCCCAGCTCGAACGACGTCGGCGGCAGCGCGTCGACCGCGAGCAGCAGCGAGAGGGCGTCGGGCTCGCGGCCGTCGGCCAGCCCGAACCACGCGCGCATCTCCCCCTTGCCGGAGGGCGCGCCGACCGCCCAGCCCACGCAGGACGGGTCCAGACGGAGGTCAAGCCGGTCGGCGATGGCCGACGAGCCGGGGATCCTCGGGGCCGGGTTGTCCGCCGCGCTGAAGCAGTTCTCGATCGCCGCCATCGCCGGGGGCGTCGCGGTGGTGCGCACGTCGTCCGGGAGGGCGTCGAGGTCTCCGTACGAGGCGAGGACCCGGATGCGCTCGACCTCGGTGCCGTCCTCCGCGTACTGGAAGAGCGAGGCCTGACCGGTCGAGAGGGTCCGGCCCGTGCGCACGGTCTGCGTCCGGATCACCGCGGGGCCCGGCACGGACGGCGTGAGGTAGTGCGCCGAGATCGTGAACGGGTCCGGGTGCGGAAGGTGGTCGCCGAGGGCGCGGCCGAGCAGGGCGAGGAGATAGCCGCCGTTGACGGCGTGGATGATCGTCCAGCCGGCGGAGAGGTCGGCGTCGTAGACGCCGGGTTCCCGGAGGGTGACGGCGGTGTCGCGGTCGAACTCGTACGCCGCGGTGGCCGTCTCGGTGCTCGTGCTCATGCTTCCGACCGTACCGCAGGTAGCTACTGAGCGGTAGCTTTTTCGGGCTCCTCGGTCGCGGACGAGCGGCGGTTCCAGGCGCGGGGCGCGCGCCAGTGGTAGCGCATCGCGAGCAGCCGGAGCGCGAAGGCCGTGAGGACGGCGGCGCCGCTGGTGAACGCGTTGAGCGTGTCGAAGCGGATGAAGAGGACGACCATCGTGGCGCCCACGATCGCGGGGACGGCGTACAGGTCCCGGTCCCAGCGCAGCAGCGACGGCACCTCGTTGGCCAGGACGTCGCGCAGCACACCGCCGCCGACCGCCGTGGCGAGGCCGAGCGCGGCGGAGGAGGTGAGGCCGAGGCCGTAGTCGTACGCCTTGGTCGTGCCGGTCACGCAGAACAGGCCGAGGCCCGCCGCGTCGAAGACGTTCACCGCGGTCTGGGTGCGCTCCACCTCCGGGTGGAGGAAGAAGACGAAGGCCGTCGCGATCAGCGGCATCAGGAAGTAGCCGAGATCGGTGAAGGCGGCCGGGGGTACGGCGCCGATGATCAGATCGCGGAAGAGACCGCCGCCGAGTGCGGTGACCTCGGCGAGGACGGCGATGCCGAAGACGTCGAAGTTCTTGCGGACGGCGAGGAGGGCGCCGGAGATGGCGAAGACGAAGATGCCGACGAGGTCGAGGGCGTGTTGAACGGAGGGGGTGAACAATTCGTGGAGCACGCACCCATTGTCCCGGTACCGCGGACGTCGAAGGCCCCCGGCACGTTCCCGTGCCGGGGGCCTTCGACGACGGGGATCTCTACTCCCCGGCCGTGGCGTCCTTGGACCCGGACTCCGCGGGAGCGTCCTTCTCGGGCTCCGCCGAGGTGTCGGGCTCCTCCGCCGCGTCCTTGACCTCCGGCTCCACCGGGGCGTCCTTGCCCTCCGGCTCCTCCGCCGCGTCCTCGGGCTGCGGCTCCTCCGGGGCCTTCGGTTCCGGGGCCTTCGTGATCGTGACCTCCACCGACTCGCGCGCCGCCGGGATCGTCACGCCCTCCGCGTTCTCCGGGTGGTGGCAGGCCACCCGCTGGCCCGGGCGGAGTTCCAGGAGCGGGGGCTCCTGGGTCTTGCACAGGTCCGTGGCCTTCCAGCAGCGGGTGTGGAAGCGGCAGCCCGCCGGCGGGGCGATCGGCGACGGGACGTCGCCCTTCAGCAGGATGCGCTCGCTCTTCGCGCCCCGGCGGCGCGGGTCCGGGACCGGGACCGCGGACATCAGGGCCCGGGTGTACGGGTGCATCGGGGCCTCGTAGAGGGACTTGCGGTCCGCGAGCTCCACGATCTTGCCCAGGTACATCACCGCGATGCGGTCCGAGACGTGCCGGACGACCGACAGGTCGTGGGCGATGAAGACGTAGGTGAGGCCCAGCTCGTCCTGGAGGTCGTCCAGGAGGTTCACCACCTGCGCCTGGATGGAGACGTCCAGGGCCGAGACCGGCTCGTCCGCGACGACGAGCTTCGGCTTCAGCGCGAGCGCGCGGGCGATGCCGATGCGCTGGCGCTGGCCGCCGGAGAACTCGTGCGGGTAGCGGTTGTAGTGCTCCGGGTTCAGGCCGACCAGGCCGAGGAGGCGCTGGACCTCCTTCTTCACGCCGCCCTCGGGCTCGACGCCCTGGAGCCGGAAGGGGGCCGAGACGATCGAGCCGACCGTGTGGCGCGGGTTCAGCGAGCCGTACGGGTCCTGGAAGATCATCTGGACGTCCCGGCGCAGCGGACGCATCTTGGCCACGCCGAGGTGGGAGATGTCCGTGCCCTGGAACTCGACGGTGCCGCCGGTCGGTTCGAGGAGCCGGGTGATGAGCCGGCCCATCGTCGACTTGCCGCAGCCGGACTCGCCGACGACGCCGAGGGTCTCACCGGGGTAGACCTCGAAGTCGAGGCCGTCGACCGCCTTGACCGCACCGGTCTGGCGCTGGAGCAGGCCCTTCCGGATGGGGAAGTGCTTCTGCAGGCCGGTGACCTTGAGCAGGGGCTCAGTGCTCTTGTTGTCGCTCACAGCTTCGGCGCAATCTCTTCGGTCCAGATGCGGGTGCGCTCCTCCTGCGGCATGTGGCAGGCCGAGTAGTGGCGCTCGCCGGCCAGGGCCAGCTCGGGGCGCTGGGTGCGCGTGATGCCGCCCTTGGGGACGTCCGCGTACGGGCAGCGGGGGTTGAAGGCGCAGCCGCTCGGGACGTTGATGAGGCTGGGCGGGTTGCCCTTGACCGGGATGAGCCGCTCGGTCTGCTCGCGGTCGATCCGCGGCATCGAGCCGAGCAGGCCCCAGGTGTAGGGGTGCTGCGGCTCGTAGAAGACGGACTCGGCGGGGCCGCGCTCGACGCACCGGCCGCCGTACATCACGAGGATGTCGTCGGCGAGCTCGGCGACGACGCCGAGGTCGTGCGTGATGATGACGACCGCGGAGCCGAACTCCTTCTGGAGGTCCCGCATGAGGTCCAGGATCTGGGCCTGCACGGTGACGTCGAGCGCCGTGGTGGGCTCGTCCGCGATGAGCAGCTCGGGGTTGTTGACGAGCGCCATGGCGATCATCGCGCGCTGGCGCATGCCGCCGGAGAACTCGTGCGGGTAGTTGTCGAACCGCTTGGCGGGCTCGGGGATGCCGACCCGGTCGAGGAGTTCGACGGCCCGCTTCTTCGCCGTCTTCTTGTCGACGTCGTGGTGGATCCGGTAGGCCTCCACGATCTGGTTGCCGACGGAGTAGTACGGGTGCATCGCGGACAGCGGGTCCTGGAAGATCATCGCCATCTCGCGGCCGCGCATCTTGCGGACCTCTTCGGGGTCCGCGGAGAGCAGCTCGCGCCCGTTCAGCCAGATCTCGCCGGAGATCCGCGCCTTCTGCCGGCCGTACTGGCCGACGGTGTGCAGGCCCATGATGCCGAGCGAGGTGACCGACTTGCCGGAGCCGGACTCGCCCACGATGCCGAGGGTCTTGCCCTTCTCCAGCTGGAAGCTGAGGCCGTCGACCGACTTGACCAGACCGTCGTCGGTCGGGAAGTGGATCTTCAGGTCCCGTACGTCGAGGAAGGCGTCGGAGGGGGCGGACTTCCCGGTGTCGACGGGCTCTCCGACCGCCGCGCCCGTCTTCGTCAGCTTGTCCGTCATGCGAGCCTCACTCGGGGGTCGATCACCGCGTACAGAAGGTCCACCACGAGGTTGGCGATGACCACGCAGGTCGCCGTGATGAGCGTGACGGCCAGGATCAGCGGCAGGTCGCGCTCGCTGACTCCCTTGATGGCCATCCAGCCGAGGCCCTGCAGGTTGAACGTGGTCTCGGTCAGGATCGCGCCGCCGACGAGGGCGCCGAGGTCCATGCCGAAGATGGTCAGGATGGGGGTCATGGTGGAGCGCATGGCGTGCTTGCCCAGCACGACCGGCTCGGGCAGGCCCTTGGCCCGGGCGGTGCGGATGTAGTCCTCGCCCAGGACCTCCAGCATGGTGGCGCGGGTGAGCCGCGCGTACATCGCCGCGTACAGGAAGGCGAGCGTCACCCAGGGGAGCAGCAGACCGCCGAACCAGCCGCCGAAGGACTCGGTGATCGGCGTGTACGAGGCGTTGAGCCAGTGCAGCTGCGAGCGGAAGATCAGCATCGACAGCATGCCGGTGAAGAAGATGGGGAGCGAGACACCGGCGAGCGCGGTGATCATCGCGGTGCGGTCCACGACCGTGCCCCGCTTGAGCGCGGAGACCACGCCCGTCGTGACACCGAGCACGAGCCACAGCAGGGCGGCGCCGATGACCATCGACAGGGTGATCGGGAAGGCGTCGGCCAGCATCGTCGACACGTCCTGCTCGGTGCGGAACGAGTAGCCGAAGCAGGGCGCGGCGCAGTGGATGGTGTCGCCACCGCCGGTGTAGTCACGGCCGACGAAGATGCCGGAGACGAAGTGCCAGAACTGCACCAGGATCGGCTCGTCCAGGCCCAGCTTCTGCCGGATGGCCTCGATGGAAGCCGGATCCGCCTGCTTGCCGACGAACATCGCGGCAGGATCGCTGCCGGTCATCTTGGGGATGAGGAAGAAGATGCTGAGCGTCACCAGTGTGACGACGAGCAGCATCACGACGACTGCGAAGAGCCGTCGGATTATGTATGCAAGCATGCGGTCGGCCGGTCGGCGGGGCCGGGGCGGCGGCGGCGGCACCCAGCCCCCCGGCCCCGCCGCCCAAAACAAATAAAGAACAAACGAGAACACGCAGCCCAAGATAAGGAGAGAA
>NZ_JBEOVH010000039.1:0-23053 GCF_040295385.1 Streptomyces sp. NPDC002825
GCTTCCCCCGCGCATGTTCACAAGCTCCGGGAGCTGAAGCCGGGGATCAGGGTCGTCAACGGCTACGGTCCGGCCGAGTCGATGGGCTTCACGACGACTTACACGGTCGAGGCCGGCGACACGCTGATCCCGGTCGGCGTGCCGCTCGTGAACAAGGCCGCCTTTGTCCTCGACCCCCGTCTGAATCTGTGCGCGCCGGGCGTGACCGGTGAGCTGTACTTGGCCGGCGACGGTATCGCCCATGGATACCTGGGCCGGTCCGATCTGACCGCGACCCGCTTCGTACCGAACCCGTTCGGTGCAGAGGGGGATCGGCTGTACCGGACCGGGGACCTGGCCCACTTCGACCGCCATGGTCAGCTGCACTACGACGGCCGGGCGGACGACCAGATCAAGATCCGTGGTTTCCGTGTCGAGCCCGGTGAGACCGAGGCCGCGCTCCTCACGCACCCCGCCGTGACCCAGGCCGTCGTCACCGTCCACCAGGAGCAGCTCGCCGCCTACGTCGTCACCGACGGGGACCCGTACGAGATCCGGCGGCACGTGGCCGACCGGCTGCCCGATCACCTCGTCCCCACCCACCTCGTGGTCCTGGAGCGGCTGCCGCTGACCCCGAACGGAAAGGTCGACAAGCGCGCCCTGCCCGCGCCGACCCCCGCCGCCTCCGCCGGCCGCGCCCCGCGCACCCCGCTGGAGGAGACGCTCCTCGGTCTCTTCGCCCGCACCCTCGACACCCCCTCCGGTCTCACCATCGACGACGACTTCTTCCACCACGGCGGCCACTCCCTCCTGGGCGCCCGCCTCACCAACCACATCGCCGGTGCCCTCGACGTCCGGCTCACCATCCGCGACGTCTTCCAGCACCCGACCCCCGCCCGGCTCGCCGAGCACATCGAATCCCTGAAGGCCGCGCCGGCGAGGAAGGCCCGTCCCGCCCTGCGCCGCCGCACCACGACCGAGACGGTCTCCGAGACCGCCACCGCGACAGAACGGATCAGCTGATGAACACCTCCCCGACCCCCGCCCCCGAAGACGTCGTCTGGGACATGCCCGGCGACCTGCCGCACCGCCTGTCGCTGCTCGTGCTGCCGCACGCCGGAGGCAACGCGCACGCGTACAGCGAGTGGCGCGAGCACCTCCCGGCCGATGTGCGGCTGCTCATCGGCCAGTACCCGGGCCGAGGCGCCCGCTTCAGCGAGGACCTGCCCGAGTCCGTCGACGACCTGGCGCTGCCCGTGGTCGACGCGCTCCCGGCGGACACCGGTGCGCTGGTGGTGCTCGGGCACAGCATGGGTTCCCTGGTCGCCTTCGAGGTGACCCGCGCCCTCCAGGCGGTCGGCCGTACTCCGCAGGGTCTGATCGCCTCCGCCTGCCGGGCGCCGGTGCTGCCCAACCAGTGCCCGGTGCACCCGGAGCGGCTCGACGACGACGAGCTGGTCGCGGCCATCAAGGAGCGGGGCGGTACGGACGACGGCATCCTCGACGACGAGGAGCTCCGCGAGATCGTCCTGCCCTCCATCCGCGCCGACTTCGCCATCGACGACGCCTACCGCTGCACCGCCCCGGCCGTCCGGCTCGACTGCCCGGTCGCGGTGTTCGGCGGGGACGCGGACCCGATCGTCCCCGTCGACATGCTCGACGGCTGGTCCCTCGTCGCCGGACACCCGATCGTGCCCGAGGTGCTGACCGGCGACCACTTCTACTTCCAGCAGGACCTGCCCGGCTTCTTCGCCCGCCTGAACCCGGTCCTGGAGACCCTGCACGCCCCCGCCCCCACCAACGCCTGAGCCCCCACGTCACCTGATACGAGGAGACCACCCACCATGACCGCGTACGCCCCGAGCTCGGCAGTCACCGACCTCACCGACCTCACCGTCGTCCGGGAGCCCGGCAAGCCGGCCCTCGTCCACACCCCCGCCTTCGACACCATGGCCGAGGCCACCGCCTGGCTGTCCGCCCAGCTCCCCGCCATCCGGGCCGAACTGCACCGCTCCGGCGCGGTCATGCTGCGCGGGCTCCCGGTCACGGACACGGAGTCCTTCGCCGAGGCGCGGGACGCGCTGATCGCCCAGCGCGCCGGCTACAAGGAGAAGGCCACCCCGCGCAGCGACTTCGGCGAAGGGGTGTTCTCCTCGACCGACCTGCCGGCCGCCCAGGCGATCCGGCTGCACAACGAGAACAGCTACACCCTCGACTTCCCCGGCGTGCTGCTCTTCGGCTGCCTCACCGCCCCCGAGACCGGCGGCGCGACCACCGTCGGCGACATGCGCAAGGCCCTCGCGATGCTGCCGCAGGACCTGGTCGCACGGTTCGCCGAGGCCGGCTGGCTCCTCGTGCGCAACTACTCGGACCTGGCGGGCATGCCCTGGCGCAAGGCCTTCTCGTCGGAGGAACCCGCGGGCGCCGAGGAGTACTGCGACGCCCACGCCATCGGCTACGAATGGCTCGACGAGGACACCCTGCGGACCCGCCAGCGCAGGTCCGCGATCATCAGCCACCCGGTCACCGGCGAGCGCTCCTGGTTCAACCACTTCGCCTTCTGGAACGCCCGCAGCCTCGACGAGGACGTCCGCGAGGTCCTCACCGACACCTTCGGCGCGGACGGTCTGCCCTTCGACACCCGCCTGGGCGACGGCACGGCCCTCACCGACGCCGAGGTGGACGCCGTCAACGACGTGTACCAGGCGGTGACCCTGCGGGAGAGCTGGCAGGCCGGCGACCTGATGCTCGTCGACAACATCCTCTGCGCGCACGGCCGGGAGTCGTACACCGGAGACCGGAAGATCGTCGTCGCCATGGGCGAGCCGGTACGGCTGTCCGACTGCTCCCCGACCTCCGCCCCCTCCACCACCCTGTACGGAAGGTGAGCCCCGCCATGACCGCCGTCCTCCCCGAGCGCCCCACCACCGCCCCGTCCTCCCCGCTCGCCCCGGCCCCCACGACCGCCGCGGCTGCCGCCGGCACCGGCGCGGCCGACCTCCTCGCCCGGCTCTCCACCGCCCCCGGCGACCGCACGGCCGTCGTCGCCGGTGACGACCGCCTCACCTTCGACGAACTCCGGGGCCGCGCAGCCGTGTTCGCCGCCCGGCTCGGCGCCCTCGGCATCGGTCCGGAGAGCGTCGTGGCGCTCTGCCTGCCCCGGAGCGCCGCCCTGGTCACCGCGATCATCGGCACGCTCACCGCCGGCGCCGCCTACCTGCCGGTCGACCCGGCGCTGCCCGCCGACCGCCGCCGCTACCTCGTCGAGGACTCCGGTGCCGACCTGGTGATCGTGGACGGTACGGACGGTACGGACGGCTCCTCGGCCCCCGGCGCCCGCGCCGTGACGGTCGCCGAGCTGACGGCCGCGCTCGGCGGCGACCCGGCCCCGTACCCGTACACGCCCGTCCCCGTCACCGCCGACACGCTCGCCTATGTCATCTACACCTCCGGTTCCACCGGCCGGCCCAAGGGCGTGGAGATCGGCCGCGCCGCTGCTTCGCTGCTCCTGGAGGAGCTGGAGGAGGCGGGCGCCGCCACCGGCGAGGGGCGCAGGGTCGGCTGGAACGCCTCCCCCTCGTTCGACGCCTCCGTGCAGCAGTGGACGCGACTCTGCCGGGGCGACACCCTCGTCATGATCGACGAGGAGACCCGCCGCGACCCGTCGCTGCTCGCCGCCTTCGTCGACGAGCAGTCCCTCACCGACCTGGACATCACCCCCTCCCACGCCGACCCGCTGCTCGACCTGCTCACCGAGGACGGCGGACCGCGCCCGCTGACCCTCCTCGTGGGCGGCGAGGCGATCAGCCCGGCGCTGTGGGACCGGCTCGCCGCCGCCCACCGGTCCGGGCTGCTGCGCGCGCTCAACGTGTACGGGCCGACCGAGTGCACCGTCGACGCCACCGCCGGCTGGATCGACGCTCCCGGCGAGCCGCACATCGGCGCCGTCCTGCCGGGGCTCCGGATGCTCCTGCTCGACGAGAAGCTCGCCCCGGTCGGGCCGGGGGAGTCCGGCGAGCTGTACCTCGCGGGCCCGCGCGTGGGCCGAGGCTACCGGCGCCGCCCCGGACTGACGGCGGAACGTTTCGTCGCCGACCTCTCCGCGGATGCCTCCGGCGGGCGCATGTACCGCACCGGCGACCGCTGCCGGCTGCTTCCCGACAGCCGACTGGTCTACCTCGGCCGCGCCGACGGCCAGGTCAAGCTGCGCGGCCACCGCATCGAACTCCCGGAGATCGAGGCCGCCCTCACCCGGGTGGACGGCGTCGCCGAAGCGGCCGTGATCCTCGGCGAGGACGCCGGCGGCACCGCCACCCTGATCGCCTACCACCGGGGCGGCGACGCCACCGCCCTGCGCGCCGCGCTCTCGGACGGCCTGCCCGCCTACATGGTGCCGAGCGTGTACGTCGCGGTGGACCGGTTCGCCACGACGCCCAGCGGCAAGCTCGACCGGTCCGCGCTGCCCACGCGTCCGGAGACCCCGGCGGAGACCGGGCCGCGGGCGACGGGTGCCGACGGACTGAACGGCCGTGCGGAGGAGCTGATCGGGCGCGTGTGGACCCAGGTCCTCGGCGCCGCGTCGATCGGCCCGGACGACAACTTCTTCAAGCTGGGCGGCCACTCGCTGCTCGCCATCAAGCTCGTCTCCCGCGTGCGCGCCGAGCTGTCCGTGGCGCTCCCCGTCAAGGCCGTGTACGCCCACCCGCGGCTGCGCGACCTCGCCGCCCACATCGAGGAGCTCCTGGCCGCCCGGGATGCCTGACCGCAGCACCCGCGCGCACCCCGGCCACCGCCGGAACCCCGGCCCCTGTCGCCGCTCGACCCGCCCGCCCCCGCCACTCACGAGGAGCAGCAACCGTGATCCCCCTGTCCTACGCCCAGCGCCGACTGTGGTTCCTGAACCGGCTCGAGGGCGCCTCCCCGGCCTACAACGCGCCCGTGGTGCTCCGGCTCGGATCCGTGCCCGACCCGGCGGCGCTGCACGCGGCGGTACGGGACGTGGTGGAGCGTCACGAGGTGCTCCGGACCGTGTACCCGGCCCGGGACGAGGAGCCGTACCAGAAGATCCTCGACGACGCCGACGTGCGCTTCGAGGTGGAGGAGTGCGCGACGGGCGAGGACGCGGCGGCCGGGGCGACGGAGTTCGCCCGGACCCCCGTCGACATCACGCGCGAACTGCCCCTCCGGGCGAGGCTGTTCAAGGTCGCGGACGGGACGGCCCTCCTGGTGCTCCTCGTGCACCACATCGCCACGGACGGCTGGTCGGTGGGCTGCCTGCTCGCCGACCTCGACACCGCCTACCGCGCCCGCGCCGAGGGCCGCGCACCCGGCTGGGAGCCGCTGCCCGTCCAGTACGCGGACTACGCGCTGTGGCAGCGGGACATGCTCGGAGACCCCGAGGACCCCGACAGCACCGCGCACGAACAGCTCACCCACTGGCGCAAGGTCCTGGACGGCATCCCGGCCGAGACGCGGCTGCCGGCCGACCGGCCCCGGCCCACGGAGCCGAGCCACCGTGGCGCGGTGGTCTCGGCGGAGCTCGACGCCGCGACCCACCGGGCGCTCACCGCCGTCGCGCGCGGTCGACGCGGCACGTTCTTCCTGGTGGCCCGCGCCGCCCTGTCCCTCGCCCTGAGGGCGGCGGGCGCGGGGGACGACGTGGTGGTCGGCACCCCGGTGGCGGGCCGGCCGGAAGAGGACCTGCACGAGCTCGTCGGCTTCTTCGTGAACACCCTGGCCCTGCGCACGGACCTCTCCGGGGACCCCGGCCTCGGGGCGCTCGTGGACCGCGTCCGGGACGCGGACCTCGTGGCGTTCGCGCACGAGGACCTGCCGTTCGACCTCCTGGTCGAGGACCTCAACCCCGAACGCTCCCTCGGCCGGCACCCGTTCTTCCAGGTCATGCTGAGCGCGCAGGCCCGGCGGGAGGGGGAGACCGTCCGCCTCGGGTCCGTCCCCGCCGTCCTCGACGAAGCCGACCTGGCCACCGCCAAGTTCGACCTGAGCTTCCACTGCCAGGAGACGCTCGACGCCGGGGGCGATCCCGGCGGACTGCTGCTCGGTCTGCAGTACGCGACGGACCTGTACGACGAGGACACCGCCCGGCTCCTGCTCGCACTGTTCCGGCGTGCGCTGACGGCCTTCGCCGAAGAGGAGGACACCACCCCCCTCAGCAGGATCCCGCTCCTCACGGACGCCGAGCGCGACGGCCTCGACCACCGCCACCGGGCCCTGGCCGAGGCGGCACGGAAGCGCACCACGCACCGGCAGGAGCGTGCCGCGGCCCGCTCCGTGACGGATCCCCGCGAGGAGATCCTGAACGGCCTGTTCGCGGAGATCCTGGGCCGTGACGACGTGCGCTCCGGTGACAACTTCTTCAAGCTCGGCGGGCACTCCCTGCTCGCCGGCAAGCTCACCAACCGCATCCGCGGCGCCCTCGGCCTCCAGGCCGCGATCCGTGACGTCTTCCTCGCCCCCACACCCCGGCAGCTGCTCCGCCGCCTCGGCGCACGCGGCGACGGACCCCGCCGTCCGGCCCTGCGGCCGGTGCCGGACGAGCACCGTCCCGACCCGATCCCCCTCTCGTACGCCCAGCGCCGCCTGTGGTTCCTCAACCGGCTCGAAGGCGCCTCCCCGGCGTACAACGCGCCGATGGTGCTCCACCTGGAGGCGCAACCCGACACGACCGTCCTGGAGGCGGCCGTACGGGATGTGATGCGGCGTCACGAGGTGCTGCGGACGGTCTATCCGGTACGGGACGGGGAGCCGTACCAGCGTGTCCTCGACGCTCCGGAGGTACGGGTCGAGGCCGAGGCGTGCGCCACGCGTGAGGAGGCGCAGGCGCGGGCGACCGACTTCGCCAGGATCCCGCTGGACGTGACGCGTGGACTACCCCTCGGGGTGCGGCTGTTCACCGTCGCGGACGGGACGGCCGTCCTCGTCCTGTCGATCCACCACATCGCCACCGACGGCTGGTCGGTGGGCTCCCTGCTCGCCGACCTGGACACCGCCTACCGCGCCCGCGGCGAGGGGCGTGCTCCGGACTGGGCGCCACTGCCCGTCCAGTACACCGACTACGCCCTCTGGCAGGGCGAGCTCCTCGACGGCGAACACGGCGTCCGCGACGCCCAGTTGGCGTACTGGCGCAAGGCGCTGGACGGGATCCCGGCCGAGACGCGGCTCCCCGCCGACCGGCCCCGGCCCACCGAGCCGAGCCACCGTGGCGCGCTGGTGACGGCCGAGCTCGACGCCCTGGTGCACAAGGCGCTCGCCCGTGTCGCCCGCAGCCGCCGGGTCACCTTCTTCATGGTCGTCCGGGCCGCGCTGGCCCTGGCCCTGCGGGCGGCGGGCGCGGGCGACGACGTGGTCGTCGGCACGGCCGTCGCGGGCCGGCCCGAGGAGGACCTGGACGCGCTGGTCGGGTTCTTCGTGAACACCCTTGCCCTGCGCACCGATCTGTCCGGCGACCCCACCCTCGCCGACCTCGTGCGACGCGTGCGGGACGGGGACCTCGCGGCCTTCGCCCACGACGACCTGCCGTTCGACCTCCTGGTCGAGGCCCTCAACCCCGAACGCTCCCTCGGCCGTCACCCCTTCTTCCAGGTGATGGTCAGCGCACAGACCGCGCAGGACACGGCCGTCCGCCTCGGCGGCATCGCCGGCGTCACGGACGGCGCCGACCTCGCCGGAGCCAAGTTCGACCTCGCCTTCCACTGCGTCGAGACGCACGACCCCGACGGCGAACCCGGGGGAGTGCTGCTCGGTCTGCAGTACGCCACGGACCTGTACGACGAGGACACCGCGGCGCTCCTGCTGTCGCTGTTCGGGCGGGCCCTGACCGTCTTCGCCGAGCGGGCCGACGACACGCCGCTGAGCGGGATCGAGCTGCTCACCGACGAGGAGCGCCGGGGGCTCGACCGCCGGCACGACGCGCTCGCGCCGGCCCGGAAGGAGCACGGAACGACCTCGGACGGCCGCGGGACGGGGGCGCGTGCCGTGACGGATCCCCGCGAGGAGATCCTGAACGGCCTGTTCGCGGAGATCCTGGGCCGTGACGACGTGCGCTCCGGTGACAACTTCTTCAAGCTCGGCGGGCACTCCCTGCTCGCCGGCAAGCTCACCAACCGCATCCGCGGCGCCCTCGGTCTCCAGGCCGCGATCCGTGACGTCTTCCTCGCCCCCACACCCCGGCAGCTGCTCCGCCGCCTCGACGAGCGGGGCGACGGGCCCGCCCGCCCCCCGCTCCTGCCCGTTCCCGACGCGCTGCGGCCCGCACGCGTCCCCCTGTCCGCCGCCCAGCTCCGGCTCTGGTTCCTCAACCGCCTCGAAGGCCCCAGCGCCACGTACAACATTCCCGTCGTGACCCGGCTGCGCCGCCCCGTCGACCCGGCCACTCTCGCCGCCGCCCTGGTGGACGTCGCCGACCGGCACGAGGTGCTGCGCACCGTCTACCGGACGGCCGACGGCGAGCCGTACCAGCAGGTCCTCGCCGGTGCGGCGCCCGTGCTCCAGGAGGTCAGGGCCGAGGGCCCGGACGCCCTTCGCACGGCCGTCGACGCGGCCGCCGGGTACGTGTTCGACCTGGCCGCCGAGATCCCGTTCCGGGCCTGGCTCGTGACGGACGACGGCGGCGGTCAGGTGATGGTGCTGCTCGTCCACCACATCGCAGGCGACGGCTGGTCCACCGACTGCCTGCTCGCCGACCTGGACACCGCCTACCGCGCCCGCGCCGAGGGACGCGCTCCCGACGCGGAGCCGCTGCCCGTCCAGTACACCGACTACACCCTCTGGCAGCACGACCTCCTCGACGGCGCACACGGTGTCGCCGGTGAACAACTGGCCCACTGGCGCGACGCCCTCGACGGGCTGCCCCCGCTCCTCGCCCTGCCCACCGACCGGCCGCGTCCCGCCGAGAGCGACGGGGCCGGCGCGCTCACCGCCTTCGAGGTGAGCGCCGCCACCCACCGGGCGCTGCTGCGCGTCGCGCGGGCCAACGGAGCGACCCTCTTCATGGTCGTGCAGGCCGCCCTCGCGGCCCTCCTCACCCGGCACGGGGCGGGCACCGACCTCGCGATCGGCACCACCGTCGCGGGGCGCGCGGACGACGCCCTGCACCCCCTCGTCGGCTTCTTCGTCAACACGCTGGTGCTGCGCACCGACACCTCCGGCGACCCCGACTTCACCGAGCTGGTGCGCCGGGTCCGCGAGTCCGGGCTCGCCGCGTACAGCCACCAGGACCTCCCCTTCGACCGGCTCGTCGAACACCTCAGCCCGCACCGCTCCGCCGCCCACGCGCCGCTCGTCCAGGTGATGCTGCAGGTCAACGCTGCGGCGACCGGGACCGGGACCGGGGCCGCGTCCGTCTTCGACGGCGAACCGGTCGCGTTCAGCGCGGTGGGCGCCAAGTCCGACCTCACCTTCGCGCTCACCGAACTCGTCGACGCGGACGGCGGACCGGCCGGCCTGCGGGGCGCCCTGGAATACGCCACCGCCCTCTACGACGCCGACACCGCGGCTCTCCTGGCCGGACGTCTCGCCGAGACGCTCGACGCACTGGCCGCCGACCCGGGCTCCGCGCTCTCCGGCGTGGCGTACGGCCCGTCGGCCCCCGCCGACAGGGCCGTGGTCCTGGACGAGCGGGGCCGTCCCGCGCCGGTACGGGTGCCGGGCGAGGTCCACGAACGGACCCCCGGGGGTGGCCTGCGGGCCACCGGCCGCAGGGCGTTCGCCCGGGCCGACGGGGCGCTGCGGCCCGTGGCCACCGTCACCGTGGGCGGCTACCCGGTCGAGCCCGGCCACGTCGAGGACGTGCTCGGTCGGCATCCGCACGTGACCGGAGCGGCCGTCGCCGTCCGCGACGACCGGCTGTACGCCTACGTCACCCGCCTGCCGGGCGGGGCCGACGAGGCGACGCTGCGGGGCTGGGCGGCCGAGCGGCTGCCGGAGTACCTGGCGCCTGCCCGTGTCGTCGTCGTGCCCCGGCTGCCCGCGCCCGGCGCGGAGGCCGGCGCCCTGCCCGAGGCGGAGACGCGGGGCCCGGACCGCAGGGAGGCGGACCTCCTCGGGATCTTCCGGGACGTCCTCGGCGGGCGGCCTCTCGGCCGGGACGACAACTTCTTCAAGTCGGGCGGGCACTCGCTGCTCGCGGTGCGGCTGCTCAACCGGATCCGTGCCGAGTTCGGGCAGGACCTGACCCTGCGGGACGTCTTCCGCAACCCGACGGCGGCGTCCCTCGCCCACCGGTTGGCCGACGCCGACCGCTCGGCGCCGGGCCCGGCGCTGCGCCGCCGCACGACGGCAGGCACCCGCCACCCCAACTGACGACCCCACGCGGTCGCGGGCGCCCGTTCGTCGGCGCCGGGGCGGTGCCCCCCGTTGTGGGCATGCGTTCCGCCGGGGCGGTGCCCCCCCCCGTTGTGGGCAGACGTTCCGCAAGGGGCGGAACGGGTGGGCACAACGGACGGCGCCCTTGCCGGCGCCAGAGGCTTACGCGCCTGGACCCGCACCACCCGCTCGGTGCACATGGGGTGCGGGTCCAGGCTCGGAACGCGGAGGCGCCGCTAGAGGGCGCCGTCCCGTGTGCCCACCCGTCCCGCCCTGGGGGTCCCCCCGGACGAAGTCTGGGGGAGGGACGATTGCCCGCACGGGGGCGGGCCAGGGCCCCGCCCAGCACGGGCGGTGGCGCCGCCCAGCCCGGTGCGGGCCCGCACGGGGTGGGCCAGGGCGCCGCCCCAGCCGGGCGCGGGCCCCACACGCAGCGGACCGAGGTGCCGCCCGCCCCGGCGCGGGCCCGCGCCGGGGACTGCCCGGCCGCACCCCCACCGGCAGCTCCCCCCGGCGGCCTGCCGGTTCGAGCTGCCGGGCCGACTGCCCCGACCGGCAGCGCCCCGCGCCTAGCGTGGACGGCACGGAGGCGAGAGGAACCGTTCGCCCCGGTCTCTCGGCCCTTTACCGGAGGAACTCAGCATGCCCCCCAGCAGAACGGACGACCTGCTCGACGGCGGACCCTCTCCCGCCCCCGCCCCGCCCGTGCTCGACCTGATCGCCCATCAGACGCGTACCCGCCCCGACGCCCCCGCCCTCGTCCACGCCGACGCCCGTCTCACCTACGCCGAGCTCGACGCCACCGTACGGGACCGGGCCCGCGAGCTCGCCGCACAGGGCGCGGGACCGGGCCGTCTGGTCGCCCTGCACCGGCCCCGCGGCATCGACGCGATCGTCGGTCTGCTCGCCGTCCTCCGCACCGGCGCCGCCTATCTGCCCCTCGACATCCAGGCCCCCGACGCCCGCAACGAGGCCATCCTCAAGGACGCCTGCGGCGACCTCGCCCCCACCCCGGCCGGCGTCGCACGGCACGGCGAGCTCGTCCTCGGCGGGCCCGGCGCCGGAGAGGGCGCGGCCTACGTCATCTACACCTCCGGCTCCACCGGCACCCCCAACGGCGTGGTCGTCGCCCACGACTCCCTCGCGCACTTCATCGCCGGCGCGATCCCCGCGTACGGCATCGGACCCGGGGACGTCGTCCTCCAGTTCAGCCCGCTGCACTTCGACGCCAGCATCCAGGAGATCTTCGCGACCCTCGGGGCCGGCGGCACCCTCGTCCTGCGCACCGACGACATGCTCGACGTGGCCGAACTCCTCGCCGGCTGCGAGCGGCACGGCGTCACCTACCTCGACCTGCCCGCCGCCTACTGGCACGAGCTCGTCTACGTCCTCACCACCGGCTCCGTACGCCTCCCCGCCGCTCTGCGCACCGTGATGATCTACGGCGAGGCCGCCCTGCCCGAGCGCGTCGCCCAGTGGCGCGGCCTGGTCGGCGACCGGATCCGGCTCCTCAACGGCTACGGCCCCACCGAGACCACCGTCGTCGCCACCGTGGCCGATCTCAGCCGCCACGACACCGGGCCCATCCCCATCGGCCGCCCGCTGCCCGGCGTCCGCGCCGCCGTCGTCGACGGCGAACTGTGGCTGCTCGGCGGCGGCCTGACCCGCGGCTACCTCCACCGGCCCGAACTGAACGCCCGCCGCTTCACCGAGCTCGACGGCGAACGCGCCTACCGCACGGGCGATCTCGTCACCATCGGCGAGGACCGGCAGATCCTGTACCACGGCCGCCTCGACGACGAGGTGAAGATCGGCGGCCAGCGCATCGACCCCGCCGCCGTCGACTCCGTCCTCGCCGGCCACCCCGGGGTCCGGGAGGCCGCGGTCGTCGCCCAGCAGGACGGCGACGGCGTCAAGCGGCTCGTCGCGTTCGTGGTGACCGAGGGCGGCACGGGCGCGGAGGAGCTGCGCGACTGGGTACGCGCGCGCATGCCCGCCGCCGCGGTCCCCGCCGTCTCGATCGTCGTCGCCCTGCCCCGTACCAGCTCCGGCAAGATCAACCGCAAGGCCCTGCGCACCGCCGACCCCCGCCTGCCCGTTGTCCACGAGGAGCCCCTCCCCGCCGAGGACCGGGTCCCGCTCTCCCACGCCCAGCGCAGGCTGTGGCTGGTCGGACAGCTCGACGGACCGTCCGCCGCGTACAACATGCCGATCGTGCTCCACCTGGAGACCGCCCCCGATCCGGCCGCGCTCGCCGCCGCCGTGACCGACGTCGCCGAACGGCACGAAGTACTGCGCACCGTCTTCCTCGCCCCCGAGGACGAGCCGTACCAGCACGTCCTCGCCCCCACCGCCGTCCGGCTGCGCACCGTCGAGTGCCCGGCGGGGGAGCGCGCCGAGCGGGTCGCCCGGTTCACCGCCGGGACCTTCGACCTGTCCCGCGAACTCCCGCTGCGCGTCGCCCTGTTCCTGCCGGACGACGGCTCCTGCGCCACGCTGGCCGTGCTGCTCCACCACGTCGCCGGCGACGGCTGGTCCCTCGAACCGCTGATGACCGACCTCGCCCACGCCTACGCCGCCCGCGCCGGGGGCCGTGCGCCCGAACGCGAGCCGCTGCCCGTCCAGTACGCCGACTACACGCTCTGGCAGAACGACCTCCTCGGCGACGCCGACGACCCCGAGTCCGTCACCGCCCGGGGCCTCGCCCACTGGCGCGCGGCCCTGGACGGGCTGCCCGCCGCGACCGACCTGCCCCTCGACCGGCCCCGGCCCGCGGTCCGCGGCCACGACGGCGGTCTGCTGACCGCCACCGTCGAACCCGCCGTCCACGCACGGCTCGTCCGCCTCGCGGAGCAGCACGACGCCAGCCTGCTCATGGTGGCGCAGGCCGCGCTCGCCCTCGCCCTGCGCGCGTCCGGCGCCGGGGAGCGCACCGTGGTCGGCACCCCCGTCGCCGGACGCGACGACGAGGCCCTCGACGAACTCGTCGGCTTCTTCGTCAACACCCTCGTCCTGCCCACCGACACCTCCGGCGACCCCGCCTTCACCGACCTCCTGCACCGGGTCCGCGACACCGACCTCGCCGCCTTCGCCCACCAGCGGCTCCCCTTCGACCTCCTCGTGGAGCACCTCAACCCGCCCCGCACACCCGGCGTCCACCCGCTCTTCCAGGTGATGCTGACCCTGCGCGCCACGGGCCCCGACGGCGGACCCTTCCGCTTCGGCGCCATCGACGGCCGCTTCGCCGGCGAAGGACCGGCCACCACCAAGTTCGACCTCACGGCCGCCTTCGAGGAACTCCGCGACGCCGACGGCGCCCCCGCCGGACTGCGGCTCGGCCTGGAGTACGCGCGCGACGTCCTCGACGAGGACACCGCCCGCATCCTGCTCACCGCCCTGGAGCGCGCGCTCCACGCCGCCGCCCGGCGCCCCGAGGACCGGATCCCGGACATCGGCCTCGTCGAACCCGCGACCCGGCGCGCCCTCGACGAACGGCGGGCCCGCAGCGCCGAGACCCCCGCGGAGGTGGCCGTCCCCGCCACCACCGAGCCGCCCGCCGCCCACACCGACACCCTCCGGGAGCTCTTCGCCGAGGTCCTCGGCCTCGACGAGGTCGGCCCCCACGAGGGCTTCTTCACCATCGGCGGCCACTCCATGAGCGGGGTGCGCCTCGCCAACCGGATCCGCGCCCGCCTCGGCGCCGACGTCCAGGTCCGCGACCTGCTCCTCGCGCCCACCCCCGACGCCCTCGCCCGCCGCATCGCCGACCGGACCAGCACCGAGACGGCCGCCGTGCCCTCGCGCCCCCGACCCGTCCCGCGCGCGGACCGGCCCGGACGGATCCCCCTGTCGTACGCGCAGCGCAGGCTGTGGTTCATCGACACCCTCGAAGGCCCCAGCGCCTCCTACAACATCCCCCTCGTCCTCAGGCCGACCGAACCCCTCGACGCCGGCGCCCTGGCCCAGGCCCTCACCGACCTCTCCGACCGCCACGAGGTACTGCGGACCCGCTACCGGACCGTCGACGGCGAACCCCACCAGGACATCCTGTCCACCGTCCGGCCCCCGCTCGACGTGCGGACCGTTTCCGCCGAGCGGCTCCAGGCCGCCGTCGCCGAAGCCGCCGGACACGTCTTCGACCTGGCCGAGGAGACACCCCTGCGGGCCACCCTCCTCACCCCCGACGACGCCGGGGGACAGGTCCTCGTCCTGCTCGTCCACCACATCGCCGCCGACGGCTGGTCCACCGGCCCCCTCCTCGCCGACCTCGGCACCGCCTACCAGGCCCGTGCCGAAGGCAGTCACCCCGACTGGGCGCCGCTGCCCGTCCAGTACGCCGACTACACCCTCTGGCAGCGCGACCTCATCGACGGCCCGGCCGCCGCGGCCCATCTGGAGTTCTGGGAGAAGACCCTCGCCGGCGCCCCCGCCGTACTCGAACTCCCCTCCGCCCGCCCCCGCCCCGCCGAGGCCACCCACCGCGGCGGACGCGCCCCCGTCGCCCTCGACGCCACCACCCACCAGGCCCTCGAAGCCGTCGCACGGCGCAGCGGCGCCACCCTGTTCATGGTCCTGCAGGCCGCCCTCGCCGCCGTCCTCACCCGGCACGGCGCGGGCACCGACCTGCCGCTCGCCACCATGACCGCGGGACGCGACGACGAGACCCTCGGCGGCCTGGTCGGCTTCTTCGTCAACACCCTGGTCCTGCGCACCGACACCTCCGGCGACCCCACCTTCACCGAACTCCTCGCACGCGTCCGGAAGACCGACCTCGCCGCCTACGGGCACCAGGAGCTCCCCTTCGACCGGGTCGTCGAGCACCTCAACCCCGTCCGCACCACCGCTCACCAGCCGCTGGCCCAGGTCGTCGTCCAGCTCCACCACGACTACACGGGCGACGCCCCCGGCGCGGCAGCCGCGAAGCGCCTCTTCCAGGAGGGCGGACCGGCGCTCCTCGACACCGTGTCCACCAAGTTCGACCTGACCTTCGCCCTGGGTGAGCGCCGGGACGCGGAAGGCCTGCCCGCCGGTCTGGCCGGCGGTCTGGAGTACGCCACGGACCTGTTCGACGCCCCCACCGCCGCGCTGCTCGCCGCCCATCTGGAGCAGACCCTCCGCGTCGTGGCCGCCGATCCCGGCGTACGGATCGGGGACGTGGACCTGTTCACCGCCGCCGACCGGTTCCGGCTCGTCAGCGAGTACAACGACACCGCCACCCCGGCTCCCGGAGCCGCGGAGACGATCCACGAGCTGATCGCCCGCCGGGCCGCGCTGACACCCGACGCGCCCGCGCTGATCACCGACGAGGAGACCGTCGGCTACGGAGGTCTGGACGCCCGAGCCGCCGCGCTGGCCGCCCGCCTCCGGGCCGCCGGGGTGCGCCGCGGCGACACCGTCGGCGTCCTCCTCGAACGCGGGGCGTCCCTGGTGGTGACGGCCCTCGCGGTCCTCAGGTGCGGCGCCGCCTACCTTCCCCTGGACCCGCGGCTGCCGGAGGCCCGACTCCGTCTGATGGTGGAGGACGCCGGGGTACGGCTGGTGGCGACCGACGAGGAGCACGCGAGGTTCCGGCCGGTGGCCGCCGACGAGGAGCCCGCTGCCGACGCCGTCGCCCCGACCGTCCTGCTCGTGGACGCTCCCGGCACGGGGGAGCCCCTCGCCGAGGACATCCCCGCCACGGGGGACGACCTGATGTACGTGATGTTCACGTCCGGTTCGACGGGCCGGCCGAAGGGTGTCGGTGTCACCCACCGCAACGTGGTGGAGCTCGCCGGCGACCGTGACGTCCGGTCCGGTGGACCGCACCGGATGCTGGTCCACTCGGCCACCGGTTTCGACGCCTCCGTCTTCGAGATCTGGGTGCCGCTCCTCAACGGCGGCAGCCTCGTCCTCACCCCGGGCGACGGCACGGACCTGGCCGAGACCGCCCGCGCCGTCCGCGAACACGGCGTCACCGCCGCCTACTTCACCGTCGGCCTCTTCCACGTCATGGCGGACGAGGGCCTGGACACCCTGCGGCTGCTGCGCGAGGTGTGGACCGGCGGAGACGTCGCCAACCCGGCCGCCGTCCAACGGGTCCTCGCCCACTGCCCGGACACCGTCCTGGTCCACTCCTACGGGCCCACCGAGACCACCTTCGCCTCCCACAACCAGTGGTTCGGCACGGGCGAACGGGTTCTGCGCGGCGCAGGTCTCCACCTCGGGCGGCCGATGGACAACACCCGCAGCCACGTCCTCGACGACGCGCTGCGCCCCGTCCCGCCGGGCGTCCCCGGCGAACTGTACATCGCCGGCTCGCACGTGGCCCGCGGATACGTCGGCCGGGCCGGGCTGACCGCCGAGCGGTTCGTCCCCGACCCGTTCGAGGGCGACGGCAGCCGCATGTACCGCACGGGCGACCGCGTGCTGTGGACCGCCGCCGGCGAACTCCGGTTCCTCGGAAGGGCGGACGGCCAGATCAAGCTGCGCGGCGTACGGATCGAACCCGGCGAGGTCGAACGCGCCCTCGCCGCGCATCCCTCGGTCGGCCAGGCGCTCGTCGTGGTCCGCGAGGACCGGCCCGGCGACAAGACCCTCGTGGCGTACGTCGTCCCGCGGGTGAACGCAGCGAACGCAGCGGACACGGCGAACGCAGCGAACACGGCGAACACGGGGGACACGGCGGACGCGCAGGGCTCCCCGGCCACCGAGTCCGACCTGATCGACGAGCTGCTCGCCGACGCGCGCGCCACGCTCCCCGAACACCTCGTGCCCTCCGCCGTCGTCGTCCTCGACGCCCTGCCGCTCACGGTCAACGGCAAACCCGACCGCACGGCGCTCCCCGCTCCGCACCGCCCGGCCGCCGCCGAGGGCGGGCGGCAGCCCCGCAACGCCCGCGAGGAGGTGCTCTGCGCGCTGTTCGCCGAGATCCTCGACGTACCCCGCGTCGGCATCGACGACAACTTCTTCGCCCTGGGCGGCCACTCGCTCCTCGGCGTCCGCCTCGTCAACCGCGTCCGCGGCGTCCTCGGCATCGAGCGCACCGTCCGCGACCTGTTCCGCACGCCCACCCCCGCCGGGCTGCTCGGCTCGCCCGAGGACGACGACGGCACGGCCGCCGCCCTGGGCGTCCTGCTGCCGCTCAGCACCCGCGGCACCCGCCGCCCGCTCTTCTGCGTCCACCCCGGTACGGGCGTCGGCTGGTCCTACGCCGGCCTCGCCCGCCACCTGGGCGACGACCAGCCGCTGTACGCGCTCCAGGCCCGCGCGCTGAGCGAGCCCGGCCACCGGCCGCGCAGTGTCGAGGCGATGGCCGACGACTACCTGGAGCAGATCCGGCAGGTCCAGCCCTGGGGCCCGTACCGGCTGCTCGGCTGGTCGTACGGCGGTCTCGTCGCCCACACCATGGCGGTACGGCTCCGCGAGGCCGGCGAGCGGGTCGAACTGCTCGCGCTGATGGACGTCCACCAGACCGGACCCGGCAGCGTCTCCGTACTCCCGCCCGAGGAACGGACGGCGGAAGCGGTGGATCCCGCCGCGGCGATCGAGGAGATCCGCCGCGAGGACCCCGTCCTCGCCGGGTTCTCCGACGCCGAACTCCGCGCGGTGCTCCGCGCCTCCGAGACCCATGCCGCACTCATGGCACGGCACGTCCCGGGCGTCGCCGACGCGGACACGGTGTTCTTCGCCGCCCGCCGGCCGGGGGAGCCGGAAGGCGCTCTCGCAGCCACCTGGATTCCCTTCACCGAGGGTGTCGTCGACCATCACACCGTCGAATGCGGCCACCTTCAGATGACCGAACCGGAACCTCTCGAAACGATCGGAAGAATAGTCGCGGAGAAACTCTCCGCGCTTCAGAAGGAAGAAACGAGGAGTCAGTCATGAGCGAGTCCGTCAACCCGTTCGACAACGCCGAGGGAACCTTCCACGTCGTCGTGAACGACGAGGGCCAGCACTCCCTGTGGCCCGCCTTCGCGGACATCCCGGCCGGCTGGACCAGCGTCTGGGGCGCCGGTGACCGCGCCGAGGCGCTGGAGTACATCACCGCCCACTGGACCGACATCCGCCCCCGCAGTCTCGTCGCCCAGTACGCCTGACACCCGCGCGACCGAAGCGCCGTGCCCCGCAGCCGATGCGGGGCACGGCGCTTTTTCCATGCGGAATTCCGGAAGGAAAGTGCCGGTCCCTCCTGCCGGTCGTACTTCCCCTTCCGGAATCCCCGGAAATCTATCCTCGACCCATGAAGATACTTCTGAGCGGAACCGCATCGGATTCCCATACATGGAATCTCGTGTATCTCCGTCTCTTCCTCGAGGAACAGGGCCACGACGTCGTGGGGCTCGGTCCCTGCGCCCCCGCCGAGTTGCTGGTCGCCGGCTGTCTGCGGCACGCGCCGGACGCGGTGGTGCTCAGCAGTGTCAACGGGCACGGATACCGCGACGGACTCGCCGCCGTCCGCCGGCTGCGCGCGGAACCCGCCCTGGCCGGACTCCCCGTCGTGCTCGGCGGCAAGCTCGGTGTCGCCGGACACCGGCAGGAGGCGGACGTGGCCCGCCTCACGGAGGCCGGTTGCGACGCCGTCCTCGGCGAGGACCTCGACGCCCTGCGGGAGTTCCTCGCCGCCCGCGCCCGCAGGGAGGTGCCGGCTTGACCGCCCCGGCCACCGCCACCGCCCCCGTCCCCGCCCCGGACTTCGGCCGCTTCGTCGCGGCGTCCGCGGCGGCCGGCCGGCTCGTCGTCCAGCCCCGCATGGGCTTCGACGACCCCGCCCGCATGCGGGCCGGGCTCGCCCGCACCAGGGCCGCCACCGCGCACACCGCCGGCACCCTGACCGTCGACAGCTACACCCGTGTCGGCGACCTCGCCGCCGCCCGCGCCGCCGTGGCCGAGGGAAGCCGCCTCAACGGCTATCCGATCGCCGCGCACTCACCGGCCACCACCCGGGCCGTCCTCGACGGGCTGTTCGACGCCGACTTCCCCGTACAGGTCAGGCACGGCTCCGCCCGCCCCCTGGCCATCGTCCGGGCGCTCACCGCCGCCGGCCTCGACGCCACCGAAGGCGGCCCCGTCTCGTACTGCCTGCCCTACGGCCGCACCCCCCTGCGGGAGTCCGTCACCGCCTGGGCCCGGGCCTGCGAGCTGCTCGCCACCGGGGCGCGGCCCGGCGCCGTCCCCCATCTGGAGAGCTTCGGCGGCTGCCTCCTCGGCCAGCTCTGCCCGCCGGGCCTCCTGGTGGCCACGAGCGTCCTGGAGTGCCTGTTCTTCGCACAGTTCGGGCTGCGCAGCGTGTCGCTGAGCTACGCCCAGCAGACCGATCCGGCCCAGGACGAGGAGGCCCTGCGCGCCCTGCACCGGCTCGCCGCCGAGTTCCTGCCCGACGGCGTGGACCACCATGTCGTCCTCTACACGTACATGGGCGTCTACCCGCGCACCGAGCAGGGCGCCACCCGCCTCCTGGAGGCCTCCGCCCGGCTCGCGGTGCGCTCCGGCGCGGGCCGGCTCATCGTGAAGACCACCGCGGAGGCCCATCGCATCCCGACCGTCGAGGAGAACGTCCGCGCCCTGGAGACCGCCGCCGCGGCCGCCGCCCTCGCCGGACCGCCGGCGTCCGGCCCCGCGGCCGACGGGTACGGCGAGGTGTACGCGGAGGCCCGCACCCTCGTCGAGACCGTCCTCGGCCTCCACCCCGACCTTTCCCTGGCGCTGCCGACCGCCTTCGAACGAGGGCTCCTGGACGTGCCCTTCTGCCTCCACCCCGACAACGCCGGCAGGTCCCTGGGCTTCGTCGACCCCGGGGGACGGCTCCGCTGGGCCCGGACCGGCGCCATGCCGATCCGCCCGGACAGGGCGGCCGACGCCGCCCCCCTCACCTCGGCGGGCCTGCTCGCCGCCCTCCACCACGTCGCCGACCGGTACGACAGCCCCCGCCATCGCGACACCGGCGACGGCCACGACCGACCCCAGGCCACCCCGCTCACCGTCTGAGCCGACCGCTCGCCGTCCGAGGCGCCCGGCTCCCTCTCCGAGCCGAACCCGCACGCACCCACGCCACCGAACAGGAGCCCCGTCATGACCGACCCCACCGGCGCAGCGACCACTCCGCCCCCGCTGGGCGAACACCTCCGCTCGCCCCGGCTGCGCGCCGCCATGCTCGTGCAGCAGGAGGCCCTCCACGCCGCCCGCGCGTTCCTGCGCGGCGAGGGCTTCACCGAGCTGCTGCCCCCGCTCGTCGGCCCGGTCACCGACCCCGGCGGCCGCGGCGCCAAGGCCCTCGACGTCGACTACTACGGCCACCCGTACAAGCTCATGACCAGCGCGATCCTCTACAAGCAGGCGTCGCTCCGCGGCTTCCCCCGGCTCTTCTACGTCGCCCCCAACGTGCGCGTCGAGCCCGAGGAGACCGCCGGCACCGGCCGTCACCTCGTCGAGTTCCACCAGATCGACGTGGAGATCGCCGACGGCACCCGCGAGGACGCCCAGGAGATCGCCGCCGGCCTGCTCACCCACGTCACCGAGCACGTGTGGACCGCGGTCCCCGAGATCCTCGGCGAACTCGGCCGGATCGAAGGCGACTTCGCCGACATCCGCGCCGGCAAGTACGACGTCTGCACCCACGACGACGCCGTCGCCCGCCTCCGCGCCGCCGGCCACCCGCAGAACCCCGACGGCGAGATCGACTGGGCCGGCGAGCGGCTCCTCTCCCTGGAGAGCGACCGCCCCTTCTTCGTCAACGACTACCCCAAGGGCTCCCGGGGCTTCTACGACCGCGAGGACCCCGACCGCCCCGGCGTCCTGCGCAACTTCGACCTCCTCGCCCCCCACGGATACGGCGAACTCGTCTCCGGCAGCGAACGCGAGGCCGACTACGCCACCATCGTCACCCGCATGCGGGAGAGTGGCGAGAACCCCGCCAAGTACGCCTGGTACCTCCAGGAGGCCCGCGACGGCATGCCGCCCAGCGCCGGATTCGGCATGGGCCTCCAGCGCCTCGTCCGCTTCCTCACCGGCCTCGACGCCCTCTGGCAGGTCAGCGCCTACCCGAAGCTCCCCGGGGTGGTGGCCCCGTGACCGCCCTGGGCGCCCCCGGCTTCCCCGAGCGGGCCGTCCGCGCCCGCGCCCGCAACGGCACCGCCGAGGTCTTCCCCGACTCCGCCACGTACGGGACACAGCTGTACGGACCGAGTACGGGGACCGGCACCGCCGACGAGCTCGACCGGGCGCGCATCGTCCCGCCCGTCTTCATGCCCCAGCGCCTGGAGAAGCTCATCGACCTGGCCCGGGAACCGGAGTTCACCGACGTCGAGCTCGGCTCCCGCGTCGGCGGCTTCACCGCCCGGCTGCCCCTCTACCTGTCCGCCTTCGGCTCCACCCGCGCCGGCAGCGGCGACCTCGCCGTCCACGCGAGCAGGCAGGCCGCCCGGCTCGGCATCCCCATGGTCATCGGGGAGAACATGATCCCCGTGCACGGCTACCGCCGCGCCGGCGACGCCACCCGCTCCGCACTCCTCGCCCGCGTCGAGGCCTACCTCGACGCCGCACCCGACGGAACCGGCGGCATCGTCGTCCAGCAGTCCACCGAGGACGCCGACTCCGAGGTCTGGAACCTCCTCTACAGCGACCCCGCCTTCCGGCCCCTCCTGGAGACCGGCCGCCTCGCCTTCGAGCTGAAGACGGGCCAGGGCGCCAAGCCCGGCCTCGGCGGCATGACCGTCGTCGACCGTGCCGAGGCCGAGCAGCTCGCCCGCCGCTTCACCGTCCTCCAGGTCCTCGACCCGGACGGCGAGCGCCGGCTGCGCTGCGCCACTCCCGGGACCTTCACCGACGAGATCCTCCGCCAGCAGCTGCGCTTCATGAGGAACAACTTCCCCAAGGCCCGCACCTGGGTGAAGTTCCATCCCGGCCGCGACATCGCCGAAGCCGCCCGCACCGCCTGGGCCGCCGGAGCGGACGCCGTCACCGTCGACGGCGCGGAAGGCGGCACCGGCTGGGCCCCCGCCGTCTTCCTCGACCACGTCGGCCTGCCCCTCGCGGCATGCCTGCGCCGCATCGGCCGCCCCGGCGGCTGCCTCCTCGCCGCGGGCGGCATGTGGGAAGGCGGCCGTGCCGTCCGCGCGCTCGCCCTGGGCGCCACCGCCGTCGGCCTGGGCCGAGCGGCCCTCGTGGCGGTCGACGAGGACCCGGAACACGGGCTGGAGCGCCTCGTCGACAGCATCGCTCTCGAACTGCGGCTGCTCATCAGCGCGTTGGGCAAGTACAGCGTCGCCGCCCTGGGTCCCGAGGACCTGTGGTGGCCCGAAGGCCGGCCGCACCACCCCGAGCACACGGCCGCCGCGCCTTCGGCCCTGGGCGTGACGCCATGACCGCGCACCGGCGGCGCGGCGCGGACCGTGCCGTCCACGCCTGCTTCTCCGTCCGCGAGGCCCCTGGCATCACCGTCACGGTGTCCCACGACGCCACCGGCCTCGTCGGCACGGCGAGGCACACCGCGCAGCGCTTGCTCGCCGAGGCGGGTCGCGGCTACCTCGGCGGCCGCGTCGAACTGCGTACGCCCCGACCGCCCGCCCGGGTCACGTCCCGGCCCAGCGCCTTCGCCCCACGCCACCGCCGCGCCGTTCGCCGGGCCGCCGACCGCGCCGTGGCCCTGGCCGTCGCCGCCACGCTCCGGGGCGAAGCCACGGGGGTACGCGTCCACGTCCGCCCGCCCCTCTGAACGAGCGGCCCGCCCTCACCGCGCCTTCGACCGCAGAAACCCGTCTGCAGAAACCGGCCACTG
>NZ_JBEOVH010000039.1:23151-70260 GCF_040295385.1 Streptomyces sp. NPDC002825
TGAGCCCCGGCCGCAGGACCTCGACCGCAGGAACCCGATCGAAGAAGCGGGTCACAGAGCCCCGGCCGCAGGACCCGACCGCAGAAACCCGTCTGCAGAAACCGGCCACTGAGCCCCGTCCGCAGGACCTCGACCACAGAAACCCGTCTGCAGAAACCGGCCACTGAGCCCCGGCCGCAGGACCTCGACCGCAGGAACCCGATCGAAGAAGCGGGTCACAGAGCCCCGGCCGCAGGACCCGACCGCAGAAACCCGTCTGCGGAAACCGGCCACTGAGCCCCGTCCGCAGGACCTCGACTGCAGGAACCCGACCGAAGAAGCCGGTCACAGAGCCCCGGCCGCAGGAACCCGACCGCAGGAACCCGACCGAAGAAGCCGGCCCCAGAGCCTCCACCGCAGACACCCGACCACAGGAAGCCGACCCCATGGGAACGACCCCCGAAACCAGCCCGCCCACGGCCGCCGCCGCGCCCGCCGTCGACTGGCGCCGCGTCAGCAGCCTCGTCGTCGGCCAGGCCGCCGTGCAGGCGGGCAGCTTCGCCCTCCTGATCGCCATGAGCTGGACCGCCGTCCAGCTCGGCGGCCGCGAAGCCGTCACGTACGTCACCCTCTCCGCCACCCTGCCCCGAGCCCTGCTGCTGCTCTTCGGCGGAGCGCTCGCCGACGCGCTCGGCCCCCGTGCCGTCCTGCTCCGCGCGACCAGCGTCCGCGTCCTCGTCCTCGCGGCCGGCGTCGCCGTCACCGCCACCACCGAGACCCTGTGGCCGCTGATCGCCGTCGCCCTCGTCGACGGCGTCCTGCTCGGTCTCACCGGCCCCGCCTCCGGGGTCCTGCTGCCCCGCCTCGCCCCCCAGGACCAGCTCGGCCGCGCCAACTCCCTCTTCTCCATGGTGCTGCGCCTCGCCCCCATCGCCGGCTCGCCCCTCGGCGCCTGGCTCGTGGTCGTCGGAGGTCTGCCCGTGGCCATGACGGCGGCGGCCGTCGGCTGCGCCGTCTGGCTGGTCTGCGCCACCCACGTCACCCACGGCATGACACGGCCCGAGCGCGCTCCCCAGGGGCCCTCCCTGCTGCGCCGCTCCGGCGACGGCTTCCGGCTCCTCGCCGCCCACCCGCGCCTGCGCTGGATGTTCGTCGCCTGCTTCTGCATGGACCTGGCGTTCCTGTGGCCGGCCGAGGTCGCCCTGCCCCTGCGGGCCGCCGACGAGGGCTGGGGCGTCGGCGCCGTCGCCATGGTCCTCTCCGTCTTCGGCGCCGGCGCGCTCGCCTCGGCGGCCGTGGGCGCGGCGCTCGCCCACCGCATCCCGGCGCACACCAAGCTGGTGGTCACCGGTGTCGGCCTCGCGGCCGGCATGGCCGCCATGGCCCTCGTCCCGTCACCCGTCGTCCTCGCCGCCACGGCCGGCGCCGTCGGCCTGCTCTCCGGACTCAACGGACCCGCCCTCGTCACCGCCTACCAACAGGCCGTCCCCGAAGGCCGGATGGGCGCCGCGATGTCCACCTTCGCGCTCTCCGGCATCGGCGCGGCACCGCTGTCCCTCGCCGTGTTCAGCCCCGTCTCGCTCTCCCTCGGGGTGACCGGCACCTGGCTGCTGTGCGCGGGCCTCGCCCTCCTGTCCCCGATCGCCGCGGCCGTCGCCCTGCGCGGCGGGACGGCCACCGCCGCACCGCGGGCCGACGCCCGTCCCCGTACCGCACCGGAGCCCACCGCCACGTCCGTGTGAGGCAGACATGATCTCGCTGGTTCCCCCGCCACCGCCGACGGCTCCGCCGGCCGGCCCGCTCGTCCCGACCACCCTCCCGCCCCTGACCACGGCCCTGCCACGGCTGCCCGGGCTCCGCCCCGTACGACCGCAGCTGTGGCTGGTGGCCACCGAAGCCCACCGGGACACCGTCACCCGGTATGCCCCCCTCGTCCTGGCCACCGAGGAACTGGCCCGCTCCGAGGAGTTCCGCCGCTCCGGCGACCGCGCCACGTACCTGTGCGCGCACGTCGGGTTGCGCCGACTGCTCGGTGCCCACCTGGACATCGCGCCCCGCGCCGTGTCCGTGGCACGGGCGCCGTGCCCCTGCTGCGGCGAGCCGCACGGGCGCCCCGTCCTGCCCGACGGACGCCTGCACTTCTCGCTCTCCCACTGCGAGGGACTGAGCCTGATCGCCGTGGCCACCACCCCCGTCGGTGTGGACATCGAGCGGGTGCCCGCGCCGCACACCGTCACGGAGGCCTCGGAGGTCCTCCACCCGGTCGAGGCGGCGGAACTCGCCGCGCTCGCTCCCGCACTCCGCCCCGCCGCGTTCGCCCGGGTGTGGACGAGGAAGGAGGCCTACCTCAAAGGGCTCGGCGTGGGCCTGGGCGCGGATCCGTCCGCCGACTACGTCGGCTCGGGGCCGGTGCCCTCGGCACCGACCGGTTGGCTCCTCGCCGACGTCACCGTCCCGGACGGACACCACGCCGCCGTGGCCCTCCGCCAGTGAGGAACGCCGGCCTTCGGGCCGGACGTTCACCACCCCGGAGGTCCTCCTCCGGAGGGCGCAACCCCTCGGGCGGCACCGCCACCGGAGGAACCGGCGGCTTTGCGTGCGCCGTGTCCAGGGCGGGAAGTGGGACGCCCTGGAACGGCTGCCGCCGCGGCGACGTTCACCAGTCAAGGAGAAGGGGCGACAGCCGAAGAGGAGGGGAGACAGCGACATGACGGCGTTTCTGGTCTTCGTCGCCGGCCTTGCCGGGATCATGGGCGTCTTCACCTGGCTGGCCGTGTACGTCCGGCGCCGGGGCGGCGCGGGCGCCGGCATCACGGCGGCACTGGCCGCCCACGACGAGGCGTTCCGCGTGACGGCGTACGAGTCCCACCAGGAGATCCAGGCGCAGGCCTCACGCAAGGCCCCACTGCTCTCCCCGGACGACCGCTGGACCCCCGGCCGCCACGAGACCGCCCACCGGCCTGCGATACGTGCACGGCAGAGGCTCCGGCCCCGGATCCGAAGGCTGCGCGGCAGACGCCGACGACCGTAGCGATGAGGCGCGCCGCACCGCGGCTCCGTCCGTCGGAGCGGCTCGGCTCGACCAGTCGTCGCCGCGAGGGCCGGGACGAGGGCCGGGGCGTCGACGGTGCCGAGGCCGGTGGCCAGGTCGTAGCCCGGGGCGGCGCGGAAGCCGTCCTGGCCGTTGACGCCGCTGGTGATGTCGTCGATGCCGGCCTTCTGCCCTTCCCGGGGCGTGCGAGCCAGGTGGTAGAGCCGGGTGTCGACGTTGCCGAGGCGCTTGCCGGCCCGCTGGTCGGCGAGGGCGACGACACCGGAGGCGTTCGGCCCCACGTGGTGAGGCCGCCGGGTGTCTCCGTACGCCCGAACAAGCGCGCAGGGGCTTGGACCGGCGACAGCGTGTTCCATCGCCGACACGGGCGAGTGATCATTCACCGTGATCGCGGCCGGGGGCCGGGAACGGCCCGCCGCCGCACCTAGACTCCCCGCACATGTCGCTCTGGCTCCTCAATCACTTCAGCACCTTCACCCTGGCCGTGGTCACCGTCGGCGGGACCGTCGTGCTCGCCGTCGCCGGCAGCGTGCTGCTCCGACGCAGGTATCCCTCGCTGGCCCGGGGGGAGCACAACGACATGGTCGGGGTGACCCTGGGGATGTTCGGCGCGATCTACGGGATCATCCTCGCCTTCGTCATCGTCACCCTCTGGACCCAGCTGGACAGCACGCAGACCATCGTCGCCAGCGAGGCCACCGACGCCGCGCTCATCGCCCGCGACGCCGGCGCCTTCCCGCCCGCCGTCCGCGCCGACCTCGACACCGCGCTCAGCGGCTACGTCCACGCGGTCGTCGAGGACCAGTGGCCCCGCATGCGGGCCGGGCAGCCGAGCTACGGGGCCACGGAGGGGCACCTGCGGTCCGCCTTCGAGGTCCTGCAGGCGTACGACCCGAAGTCCCCGCGCGAGGAGGTGTTCTACGAGGAGGCCGTCACCCACCTCAACGACGTCGCCGCCCAGCGCCGCGCCCGCCTCACCATGGCCCAGCAGGAACTGCCGCCGCTGCTCCAGGCCCTGGCCTTCGGCGGCGCGATCGTCCTCGTCCCGCTGACCTTCCTCTACGGCATGCGCAAACTGCGGATCCAGCTCCTCTTCGTCGCCTCGGTCGCCGCCCTCATCGGCTTCAGTCTGCTCCTCGTCTTCGTCCTCGACCGCCCCTTCGCCGGCGAACTGAGCGTGAGCCCCGCTCCGTACCGGGAGGGATCGCTGGCCCAGTACTGGGAGCAGTGAGCGGTCAGGAGTGGTCGATGACGACCTTGCCGAAGGAGCTTCCGGCGGCGTAGTGGCGGTAGGCGTCGACGGCCTCGTCGAAGGGGAAGACGCGGTCGACGACGGGCCGCAGCCCGTGCTCCTCGATGAAGGCGTTCATGGCGGTGAACTGGGCGCGGCTGCCGACCGCCACGCTGCGGACGGTGGCACCGGAGGAGAAGAGGGCGTACGGGTCGAGCGGCGGGGCGGTCCTGCCGGTGAAGCCGACGCACACGATGGTGCCGGCCAGGGTGATGGCCCGGACGGACTCGTGGAGGAGTCCCGCGACGTCGACGATACGGTCGGCGCCCCGGCCGCCCGTGAGGGCGCGGACCTCGCCGGCCCAGTCGGGGGTGGCCGCGTAGTCGACGACCTCGTCGGCGCCGAGTTCGCGCAGGCGCGCGGCCTTGGCGGGACTGCTGGTGGTGGCGATGACGCGGGCGCCGAGCGCCTTCGCGAACCGGAGCGCGAAGAGGGAGACCCCGCCGGAACCCTGCACGACGACGGTGTCGCCGGGGCGGACCCCGACTCCGTCGCCGGTCAGCGCGTTCCACGCGGTGACCGCCACGCAGGGCAGGGTGGCCGCCTCCGCGTACGTCAGGTGTGCGGGCACGGTCACGAGCCCGTCCGCGTCGACCAGGGCGTACTCGGTGAGCATGCCGTCCAGCGAACCGCCGCGCTGCGCGGCGTGCTCGATGGCGAACGGGCCGTCCTGCCACGACGGGAAGAGCGTGGCGGCGACGCGGTCCCCGACGCGTACCGACCCGGCTCCGGGTCCGACCGCGACCACCTCACCGGCCCCGTCCGAGACGGGGACGACGTCCGGCTTGACCGGCAGGACGTAGGTCCCGTCGAGCACCATGAGTTCACGGAAGCTCAGGGACGTCGCACGCACCGCCACCAGGGCCTGACCGGGGCCGGGCGTCGGGACGTCGTGCTCGCGGACGGAGAGACCGGACAGCCCGGCCCCGCTGTGCGACAGGTGGTAGCTCCGCATCGGTCGTGCCTTTCGTGTGAGGTGCTGGTGGTGGCTGTGGGGGTTCCCGTGCCGGGCATCAGTCGGCGGCCAGCGGGACCTCGCCGGCGGTCTTGCTGAAGCCGAGCGCCTCGGTGATCCGGCCGTCGGTCACTCGCATGACGTTGACGCCCTGCACCCACTGGTCGGCGCCGTCGCCGAAGCGGTAGGTCCAGACGATCGTCGCGCGGTCGCCGGCCACGATCACCTCCTGCGGGGTGAACTGCGCGCCGCGGTCGTCGACCAGGGCCGTCCACCACCGGGTACACGCCTCGCGCCCGGAGACCCGCTCGCCGCGCGGCGCCGGCTGGACGCTCTCCATGACGCAGTCGTCGGCGATCAGGTCGGCCAGCAGGCCGGCCTCGCGGTCGGTGAACGCGCGGTTGAAACGGTCGATGACTTCGGCGGTGGTGCGTGCGGGCATGGACGCCTCCTCGGAAGAGATAGACCGTTCGGTCTACGAGAGAAATAGATAGACCGGTTGTTCTACCGTGTCAAGTGCTGCAGAATCGAGGCATGAGCACTTCCGTGAAGCCAGGCCCCCGTGAGCGACTCCTGCTCGCCGCCCAGGAGTTGACGTACGCCCAGGGTGTCGGCGTCGGCGTGGACGCCCTGCTCAAGGGCGCCGGCGTCGCCCGCCGCTCGCTGTACGAGCACTTCGGCGGCAAGGACGGTCTCATCGCCGAGGTGCTGCGCCGCAGCACCGCCGAGGACGTCGAGCGGTACCGCGCCACCATGGACGCGGCGGGCGGCGACCCCCGCGCCCGGCTCCTCGCGGTCGTCGACCGGCTCGGCCAGATCGTCGCCGCCCCGGACTTCCACGGCTGCCGCTACCTGGCCGCCGACCTCGCGCTCACGGACCCGGAGCACCCCGCCCACGAGGTGACCAGCGCGTACCGTCGCACCCTCCACGGCCTGTTCACCGACGAGTTCGTCGCCCTGGGACACGCCCGTCCCGACTTCGCCGCCGACCAGCTGCTCCTCCTCGTCGACGGCCTCCTCGCCGCCGGCGCGACCCGCCCCGGCAGCGCACTCGCGGCAGCGGCCCGTGACCTCGCCGAGTACCTGATCGACGCGGGCCGCGCGTAGGGCGGCGCCGTGCCCGGCGTCGGAGGGCGGGGAGCCGTCACCTCCCCTCGGCGTCCCGTAGGGGAAGGGCGCCCGTTGGGCAGGGCCCCGGGTTCAGACGCGCTTGCGCATCAGTACGCACATCGTCTCGTGGCGGCGGATCGACCCGTCGGGTCCTTCCTCGTCCCCGGCGTCCGGCGCACGGCCGTACGCGACATAGCCCAGGCGCTCGTACAGGGCGCGCGCACGGGGATTGTCCTCCTCCACGGCGAGTTCGGCCGTGCGCAGACCGCGGTCCCGGATCCGTTGTTCGGCTGCTCGGACGAGCAGCGTTCCCAGGCCGCAGGACTGGAGCGCCGGCAGTACGGCGAGCTGCCACAGGGTTCCGGCTCCCGAGGAGACCTGGTAGTCGATGCCGCCGATCGCCACCGGCAGATCCGGGGGCGTGCATACGGCCAGGTAGTCCACCTCGCCCACCGACGCGCGGGCCAGTTCCCGTTCCGCATGGCGCAGGTGGGTGGCCGAGCCCGACCAGGCGCAGGCCGGCAGGTCCCGGGGGAGGAGGTCACGCACGCCGACGGGCAGGGTGAGGGTCGCGTGAGGGGAGTCGTCCTCGGTGTTCACCCGTCGAAGCATGCGATCAACGCCACTGCGCGACAAGGCATTTCCCTCGGCCGACGACAGCCCGGGCGTGGATCGCGTCGCTATCCCTCGTGCACCCGGCTCAGCAGCTCCATCAGCTGACGTGCCTCCGTCGCGCTGAGCGGCGCGAGGAGCGTGGAGTTGGCCCGCTCGGCCAGTTCCGCGCACCGTTCCAGGGTCCGTGCACCCGCCGGCGTCACCGTCACCGCGTTCTTGCGGCGGTCGCGCGGATCGGGCTGACGTTGCGCGAGACCGGCCTCCTCCAGGTGGTTGAGGAGGAGGACCACGTCCTTCGCGTCGAAGCCGAGGCGGCGCACCAGATCGGCCTGGGCGACCGGGCCGTACTCGGACACCGCCGCGAGCACGGCGTGCTGCGGGAGCTTCAGTCCCTCCTCGGCGATCGCCTCGGCGACCAGGCTCCGCCCGCGGGCGGCGACGCGGCCGATCAGCCAGCTCGGCAGGGACTGGATGTGCGCCAAGGCGTGCGGGCCTTCCGCGGGAGTCGTCGGGGTCGTCGGAGTCATGGAGGCAGGCTATCCCGAATTCATTGGACTTCCCAACGGTATGCCTCTACGCTGAAATTCGTTGGGGATTCCAACGATTCCGTGTCCGTTGCGCACCTGGAGGTGCCCATGCGTCGTGTCCGCCATGAAGTGACCGGCGGTCCCGAGGTCCTCTTCGTCGAGGAGGCCCCCGTGCCGGAGCCCGGCCCGGGTGAGCTGCTCGTCCGGTCCGAAGCGGTCGGGGTCACCCTGCCCGCCGTACGGAAGGTGCGCGAGGGGGCCGAGCCGGGCCCGCTCGGCGGCGAGGTGGCGGGCACCGTCGCCGCCGTCGGCGAAGGCGTCACCGGCTTCTCCGCGGGCGACCGCGTCACCGGCCTCTGCTTCTCCCACGCCTACGCCGAACTGGCCCTCGTCCACGAGGCGATGGCCTCCCGCATCCCCGACGGGGCGACCGCCGTCGACGCAGTGGCCCTGGTCCGCAGCGGCCTCGTGGCCCGAGGTGCCTACGAGGCCGGGCAGCCCGGCCCCGGCGACGCCGTCATGGTCACCGCCGCGGCCGGCGCGGTCGGCAGCCTCGCCCTGCAGTACGCCAGGGCCGGCGGCGCATCGCGTGTCGTCGCGGCCGTCGGCAGCGCCGACAAGGCGGAGTTCGTGCGTTCCCTCGGTGCCGACGAGGTCGTGCTCTACGGCGACGAGTCCTGGGGCGATCCGGTCGACGTCGTCATCGACGGGGTCGGCGGGGAACTCCTCGGACCCGCCGTGCGCGCGCTCGCCCCCGGCGGCCGCCTGGTCGCCTTCAGCTCGGGCGGCGGCACGATCGACGCCTACGAACTGCTGGTCCGGGGCGCGTCCGTGATCGGCTTCCAGATGGCGTCCATCGCCCGGGGGAAGCCCGAGGTGTACGCGCGCTGGCGCGACGAGCTGTGGCAGCTCCACCGCGACCAGGTGCTCCGCCCCCGTGTCGCCGCCGAGATCCCGCTCGCCGAAGCGGCGCGCGCCCACGAACTCGTCGAGTCCCGCCGCAATCTCGGCAAGGTCGTCCTCGTTCCCTGAGCTCAGGAAGGGGATGACCGTGTGCTCAGTGGTCGTAGCGGCCGGTGTCGATCTCCCAGCGGTGGTAGCCGGCGATCCAGGCGGCGAGACCGTCGACGTACCGCCGGGTG
Organism: Streptomyces sp. NPDC002825; assembly: GCF_040295385.1. Taxonomy (NCBI): domain Bacteria; kingdom Bacillati; phylum Actinomycetota; class Actinomycetes; order Kitasatosporales; family Streptomycetaceae; genus Streptomyces; species Streptomyces sp. NPDC002825. The sequence continues at coordinate 31,823 of NZ_JBEOVH010000039.1, forward strand.
GCCTCCCGTGCGGCGGGCGCGAGGTCGAAGAGCTCACAGATCTCCGGGACTTCGGAGGACAGCTCCACGAAGCGGTCGACCATCGCCTGGGCCTCGCGCATCACCTGCACCGCCGCCTCGTCAGGGGTGCCGCCGCGTTCCTCGCGGACGATCATCACCAGGTTGGCGACGTCCCCGCGGGCGAGCTCCTGGGCGTACGAGTGCACGTCGTTGGTGAACGACGGTATGTCAGCGGCCAGTTGACGCATCCGGCGGAGGGTCGGGTGGTGCAGCACCTCTTGCGGCAGCTCGAAACGGTTGAGCCGCTCGACCATGTCGAAGAGGGTCTCCATGGCCGCCGTCCCCCGGCGCAGCGCCAGATAGCTCTCCCGGTCAGGGAGCCGTCCGGAGAGCCGGCCGGCGGCCTCGGCGGGGTGGCACGCGAAGTACCACTCCCAGTTGTAGGCGGACCGCGCCCGCCACCGGGCGGACATGCCGCGGGCGCTGCGCTCCCAGAGGTCGGTGAAGGCCTTCTCGACGGGGGTGCGGCCCTCGGGCGCCGGGCCGTCCCCGTACAGAAGGGCCGTCAGGCGGGTGCACATCTCGGCCACCTGCGCCGGTGCCCGACCGAGCTCCGAGTCGAAGCCGTCGTCGAAGAGGAAGTAGAAGCCGAGCAGGTCCGCGGCGAGGACGAGGTCGTCGACCGTGGAATCCGGGCTGGTGAACGCGGCGAGTCGGGGAACGTCCCACTTCTCGTACGCCGGCAGGGCTATGGCGGCGGTGAGGCCCTGGTGATGGAGGAGCCAGTCCCGGTGGCGTGGTGCGACGGATGCCTGGTTCGGATTGGCGCGAGGCGGAAACGGCAGGTCGAGCGTGGTGGCGTTGGACACTGGCCCCCCAGGTTCTGATCCCGGGCGATCCCAAGACGCCCCCGGCGCGTTCGAAGAGTACTTGAATTGATCATCAACTGCCAGGAACCTCAAGCAGATCGCTTTCAAGCCAACGGAAGAGCCGCGTCCGGATGAGCCGTTGAGGGCGTCGGGACGCGTGGGTCTTCGTGTCGGTCACGCGTTCCACCGTTCGTTGCGGCGGGTGGTTCGTCCCGTGTGCGCGCCACCCGTGGCCGGGGGAGCGCGTTGGGGTTGCCGTGACGCCCGGTGCAGTGACGGTTCTGCATCCGGGACCTGCGGGTTCTGTGTCGACTACCGATCTCGGTGGTCGGCGGCGAAAGCGAAGATCTGGATGGTGCGCGATGCCGGAGATGTGGACTCGGGGCGAGGGACGCGATGCCCGGTTCGTGGACTGCCTCCGGCACGGTCCCGCGCTCGTGGGACGCGACGAGGAGCTCGCCGAGCTCCGGGGCGCCCTGTCCGGGCACCGGCTCGTCACCGTGACGGGCGCGGCCGGGACCGGGAAGAGCCGACTGGCGCTGGCCGCAGTCGCACCCTCTCTCGACGGCCCCTGGCGGACGGTGGTCCGGGTGCGATGGCACGACGGGATCCCCGTGGGACGCCGGGCGCTGACGGCACGGGTCGCCCGGGCGCTGAGGGGCGCGGGCCTGACGTGGGATCCGGCGCGGACGGACATGACCACGGGGGAGCTCGACACGGGGGACCCCGCCTCGATGAGCCTTGCCGTCCCGGACCGTGCCGTCCCGGACCGTGCCGTCCCGGACCGTGCCGTCCCGGACCGTGCCGTCCCGGACCGTGCCGTCCCGGACCGTGCCGTGCCGGACCTGGCCGTCCCGGACCGTGCCGTGCCGGACCTGGCCGTCCCGACCGGTGACGTGTCCGACCTGACCGTCCCGGACCGTGCCGTGCCGGACCTGGCCGTCCCGGACCGTGCCGTGCCGGACCTGGCCGTCCCGACCGGTGACGAATCCGACCTCCCCGCCCAGGACCTGGCCGTTCCGGACCTCCCCGCCCTGGACCTGGCCGTTCCGGACCTCCCCGCCCAGGACCTCGCCGCCCCGGACATCGACCTCCCAGCCGGTGACGTGCTCCTCCTCCTGGACGATGTCGATCCCGTGCACACGGAAGGCGTCGGCCTGGTCCAGACGCTGCTGATGGACCAGCCCTCAGTACGGGTCCTGGTGACCGCCCGGCGGCCTCTCGGGCTCGGCGACGAGAAGGTCATCAGGCTGGCGTCCCTGCCGGTGGAGGCGGCACCCGGCCAGGAGGGTCCGTCGCCCGCCGCGGAGCTCCTGGTCTCCCGCGCACGGGAGCGCGGGTGGCGCGAGGAGGCCGATCCGGCGGCCGTGGCCCGGGTCTGCCGCCTGCTGGAGGGAGTACCCCTCGCCCTCGAACTGGCCGCGGGCCGGCTGGGGGAGTGGACCCTTGACGAGCTGGCCGCCCACCTCGAGAACGGCCAGTGCCGGCTCGCCGACCCCGCCCCGCTCCTGCTGCGGCACCGCACACTGCGGACCTCCATCGGAGCCGTACACGCCCTGTGCGAACCGGCGCAGCGCGCCGTCTGGCGCCGGCTCAGCGTGTTCGCCGGGCCCTTCACGGAGGCGGCGGCGGTGTTCGTGTGCTCGGGCTCCGATCTCGCTCCGCACGACGTGCCTCCCGCCCTGGCGATGCTGAGCGCCATCGGCGCGCTCCAGGCGCTCGGAGACGCGGGCGCGGTGTGCCCGCCGCGCTACCGCATGGCCAGGGCCGCCCGGGACTTCGGCACGGAACGGCTCTCGGCGGCCGGCGAAGGGCCGGCAACCCGGGACCGGCACGCCGTGCACTTCCGTGGGGTGGCGGCCGTCGCCGAGTCCCTGTGGAGCACCGGGCTTCAGCGCCAGGCGCTCGAGACCGTCCGGGACGAGCACGACGACCTGATGGCCCTCGTGCACCGCGCCGGGGACGGGGCCGGTCACGCCGAGACGGCCCTGGAGAGCGTGCTGCACCTGTGGTTCTGGTGGGCGGTCCAGGACCACGCGCGCGAAGGCAGCGACCACCTGCGCGTCCTGCTGTCCCGGCTGCCCGCCGACGGTCCGCTCGTGGCGAGGGGCCGATGGCTCGCCGCCTGGCTCAGCGCCGCCTGGGACCCGCGTACGGCGCACCACCTGCTGTCCCTGGCCTGGCCTGCGGCCGTGCTCGCCGGTGACGACGCCCTCCTCGGCCGGATCGCCCATGTGTACGGGACGCTGGCGTGGCAGCGACGGGACCCGGAGTCGGCCGCCGCGTACTACCGGCAGGCGGCGGACACCACGCCGCGCGGCGCCCCCGGGGGCCCGCCGTCCGCCGTGAGCCTGGCCGCCCTGGCCGTGGTGGAGGCCCACCGCGCCCCCGCGGCGGCGGCCCGCACCGCCTGCCGGGCCCTCGCGCAGCCGAGCTGCGCGAACGACGCCTGGGCCACGGCGCTCGCCCAGTACGCCCGTGCCTTCGCCGACCACCGCGCAGGGCGCGCCGGCCGCGCCCGGCACCGGGCCCGGCGCGCGCTCGCCGACCTCGAAGCCCACGTCGACGCCCCACAGGCCCGCCGCGCCCTGCTCCTTCTCCTCGCCGCCCTCGGCCCGTCCGCGACCGCGACCGGCACGCCGGGACCACACCCGCCTCCGCATCTCCCCGGCCCTCGGGGAGGAGCGCAGACCTCGCCGGCACCGGCGAGCCTGGCCCAGCGGTGACGGCTCGCCGTCGGTTACCGCCCTGCCCCCGAGACGAGTTCCTCCGCCACGCGCGTGCGTGCGTACAGCACGGCCCGTCCGGCCCGGTGGGCCGAGACCAGACCGGCCGCGCGCAGGGCGCCGAGGTGCTGGGACACCCCGCCGGGAGTGAGGCCCGTGCGCCCGGCCAGATCGGTCGTCGACGCCGGTGCCGTGAGCTCGGCGAGCAGCAGGGCGCGTGAGCGGCCGAGGACCCCGGAGAGTGCCTGGGAGGCCGATTCGGGCGGGGCTTCCCACAGGGTGCCGATGCCGCGCGGGGGATAGCGCAGGGCCGGCTGGTAGAGGGGGTCCGTCGTCGAGAAGATCCGGGGCCAGACGAACGCCGACGGCACGAGGAGCAGCCCGCGCCCGTCCAGCCTGCGCACGCCGTGGACGAAGCGGTGCTGGACGCTCAAGGTGCCCTCGTTCCAGGCGAGTCGTGGTTCGAGGTCCTCGAAGAGGGTCCGTGTCCCGCCCTCGGCGAAGCGGCGCGCCCGGTATTGGATGTCGGCCTCCAGATGGGTCTGGATACGTGGCCAGTACGGGGCCATCGCGAGCTCCCAGAAGGCGGCGATGACATCGGCGAGCCGTCCGAGCCCGCGCTCCGGATCGGCCAGCAGCGCGTCGACGCCGGCCCGTGCCTCGGGCGCGGAGGCCCGGATCCGCTCGGGCGGGGTGGCGCGCAGCGCGGCCAGCTCCACGGCGAGCGTCGGTCCCGAGGTACTGGGCGGTGGGCAGAGGAAGCCCGGGATGGAAGGCGCCGGCGCCGGCACCAGCGAGGTGAGCGGCGTGAGATCGAGCCGCGCGGCCGCGATCCGGGCGCGCACCTGTGCGGCCCAGCGGCGGTGCAGGGCCTGCTCGTCGGCGCCCAGGAGCACCCGGGCGCCGGCCACGACCTCCCAGAGCGGCGAGATGGCGAAGCGGGTGCGCGCGACGTCCTCGGCCGAGAACTCGATCTCCAGCACGGGTGCCCCCTCCTGGCCGGCCTGCGTTCCTCGGATTCACGTGAGGCTAAAACATTGGCTCCTGGCTGTGACGACCGGCCACCGTACCGGGCATGCCCACCTTCCTCCCCGCCTCGCGGCGCCCGCGGATCCCCCGGCGCGCGCAGCATCCCCGCGACGCCCGGTCCCCGTGGCGTACGAAGGACTTCCGCGTCCTGTTCTCCGCCTCCGTCCTGAGCGCGCTGGGGACGAACGTCTCGTACGTCGCCGTCCTTCTGATCGCCGTGCTCGCCCTGGACTCCGGGCCCGGCCAGGTCGGCCTGCTCGGCTCCCTCGGCACGGCGGCGTTCCTGCTCATCGGCCTCCCCGCGGGCGCGTGGGTCGACCGGATGCGCCACCGCACGATTCTGATCGCGGCGGACCTGGTGCGCGCGGCGCTCCTGGCGTGGATCCCGGTGGCGTGGTGGTGCGACGTCCTGACCTTCTGGGGCCTGTGTGTGGTGGTCTTCCTGAACGGGGTGGCCACCGTCCTGTTCGACGTGGCCGGACAGAGCGCGCTGCCCCGGCTCGTCGCGCCCGACGCCCTGATCCCGGCGAACTCCGCCCTGGTGAGTCTCATGGCCGCGGGCAACGTGGCGGGGCGGGGAGCCGGCGGTGCTCTGGTGCAGCTCCTGGGCGCACCGCTCGCCGTGGTGTGCTCCGCTGCGGGCCACCTCGGGTCGGGGCTCCAGCTGATGTGGATGGCGCGCAGGCCCGCACCCGCGGCCCCCGTCCCACAGGAGGCCGCCGGCCCGGGGGCGAACCTGCGGGCGCAGATCGCCGAGGGCCTGCGTCATGTCCTGGGCCACGCCGAACTGCGCGCCGTCGCCCTGACCGGCGCCGTGGGCAACCTCGGGGCGGTCATGGTGAGCACGATGCTCCCCGTCCTGTTCACCCGTGACCTCGGTCTGTCGGCGGGCGTGCTCGGTCTCTTCTGGGCGGCCGGAGGCGCCGGGCTGTTCGTCGGGGCCCGCTGCGCCCGTCCGCTCGCCGACCGGTTCGGCCACGGTCGGGGACTGGTCGTGGCCGACGTGTACCTGGCTCCGGCGGGTCTCCTGGTGCCCCTGATCGACCGCGGCGGGTGGCTGTGGGTGGCGGGTGCCGGGTGGTTCGCGTTCGCCGTACGGACGGGGGCGGCCAACGTCCTGGGCGTGAGCCTCCGTCAGCGTCTGACGCCGGCGGGGCTGCTCGGCCGGATGAACGCCACCTTCCGGTTCCTCCTCACCGGGACGATGGCCCTCGCCGCCGCGCTCGCCGGCGCCATCGGTGCGTACGCCTCGCCGCGCGCGGCCCTATGGGTCGGAGGGGTCCTCCTGGGGCTGAGCTTCCTTCCGGCGCTCCTGTCTCCCCTGCGCGGACGCCGCGACCTCCCGGTCGTCGAAAAACCCTGCGGGAGCGCTCCCAAGGTGGCAGGCTGCACCGGGTGACGACCGAACCGTTCATCCGCCCGTACCGGCCCTCGGACCGCTCCGCGCTCGGTGACATCTGCGTCAGGACGGCGCACGAGGGCGGGGACGCGTCGCCTCTCTACCCCGACCCCGAACTGCTGCCGACGATCTTCGCCTACCCGTACGTGGACTTCGCACCGGACTTCGCCTTCGTCCTCGACGACGGTGCCGGCAGCGCCGTCGGCTACGTCCTGGGCGTTCCGGACACGGCCGCGTTCGCCGGACGGTTCCGCGCCGAGTGGCTGCCGCGGGTGACCGACCGGTACCCGCCCCTGACGGGAGCGGCCCGTACTCCGGCCGACGAGATGACCGGCCTGCTGCACACGCCGGAGCGCATGGTCCGCGAGGAACTCACGGGCTTCCCCGCCCACCTCCACATCGACCTGCTGCCCGCGTGGCAGGGCCGCGGGTACGGCCGGGCCCTCATGTCGACCCTCCTGGGAGCCCTGCGCGGGCACGGCGTCCCCGCCGTGCACCTCTGCATGGCGCGGGCGAACACCCCGGCCCGGGCGTTCTACGACCGGCTCGGCTTCCGGCTGCTGGCCGTGGACGACCCCGGCCCCGTCTGGTACCTGGGCCGGCCGACGAGGCCGGAAGAAAAATCCGGCGGTGATGTCGAGAACCCGTGGGCTGCTCCGTCCCCGGTGTGAGAGCGACCAGAATGGGCCGCATCCGCACCGAGGAGAACACGATGGCCAAGTACCTGCTCCTGAAGCACTACCGCGGCGCCCCGGCCCCGGTCAACGACGTCCCCATGGAGCACTGGACGCCGGAGGAGATCTCGGCCCACGTGCGGTACATGCAGGACTTCGCGGCCCGGCTCGAGAAGACCGGCGAGTTCGTCGACGGGCAGGCGCTCGCCCCCGAGGGCACGTTCGTCCGGTACGACGGAGAGGGCCGCCCGCCGGTCACCGACGGCCCGTTCGCCGAGACCAAGGACCTCATCGCCGGCTGGATGGTCATCGACGTCGACAGCTACGAGCGCGCCGTCGAGCTCGCCGGGGAACTCTCGGCCGCCCCCGGGGCCGGCGGGAAGCCGATCCACGAGTGGCTGGAACTGCGCCCCTTCCTCACCGAGCCGCCCACCATCTCGGAGTGACCCCCGTCATGGACGAGGTCCTGCTCCGGAGCCTCACACCGGGCGTCCTCGCCGTCCTCGTCCGCCGCGGAGCCGACTTCGCGGCGGCCGAGGACGCCGTCCAGGACGCACTGGTGGAGGCGGTCCGCGTCTGGCCGGACGACCCTCCCCGGGACGCTAAGGGCTGGCTGGTCACCGTCGCCTGGCGCAAGTTCCTCGACGCGGCCCGGGCGGACTCCGCCCGCCGCCGGCGCGAGGACCTCGTCGACGAGGAGCCCGCGCCCGGACCCGCGCCCTCGGTGGACGACACGCTCCAGCTCTACTTCCTGTGCGCCCACCCGTCCCTGACGCCCTCGTCCGCGGTCGCGCTCACGCTGCGCGCCGTGGGCGGGCTGACCACCCGTCAGATCGCCCAGGCCTACCTGGTGCCCGAGGCGACCATGGCGCAACGGATCAGCCGGGCCAAGCGCACGGTCTCCGGCGTCCGGCTCGACCGCCCCGGCGACGTCGCCACCGTGCTGCGCGTGCTCTACCTGGTCTTCAACGAGGGCTACTCCGGCGACGTCGACCTCGCCGCCGAGGCCATCCGCCTCACCCGGCAGCTCGCGGCCGCGATCGACCACCCCGAGGTCGCGGGACTCCTCGCCCTCATGCTGCTCCACCACGCCCGCCGCGCCGCCCGGACCGCACCCGACGGCAGCCTCGTGCCGCTCGCACAGCAGGACCGCGAGCGGTGGGACACGGAAGCGATCGCCGAGGGCATCGGGATGCTGCAGGCGGCGCTCGCCCGCGACCGGCTCGGCGAGTTCCAGGCGCAGGCCGCCATCGCGGCGCTCCACGCCGACGCGCCCACCGCGGAGGAGACCGACTGGGTGCAGATCGTCGAGTGGTACGACGAGCTCACGCGTCTGACCGACAGCCCGGTCGTCCGGCTCAACCGTGCGGTCGCCGTCGGCGAGGCCGACGGACCGCGCGCCGGCCTGGCGGCGCTCGCGGAGCTGGACGCCGCCCTGCCCCGGTACGCGGCGGTGTCGGCGTACCTCCACGAGCGCGCCGGTGATCTCGCGACGGCGGCGCGTCTCTACGCCGAAGCGGCGAAGAAGGCGAACGACGTTCTGGAACGCGACCATCTGACCCGCCAGGCCGCCCGTCTCAACACCCGCTTGCGTCACTGATTTCCCGTCGGTCCCCCGCCTCGCGCCGAACGTGCCCATTTCACGGAGGAGTTCGCGGTGCGGCGTGTGCGACGTGGAGGCGATGCGGAGGGCTTATTCAGAAACCTTGTTGAAGAACCCCTTACCCCTGGTTCGCACTTGATTTGCTCCTGCCAACTCGCACAGGGTTTCCCTCGAACGTTTGACGCCCCACACGTCAACACGAGGAGAGACCCTTTTCATGGCAACTCACAAGCGATCCCGCGGACTTCGCAACGCGGCCATAGCCGCAGGAGTAGCAGGCGCCGCCACCGCGGTGCTGCTCGCGGGCAACCTCGCCGGCGCGGCCGCCCCGGCCGAGGGCACCGTGCACGGACTCGGCGCCCCGGGCGCCATCTCCGGCAGCTTCGTCGTCATCCTCGACGCATCCGCGAACAAGGCGGACCTCGCGAAGAAGTACGGCGGCACCCTCCAGCGCTCCTACGGCTCGGAGGTCAACGGCTTCTCCGCATCGGGCCTGACCGTCGAGGAGGCCAAGCGACTCGCCGCCGACCCCGCCGTCGAGACGGTCGTCCAGAACAAGCGCTTCACCATCAAGGAGACGCAGGAGAATCCCCCGTCCTGGGGCCTGGACAGGATCGACCAGGCCGAGACGGCCGGCGACGACAAGTACACCTACCCGGACGGCGGAGGCGAGGGCGTCACCGCGTACGTCATCGACACCGGCGTCCGGATCACCCACCAGGACTTCGGTGGCCGGGCCACCCACGGCTTCGACGCCGTGGACAAGGACGACTCGGCCGACGACGGCAACGGCCACGGCACCCACGTCGCCGGCACCATCGCGGGCACCTCCCACGGCGTCGCCAAGAAGGCGAAGATCGTCGCCGTGCGCGTGCTCGACGACAACGGGTCCGGCACCACCGAGCAGGTCGTGGCGGGCATCGACTGGGTGACGCAGAACCACTCCGGGCCCTCCGTCGCGAACATGAGCCTCGGCGGCGGCGCCGACGAGGCGCTCGACGCCGCGGTCCAGCGCGCCATCGCCTCCGGCGTGACCTTCGCGGTCGCGGCCGGAAACGAGTCCTCCGACGCCGGCCAGGGCTCGCCGGCCCGCGTGCCCGAAGCCATCACCGTGGCCTCCAGCACCAAGGACGACGAGCAGTCGGACTTCTCCAACTTCGGTGCGGTGGTGGACCTGTACGCCCCCGGCTCCGAGATCACGTCGGACTGGAACGACAGCGACACCGGCACCAAGACGATCTCCGGAACGTCCATGGCCACGCCGCACGTGACCGGCGCCGCGGCCCTCTACCTGGCGGCCCACCCCTCGGCGACACCCGCCGACACGGCCGCCGCGCTCACCGGGGCGGCGACACCGGACGCCATCAAGAACCCCTCGGCCGGCACGGCGAACAAGCTCCTGAAGGTCACTCCGTAACCGCACCGCACCACCCGGCACACCGGACGGCCCTCCACGATCGTGGGGGGCCGTTCCCCTTCCCGTACCGGCGCTCCACGATCGTGGCGGCCGTTCCCCTTCCCGTACCGGACTCTGTCGCCGGGAACCGGCCGTGGCGAGAATCTGTCCTTGTGGAGGAAGGCCGGGAGGCCTCGCCAAGGTCCCGCCACGGCGCCGAGGGGGTACGCGGATGAGCGCATGGGTGGTCCCGGGCTACACGGAGTCCCGGGAGCTGGGCGCGGGCGGCAGCGGACGGGTGACGCTGGCCGTCCACGACGCGACCGGCACGCCGGTCGCCGTCAAGTACCTGAGCGAAAGGCTCCGTTCCGACGAGTCGTTCGTCCATGGCTTCCGCTCCGAGGCCCGACTCCTCGGCGCCCTCGACACACCGCACGTCGTGGGGCTCTACGAGTACGTCGAAGCCCCGCGCGGAGCGGCCATCGTCATGGAGCTGGTCGACGGCATCGCCCTGCGCGCCCTCCTCGCCCGCGAAGGCGCGACCGGACCCGAGGCAGCCCTCGCCGTCCTCAAGGGCTCGCTCCTCGGCCTCGCCGCCGCCCACCGGGCGGGCGTCGTCCACCGGGACTACAAGCCGGAGAACGTCCTCGTCGCCGCCGACGGCTCCTCCAAACTCGTCGACTTCGGCATCGCGGCCGGCCGGGACAGCCGCCCCGGCATCGCCGGAACGCCCGCCTACATGGCGCCCGAGCAGTGGAACGGCGCCCCCGCCTCGCCCGCCGCCGACGTCTACGCCGCGACCGCGACCTTCTTCGAGTGCCTGACCGGCCGCAAGCCCTTCGCGGGGGACAACTTCGCCGAACTCGCCCTCCAGCACCTGGAGGCGCCCGTACCCGACGGGCAGGCCCCGGAGCCGCTGCGCCCGCTCATCCGCAGGGGCCTCGCCAAGGTCCCGCACGAACGGCCGGAGAACGCCGACGCGTTCGTCAGGGAACTGGAGTCGGTGGCCACGGCCGCGTACGGACCGGACTGGGAGGAGCGGGGCCGTGGCCGGCTCGCGGCCCTCGCCGCGCTCCTGCCGCTGCTCTTCCCCTCCTCGGGCGGCACGGCCCAGGGCACCACCGCGCTCGCCACGACGACCCTGCCCGCGCCGCCGGCACGGGGCCTGCGCCGGTGGCTCCCGCACGGGCTGCCCGCGGGCGCGGCCGCCCTCGCCCTGGCGCTGCTGCTCGCCCTCGCCGCGCAGGCCGGGGGAGAGGAGTCGGACGGCGACCAGGCCGCGCAGGCCTTCGCGACGACGAACACGTCACCGAGCCCGAGCCCGAGTACGGCTCCGACGGCCGAGGAGCCCTCTGCCACGCCGGAAATCCCGACGACGTCACCGGCGGACACCTCGACGCCGCCTCCCACACCCACGACCACGGACGAGCCGCCCCCGCCCACGACAACGCCGCCCACCACCCCACCGACGACAACCCCGCCCACGACAACCCCACCCACCACCCCACCCACGACCCCTCCGACCACACCCCCGACGCGGCCCCCGGTCTCGGTCACGTCCGTCTCCGTCACGAGCCTGCGCCAGACCGGGCCGACGACGTCCGAGACCACCATCGAGATCTCGACGGACGGAACGGGCCCGGTGACCCTCCTCGTCGAGTGGTCCACCAGCGACGAGAAGGACGTGCCGGGCGCACCGGACGGCTCCGAGACCATCCGGCGCGAAGGCGCGGACCGTTACACGCTGACGCTCCAGCACGAGGTCCGAGGCACCGGTTGCTACTGGGCCGTGCGCGCGAGCACGGATCCCGCCGCCGCGAACGGCGGCTCCCTCCAGCAGATCTTCATCAGGCGGTGTGTGATCACGTGAACGACGACGACTACAGCGCCACCGAACTGGGCAGCCACTGGTTCCAGGGCCCGACGCCGGATCCGACGCCCGACCGCGTGGAGGGCGAAGTCCTCCGTTTCGGCCCGGGGGTGACCGCGGCCGCCGCCCGACGCGCCGCGAACACCCCTACGGCGGCCCAGATCTGGCACGGCACCCTGCCCGGCAGTCCGCCACCCCGCCGGCCCCGCTCCCGGTGGCCCCTCCGGTACGCGCCGGCGGCCGTGATCCTGCTCGCCGTCCTGGCCCTGCTCGCGTGGCGCGAGTACGGCCCCAGGGTCTCGGTACGGGACATCACGGTCACCGCCCCGGAGGCGGCGCTCGGCTGCGACGGCACGGCGAACGTGGAGGCCGTCGTGCACACCGACGGCCGCCCGGGCACCCTCACGTACCACTGGGAACGCAGCGACGGCACCCGCTCGGCACCCCTGCGCGAGACCGTGCCCCGAGGCCGGACGGAGGCCCGGCTCCACCTCCTGTGGACCTTCGAGGGCCGGGGCACCCACGAGGCCGTGGCCCGCGTGGTGATCACGTCCCCGCACACCCACGCGGCGGAGGGCACCTTCACGTACCGCTGCGGGTGACGCGAAGGAGCCGGCAGGACGGCGCCGATTCCCTCACCCCGCCGTTCTCGTCCGGCTCCACCCGGTACAGCCGCGCATGCGGAACCCGGCTCCCGCCACGTCGCACCAGGCAGCGCGTGAGCTGCGGGTCGCCGACGTCGAGCAGGGCGCCGATCTGTGCGGTGGTCAGCTGCTCCCGCCCGGCCAGCGTGTGCAGGACCTCCTCGTCCCCGGCCGCCACGAGCCGGGCGAACAGCTCGTCGGTCAGGGCCGGGTTCTCGGCCAGCCCCAGCAGTGCTTCCCGCACCCTGTCCCCCTTCGTCACGACTCGGCGTCCCCCGCCGCCCGATGCAACAGCACGGGCCGCTGCCGAGTCCACCTCATATCGCCGAGGTACGAGCGCGGGGGAGGTTCGTGTGGGTCGGGAGTGAGCGTTCCGCGCACAGGAGGATCGCCGCGCCGGTCAGGACGAGGGCGGCGAGCACCGTCCAGAGGTGCCATGGGCCCGAGTCGAGCAGGAAGCCCAGGAGCATGGGCGCCACCGTGCGGCAGACCGACCAGGACAGCTGGTAGACCGACAGGTAGCGGCCGCGCAGGTGGTCGGGGGCCGCCTGGACGGAGAGGCTCTGCGACGGGGCGGAGTGGACGAGTTCGCCGGCGGTGTAGAGCGCGGCGACCGCGAGGACCGCGATCAGGGCCTCCGCGCCGTGGACCAGCCGGGGGAGGGCGGCGAAGGCGGCGAACGAGAGCGCGAAGGTCACCGCGCCGAGCGCGGCCGTGCGGGTGCGCCTGCCACGAGCGGTCAGGCGGGCGGCCGGCACGCCGAGTGCGGCGACCAGAACGGTGTTGACCGCGAAGACCGCCCCTGCCAGGGCGTCCGGCATGGCGACGTCGCGGGTGAGGAAGACGGGCAGGGCCATGGCCTGGGCGGTGTAGCCGAAGGCGATGAGGAAGTTGGCGGTCGTCAGGAGGAGGTAGGAGCGGTCGGTGAGCACCTGGCGATAACCGCCGCGCTTCTCCTGGTGCTTGGTGGTGCCGCGGACCTGGGGGATCCGGGCGACCAGTACGGCCGCGACGGCGAAGACCGCGGCCAGGACCTCGGCGGCGACGACGAAGCCGGTGGTGCCGTTCCACGCGAGCATGCCGGCCGCCGCGAGGCTGCCGCAGCCCATTCCGGCGTTGCGCAGGCTGCGGTCCCACGCCAGGAGCCGGTCGCGTTCGGCGCCCTGGGCGAGGTCGCCGATGAGCGACTGCTGGCTCGGCGAGGAGGCCCACATCCCGACGGCCACCACCAGGGCGATCGTCAGGAAGGCGGGGTAGGAGTGGGCGAACGGGTACGCGGCGAAGCCGATCGCGCGCAGCGCGAGGACGCCGATGAGTACGCGGCGGCCGCCGATGCGGTCGATGAGGGCCCCGGCGGCGGGCATGAAGGCCAGTGCGCTGAGCCCGGCGATCGTGAGGCCCGTCCCGATCGACGTGAGGGACAGCCCGGTGAGGCCATGGATGAACAGCATGGTCAGCGGCACGTAGATGCCGTCGCCGAGGGAGGTGGCCAGGCTGGAGGCGATGAGCCTGCGGCGGGCGGGGGAGGGGGTGTCGGTGGGGTGGACGGGGGGTGCGGCGGCCTCGGCAACACTGATATCTTCCACGGAAGATAATTTATCATCCGTGGAAGATAAGGTGAAGGGATGCAGCCCGACTCCATCGCCGCCATCGTCGCCCAGTGGAAACGGGAGCGCCCGGATCTGGACACCTCTCCGATGCTGGTCGTCGGCCGGCTCTTCCGGCTCACCCGGGCGCTCGATCAGCAGCTGCGTCCGCCCTTCGCCGCCGCGGGCCTGGGAAGCGGCGACTTCGACCTGCTCGCCGCGCTCCGCAGGACCGGGGAGCCCTACACCCTCTCCGCGGGCGAGCTCAGCCGCACCGTCCTCGTCACCACCGGCGCCATCACCAAGCGCGTCGACCGGCTCGAATCCCGCGGCCTGGTCGCCAGGACCGTCGACGAGGCCGACTCACGCGGGCGCCTCATCACCCTGACCTCCGAAGGCGTCGCGCTGACCGACGAACTCATCGCCGTCCACCTGGACAACCAGCGCCGGCTCCTCACGGGCCTCGACGCAACCGAACAGGCGCAACTCGCGCATCTGTTGGAACGGCTCGCCGTGACGCAGCCGGCCGGCGAGGTCTGAGGTCAGCCGACCGGAGCGTCGTCGGCGATCCGGTAGCCCACCCCGGGCGTCGTCGTGATGACCGGTGGGCCGCCCAGCTTGCGGCGCAGGCGGCCGACGGTGACCGTCACGGTGTTGGTGAACGGGTCGGCGTTCTCGTCCCACACCTGCTCCAGGAGCTCCTCCGCGCTCAGGAAGCCCGGACTGGCGCGCAGGAGCGCCTCCAGGACGGCGAACTCCTTGACCGACAGGGCGAGGGGGCGGCCGTCCCTGCCGGCGGTGCGGCGGACCGGGTCGAGTTCGAGACCGGCGGCGCGCAGCGTACGGGGCGTGGCTGCCGGTCTGCGGCGGGCCAGGGCCCGGACGCGCAGGACCAGTTCGGGGAAGTGGAAGGGTTTGGCCAGGTAGTCGTCGGCACCGAGGGTGAGCCCGCTGACCCGGTCACCGGGCGCCCCGGCCGCCGTCAGCATCAGCACCATCGGACGGTCGTCCCGCCCGGTGATCATCTGGCAGAGCACATCACCGTGGATGCCGGGCAGGTCCCGGTCGAGGACCACCACCTCGTACGCGTTCACATCGAGCTTGGCGGCCGCCGCGAGACCGTCGTGCGCGAGGTCGACGGCCATCCCCTGATCCCGCAGCCCCTCGGCGACGACCTCGGCGAGCGATCGCGCGTCCTCCACGACCAGCACCCTCATGCCCGCACCCCCGTTCGCACCGCGTCATTCTCCGGGGCGGCCGACGGCAGTGTCACCGCGACGCGCAGACCACCCTCCGGACGGGCCAGGAGCACGAGGCCGCCGCCGTGCGCGGCGACGATCGCCGCCACGATCGACAGGCCCAGGCCCGAGCTCCCCTCGGATCCCGTACGGGCCGCGCCGAGCCGCTCGAACGGCTGCCCGAGCCGGTCCACCCGGTCCTGCTCCAGGACCGGCCCGCCCGTCTCGACGACCAGGCGCGCGCCGGAGCCTTCGCTGTCGGCGGCGACCCGGATCCAGCCGCCCTCCTCGTTGTGCGCGATCGCGTTGTCGACGACGTTCTGCACCATCCGGGACAGCAGCACCGCACTGCCCCGCGTCCATGCCGCAGGCCGCACCTCGGTGTCGACGGCCAGGCCCTTCGCGGCGATGTCGGAGGCCCGGCCGCCCAGCGCGTCGCGCGCCAGCTCGCCCAGCGACACGAGGGTCCGGTCGGAGACGTCGCCGTGCTGCGCGCGGGCGAGCAGGAGGAAGCCGTCGAGCAGGTGGTCCACGCGGTCCAGCTCGGTCCGTACCCGTCCGGCGAGCGCCAGGGTCTGGGCAGCGGGCTCCGGTTTGGCGACGGCCACGTCCAGCGACGCGCGGATCGTCGCCAGCGGGGTGCGCAGTTCGTGCGAGGCGTTGCCGACGAAACGCCGCTGCGCGACGAACGAGGCCTCCAGGCGCTCGAGGAGGCCGTCGACGGTGTCGGCGAGCTCCTTGACCTCGTCGGCGGGCCCGGTCACGGCGAGCCGCTCGTGCAGGTTCTCCGCCGAGATCCGCCGCGTCGCCGCCGTGACGAGCCGCAGCGGGCGCAGAACCCGGCGTGCCAGGAGGCGCCCGAGCAGGAGGGAGAGGCCCGCCATCACCAGCAGCGCGAGGACCGAGGCCATGACCCACCGGTGTGCCTCCTGCGCGTGCACCTCCGCGAGCTGCCGCTGCAGCCCCTGGATCTGCTGCTGCGCGGCGGCGAGGTCGGACGAGCCGCTCGCGGGGGGTGCGGGGACGTTCCCGGGCGCGGGTGCGGACAGCCGGACGCCGGACATCAGGTAGGTCAGGACGAGCAGCACGACTCCGGAGCCGAGGAACCCCGCCGCGTACAGGATCGTGAAGCGTCGTCCGACAGTCCCGCGCCGCAGCATGCCCTGCCCCTTCTCCCGCTCGTGTCCGGTGGACGCAAGCCGTCGCCCTTATCCCTGTACTGGTCCGGCCGGGGATCAGCATGCCCCGCCGCACCTAACAGCGAGGTGACAGACGCGGTTCGGACCACGTCACGGCGCCATCCGTACAACCGTGGTCATGCCTTCGACCTACGCAACACTTCACGCGGTGCACCGGGAGTGGACCGCCTTCCGGCGTCCGGGCCGGCTGATCGCGATGGCGACCGCCGCGCTCGCCGTCATCGTCCTCGGCCTGCTCTACGCCTTCGGCAACCACGCGTCCTGCGACGGCCCGTGCCCCACCGACCCGACCGGTCCTGACGGAACCCTCGTCAGCGACCAGTTCTCCTTCCTGCACCAGGACCTCGGCGAGAACGGCGGCATCACCGTCCGGATGACGTCCATGACCGGCACGATCACCTACCCGCCGCCGCACCACGACAAGATCGTCCCCGGGCTCGTGCCCTGGGCGAAGGCCGGGATCATCCTCAAGGACGGGACCCGGCAGGGATCCTCGTATGCGGCGCTGATGGTCACCGGCAGCCACGGCGTGCGCATGCAGTACGACTACCGCCACGACATCGCGGGCAGCGCAGTTCGCGGCAGCGAGGTCTCGGCCCGGGCCCCGCGCTGGCTGCGCCTCACCCGGTCCGGCGACACGGTCACCGGCCACGAGTCCGCCGACGGTGAGCGATGGACGAAGGTCGGCACGGTACGGCTTCCGGGGCTGCCGGAGACCGTCCGGATCGGCCTGTTCGCGACCTCTCCGGGCGACCTGACCCTGCGGCGCGCCGGCCTCGGCGCCGCCACGGAACAGGTGCGCTGGACCCAGGCGGGCGGCGTCTTCGACCACGTCTCCCTCAAGGGCACGGCGGCGGCCGCCGGCTGGAGGAGCGACACCGTCGGCGAGGCGAACCGGACCGACTGGGAGAAGTACTTCCAGGCATCCGGCGCGGTGGAGAAGAACGGTGTGATCACCGTCACCGGATCCGGCGACATCGCCCCGGCGGGCGCCGAGGACGGCGCACGCCCGGTCGAGCGCACCCTCGGCGGCCTGGCCTTCGCGCTGCTCGTCGTCCTCGTGGTCGCGGTGCGGTTCGCCAGGTCCGCGTACCGCCGCGAAGCCACGGGCGGCGCGCCGGTCACCCGCGCGGAACTCGCGGCGAAGGCGATCGTCGTCGGAGGTGTCACCTTCGTCACCGGACTCCTCGCCATCGGCATCGTCATGCCCGTCGGCGTGACGATCCTGAAGGGCAACGGCATCCCCGTCCTCGGAGCGTCCGCACTCACCACAGCGCGGGTCGTCGTGGGCACGGCCGCGGCCCTCGCCCTCGCCGCGGTGCTCGCCTTCGCGGTCGGCGCCCTGCTGCGGCGCGCCCGGGTGGCGATCCCCGTCGCCGTCCTGACGATCGCGGTCCCGTACGTGGTGACCTCGCTCCCGCTGCTCGCCGACGGTCCGTCGCAGTGGCTCCTGCGCGTCACCCCGGCGGCCGGCTTCGCCACCCAGCAGTCCCTCGTCGCGTATCCGCAGGTGATCGCCCATTACGCGCCGTCCACCGGGTACTTCCCCCTTTCCTGGTGGGCCGGGCTCGGCGTACTCGGCGCGTACACGGCGGTCCTTCTGGGCCTCGCCCTCCGCCGCCCGCCGGAGAAGGGCAGGCCGCACCCGCGTTAAATCGGTTGGTGCGCGGGCCGGGGGTCTTGTACGTTGCTCTCGCGACCGCGCCTCCCGATGCGCCCGGCTGCGGCTACTTCCTTCGAAACAAAGTGACGCCGCCGCCTTCTCTGATCTCGGCAGGCGCGGGCGTCTCCGCCCCGTCGGACGTCGTGCCCGGGGCCTTCCGATCGTCTGAATCCGGGGGGATTCACTGCCTCGTCACGCCCGACGTGTCTCCAAGATGTGGTCCGACATGCTCGTCGCCCCACACGTCCTGGCGGCCGCCCGCGCCATGCCCGCGTCACCGTCCCGGCCTCCCCACCCACCCCTCGGGCCGGTGCTCCGCACCTACCCGGGCGGTCCGGCCTACGCCCGGGACCTCCGCGACCAGCTCTTCCTCCTCGCCGTCGGCAACTTCGTCTCCCAGAAGACCTTCTACGAGAGCGGCGAGGAGCGGGACACGCGGTACACCCGACTCGTCGCCGAACTCGCCGTCGAGGACCCCGAATGGACGGCCGGCCTGCTGCGCTGGCTGCGCGGCGAGGGCAACATGCGCACGGCGTCCCTGGTGGGCGCCGCCGCCTACGTACGGGCCCGGCTCAAGGCAGGGGCGACCGACGGCCCCTCCAACCGGTCCGTGATCGACTCCGTGCTCCAGCGCGCCGACGAGCCCGGGGAGCTGCTCGCCCACTGGATCTCGGCGTACGGGCGGAACGTGCCGCAGCCCGTGAAGCGGGGCATCGCCGACGGTGTGCGCCGGCTGTACACGTCCCGGTCCCTGGCCAAGTACGACACCGCCTCCAAGGCCTTCCGCTTCGGCGACGTGCTCAACCTCGTGCACGCCACCCCCGACCCGGACAAGCCCTGGCAGGGCGAGCTCTTCCGGTACGCGCTGGATCGCCGCCACCACCCCGAGCGGGCGGTTCCGCCGGTCTCCGACCCGCTGTTGACGGCCCACCGGGCGCTCATGGAATCGGCGCCGGACGAGCGCCGGGCCCTGGTGACGGGGCCAGGCGGCTCCGAACGCCTCGCCGCGGCGGGCATGACGTGGGAGGCCGTGGCGGGCTGGCTCCACGGACCGATGGACGCGGCCGTCTGGGAGGCCCTCATCCCCGTCATGGGGCCGATGGCGCTCCTGCGGAACCTGCGGAACTTCGACGAGGCGGGAGTCTCGGACGAGGTCGCGGCCCAGGTCGCCGCACGCCTCTCGGACCCCTCCGAGGTCGCCCGGGCCCGGCAGTTCCCCTTCCGCTACCTGGCAGCCCATCAGCAGGCGCCGTCGCCGCGCTGGGCCGCCCCGCTGGAACGGGCCCTGGGGCACTCCCTGGCCAACGTGCCCGCTCTGCCCGGCCGGACCCTGATCCTCGTGGACCGGTCCGACTCCATGTTCTGGGACACCGTCTCCGAGCGGTCCAAGCTGACCCGCGCCGACGCGGCCGCCGTGTTCGGCACGGCAGTGGCCATGCGCGCCGAGCAGGCGGACCTGGTGGAGTTCGGCTGGGGCAGCGCAGCGGTGCCGTACGCGAAGGGCGAGCCGGTCCTCGAAGTGCTGAAACGCTTCCGCGACATGGGAGGCACCTACACCGCGAAGGCCGTACGGAAGCACTACCGGGACCACGACCGGATCCTGATCGTCACCGACGAGCAGGGCGCCCCGTACGAGCCTGCCGTGCCGGCCGACACGGTCCCGGCCCGCATCCCGGTCTACACCTGGAACCTGGCGGGATACGAGCCCGCCCACAGCCCCCCAGGCGCTCACCGGCACACCTTCGGCGGCCTCACGGACGCGGCGTTCCGCACGGTCGGGCTCATCGAGGCGGGCGGGGAGGCCGTCTGGCCGTGGGCGTCGGGCACGAAGGACGGGGCCTGACCGCGCGCCTCGGTCGGCGATGGCCGGAGCCCGTGCTCAGCCGTTGATGTCCAGCGCCGTCCCGTACAGACGCGAGACCTTCAGCCGGATGACCACGCGCCGCTCGGCCACCTGCTGGTCCAGGAACGCGTTCTCGTCCTCGGGCCTGGCCGCCTCCGGAATCATCGCGAGCAGCTCCCGCCCGGTCGCGTCCCCGGGCGTGGTCGTGACCTCGGAGACCTCGGCCTCGCCCTCGGCCACGGCGAACGACCACACGTCGCCGCCCGGCACGTGCACGGCCGCGCGCGGATCACGCCGGAGTTGCTTCACCTTGACGCGGTCGGCGGTGGTGGAGAACCGGACGATGCGCGCCTCGGCGTCCCAGCTGTAGAGCATGGTGGTCAGATGGGGATGACCGCTGCTCTTGTTGGTGGCGAGGGTGCCGAACCGCTGCGTGCTCAGCAGTGCGGAGAGGGCGTCGTCGGACAGGGGGCGGGGTGCGGGTCCTTGAGTCATGACGTGATCAACTCACGCGCCCGCCCGGGCATTCCGCCCTACCCGGAAACCGCCCTCACCTGCCTTCGACGCGGGTGAACGTGCCCAGGCCCTCCGCGTCCAGGTACTCGACGGTGAACGACTTTCCGTCCGGCGTGAAGGTGACCCCGGTGAGGCCCACGGCGTTCTCGCCGGCCGTCGGGAAGCTGAACGTGTCGCCGTCGTAGTGCGTGAGCCGGTACCTCTGCGGCTCCGGCCCCAGATCGAGCGTCAGGGAGCCGTCCGCGCCGGCGACGACCTGCGCGCGCCCGTAGTAGGGGCTTTCGTACGTCCCGGCGTACGTGTCGGCCGCCTTGGCCGGCGCGGCGCCGGACGGCGGATGGGCGTAGTCGGTCTTCGACCGGCCCTCGTCCGCCTGCTGCTGGTACAGCGCGTCCACGAGCGGGATCCAGTCGCGGCTGATCTCGCCGGTCTGCGCGATGTCGAAGAAGTCGAGGGCGACGGCGTCGGCGACGCCGACAGGAGAGGTGTTGGTCAGGACGACGATGCCGAGCTGCTCGCCGGGCAGCATCGTCACGTTGGTGTGCGCGCCCTCGGCGAACGCCCCCGTGTGGGAGAGCCTGAGCCGGCCCTCGTCGTCGTAACTCACGTTCCAGCCGAGCCCGTAGAAGCCGGTCCGGCCGGCCGGGGCGTGGGGCGGACTGGCGACCGACTCGGGCCAGTGCGTGCGCTCCAGGGCGTCGGCGTCGACGATCTGCCGGCCGTCGAGCTTGCCGTTGGCCAGCTGGAGCTTCAGCCAGGTCGCCATGTCACGGGCGCTGGAACTGACGCCACCGGCGGGGGACTGCGCGTCCGGGTCCCGTACGAACTCCGGCTTCCAGGCGCCGTCGACCTCGACGTGACCCCAGGCCCGGTCGGGGGCCTTCTCGAAGTCCTCGAAGCGCGAGCTGGTGGAGTTCATGCCGGCCGGCTTGTAGAGCGTGTCGGCGGCGAGCTTCTCCCACGGCACGCCCTTCTCGTCGGCGACCGCCTGGGCGGCGGCCGTGAGCCCGAAGTTGGTGTAGGCGTAGCTCGCGCGGAACGGGGTGAGGGGCTCGTAGCGCAGATGGGACAGGATGTACGGGCGGTCGTAGCCGAGGTCTTCGAGCAGGTCCCCGGCGTGGTCGGGCAGGCCGCTGCGGTGCGAGAACAGGTCGGCGACCGTCACGTGGGAGGTGACCCACGGGTCCTTGAGGGCGAAGCCCGGCACGTGGGGCGCCACCGGCCGCGTCCAGCCCTCGGTGCCCACCGCTCCGGAGACGACGGTGGACGCGATCGGCTTGGAGACCGAGGCGAGCTGGAAGACGGTGTCGGCGTCGACGGCCGCACTCTCGCCGGCCTTCCGTACGCCGTACCCCTTCAGGTGGATGACCTTGCCGTCATGGACGACGGCGACGGCCACGCCCGGCACCCCGGTGCGTTTCATGGCGTCCTTGACGACTCCGTCGAGCCGGTCGACGGCGCGTTGCACGTCGGCGTCGTCGAGTTGGGGCGGCGGCTGGGCCGGCGGCGGCGTGGGCCCGGGCGCCGTAGCGCCCAACAGTGCGGTGAGTCCTGCCGCGGCAAGCCATCGAACGGTGCTCACCTCTCCATTCAAAGGCCTGCGTGGACGTCTGTCGCGCGCTGACCGGCCCCGAGGTCGTCGTCCTGCCCGAGGCGTTCATCGGCGGCTACCCCAAGGGCCTGGACTTCGGCATCACGGTCGGCAGCCGCACCGCCGAGGGCCGCGACCTCTTCCGCCGCCACCACGCCGCCGCCATCGAGTCCCAGGGCCGGAGACCCGGACGCTCGCCGCCGTCACCCGCGAGCTCGGCGTCCACGCCGTGGTCGGCGCGGTCGAACGCCGGGGCGGCACCCTGTACTGCGTCGCGCTCTTCTCCGGCCCCGACGGCTACCTCGGCCTGCACCGCAAGCTCGTGCCCACCGCCGCCGAACGCTACCTGTGGGGGCAGGGCGACGGCTCCACCCTGACCGTCGTCGACACCGGCACCGCCCGACTCGGCGCGGCCATCCGCTGGGAGAACTACATGCCGCTCCTGCGCACCGCGATGTACGCCGAGGGCGTGGACCTGTGGTGCGCGCCCACCGTCGACGACCGCGACGCCTGGCAGGCCACCATGCGGCACATCGCCCTGGAAGGCCGCTCCTTCGTCCTCGCCGCCTGCCAGTACCTGCGCCGCGACGGACTGCCGGACGACCTCCACCCCGTCCAGGGCGACGAGACCGACACCGTACTGATCGGCGGCGGCTCCGTCATCGTCTCCCCGCTCGGCGAGGTCCGCGCCGGGCCGCTGCGCGACGGCGAAGGCGTCCTCACCGCCGAACTCGACCTCGACGAGCTCGCGCGCGCCCGCTTCGACCTCGACACCACCGGCCACTACGCCCGCCCCGACGTCTTCGCCCTCCGCGTCGGCGAGACCGCCCGCACGACGGTGACCAGGCAATAGGCCCACCCGGCTGTCGAGGGTGGGAGGTGGCCGGCGGTAGACTCGGCGACCGTGGCGGATACCCAGTACGAAGACCTGTTGAAGACGGTGCTCACCTCGGGAACGGCGAAGGCCGACCGGACGGGCACAGGCACCCGGAGCATTTTCGGGCACCAGCTCCGCTACGACCTCTCGCAGGGCTTCCCGCTGGTCACCACCAAGAAGGTGCACCTCAAGTCGATCGTGTACGAGCTGCTGTGGTTCCTCCGCGGCGACTCGAACGTCGGCTGGCTCCAGGAGCACGGCGTCTCCATCTGGGACGAGTGGGCCGACGACAAGGGCGAGCTCGGGCCCGTCTACGGCGTCCAGTGGCGCTCCTGGCCCACGCCCGACGGCCGGCACATCGACCAGATCAGCCAGGTCCTCGACACGCTGCGCCGCGACCCGGACTCGCGCCGCATGATCGTGTCCGCCTGGAACGTCGCCGAACTCGACCGGATGGCGCTGGCCCCCTGCCACGCCTTCTTCCAGTTCTACGTCGCCGACGGCAAGCTCTCCTGCCAGCTGTACCAGCGCAGCGCGGACCTGTTCCTCGGCGTCCCGTTCAACATCGCCAGCTACGCCCTGCTCACCCACATGGTGGCGCAGCAGACCGGCCTGGAGCCGGGCGACTTCATCTGGACCGGCGGCGACTGCCACATCTACGACAACCACGTGGAGCAGGTGACCGAGCAGCTCAGCCGCACCCCGTACGCGTTCCCCGAGCTGAAGCTCCACAAGGCCGACTCGCTGTTCGACTACACGTTCTCCGACGTCGAGATCGTGGGCTACCAGCACCACCCGGGCATCAAGGCTCCGGTCGCCGTATGAGCAACCGTACGGACAGCGCCGCGCACATCGGGCTCATCTGGGCGCAGACCACCGACGGCGTGATCGGCGCCGACAACACGATCCCGTGGCGCCTCCCCGAGGACATGGCGCACTTCAAGGCGAC
The DNA here is from genome assembly GCF_040295385.1 of Streptomyces sp. NPDC002825. Taxonomy (NCBI): domain Bacteria; kingdom Bacillati; phylum Actinomycetota; class Actinomycetes; order Kitasatosporales; family Streptomycetaceae; genus Streptomyces; species Streptomyces sp. NPDC002825. The sequence goes on from NZ_JBEOVH010000039.1 coordinate 55,495, forward strand.
CACCCTCGGCCACCCCGTGATCATGGGCCGCAAGACCTGGGACTCGCTGCCCGCCCGCTTCCGTCCCCTGGCCGGCCGCCGCAACATCGTGGTGACCCGGGACGCGCAGTGGACGGCCGAGGGTGCGGAGCGCGCCGGATCCATCGAAGCGGCCCTGGAGCTGGCGGCCGGGGCGGCGGAGCCGGACGACGAGGCGCTCGCCTGGGTCATGGGCGGCGGCGAGATCTACCGCGCCACCCTGCCCCACGCCCGGACGCTCTCGGTGACGGAAGTCGACACCGTGATCGACGGCGACACCTACGCCCCGTCCATCGAGGCCGACTGGCAGATCGCGGAGGACGGCGGCTGGCAGGACTCCACGACCGGCCTGCGCTACCGCATCCGCCGGTACACCCGCCCGTAGCCGACCGGCCGCGGCGGTCAGGGCAGCGCGCCTCACGCACCTTCGGGGGGTACGTGTCGGTCAGCGGGCCTCGCGCACGCGCATTCCCAGGATGTACGTGTCGGTCAGCGGGCCTCGCGCATTCCCAGGACGTACGTGGCGGTCAGCGCGACCGCGCGGTCCTCGTCCTCGGACAGCTCCGTCAGCGCCTGTGACGCCGTGCTCCCGGGGATGTCCGCGAGGGCCTGCGCGAGGCGCCGACGCTCGGACGCCCACGACGTGCCGTGGGCGAGCCGCTCCACCAGCAGGCCGGTGATCCGGTCCGCGAGCGCGGGACGGCTCGCCAGACCGCTCAGCGCGTCGGCGGCGTCGACGTCGTTGACCTCCTCGACGATCATGTCGACCAGCGTGGGGACCGCGTCGGCCACGCCGCGTGCCCCCAGCTCCAGGGCGGCGCACCTCCGCACCTCGACGGCGGGGTCCGCGAGGGCCTCCCGGAGCCGGGCGGTCGCCTCGGCGCCGGGGATCTCGGCGACGGACTCGACGGCGCGCTTGCGGACCTCGGCCACCGGGGAGCCGAGGCCGCGCGCGAGGAGCGGCAGCCCGCTGTCGCCGGAGCGGGCGAGGGCCCAGCGGAGGGCCCCCGCGACGACCGGGTCCGTCTCGCTCAGGACCGCCTCGGCCAGCGCCTCCACCGGCACCGGGGCCTCCTCCGCCGAGGACAGGGCGGCCCGCTGGCGCGTCTCCGGGCTCTTCGAGCCCAGTGCGTGGAGGAGGGCGACGACCTGGAGGACGTCCTGCCAGCCGGCGGGCTCCGCCGAGTCGATCCGGCGCAGCCGCGTGAGCAGCTCCGTCTCGGCCGCGATGCGCTCGCGCGTCTGCCGGATCAGGTCGTCGACGAGCTCCGAGGGCGCGAAGCCGGGATCGTCGAGCGCCCGCCCGACCTCGCGCAGCGAGAGCCCCAGGGACCGCAGGCTCTCGACGTGGAAGATCCGCCGGATGTCCGCTTCCGAGTACTCCCGGTAACCGCCGCCCGTGCGGCCGGTCGGCCGCACCAGGCCGAGCGCCTCGTAATGCCTGAGCATGCGGGCACTGACCCCGGAGTGCTTCGCCACCTCACCGATCAACACCGACGGTCACTCCTCCTGGCCGGCCGGACCGAGCACCATGATCCGCTTCGCTTCCCCGATCGCGGAGTCGAACCCGGCATCCGGGTCCTGCGACAGCTTCTCCGTCGCCAGCGCGTGCTGACGCACCTCCGGGCGGGGGTCCGACCGCGCGGCCCGCAGGACCGGCGTCATCGCATCGCCGAGCGCGATCAGCGCCCGGCTCAGGCTCAGCTGCGTCTCGCGCCCACCCCGCCCGAGCTGGGTCGCGAGCACCCCGGCCGGCTCGGACTCCGTGCCCTCGGGCACGAGCACGACCGCCGCCCGCCAGGCGCTCCGCGCCACCTCGTCGTCCGGGTCGGCCATGAGCTCCCGGGTGATCGCCGGCCAGGCCCGCCGGTCCCCGATCTTGGACAGGGTGTGCAGGGCCTGGCTGCGCGCCTGGGCCAGGTCCGAGCGGAGCTCGCGCAGGAGCAGGGGGAGCGTCAGCGCCGGCGAGTGCCGGGTGAGCGCCCACGTGAGCATTTCGCGCACCTGGAAGTCGGGCTCGATCGCGCAGCGTCCGACGAGCTCGTCGACGCACCTCGGGTCCGGTGCCGTGCCCACCGCGAGCGCGGCCCGCAGCCGTACCGACGCGCTGTCGCTCCCGAGCCCCCGCAGAGCCCGCATCACGTTCGTGGCCTCGTCGGCCATGGTCATGGGGACCACCTCCTCGGCCACAGTGAAGACCTTGTCACCGTGTCAAGGTCAAACAAGGGCGCGAGGCGGCCCTGCGGGGGAGCGGGGTCAGTAGGTGTGGCCGACGTGGGCGAGGGCCTGCTTGAGGAGGTGTCCCTGGCCGCCGGGCATCTCGTTCTGAACGGTCGGCGAGGCGGCCTCCTGCGGGCTGAACCACACCAGGTCGAGGGCGTCCTGGCGCGGACGGCAGTCGCCGGTGACGGGGACGATGTACGCGAGGGACACGGCGTGCTGGCGGGGGTCGTGGAAGGGGGTGATGCCGGCCGTCGGGAAGTACTCGGCGACGGTGAAGGGCTGCAGGGAGGCGGGGACGCGGGGCAGCGCCACGGGCCCGAGGTCCTTCTCCAGGTGGCGCAGCAGCGCGTCACGGACCCGCTCGTGGTGCATGACGCGGCCGGACACCAGGGTGCGGCTGATCGTTCCCTCGGCGCCGATCCGCAGGAGCAGCCCGATGCTGGTGACTTCGCCGCTGTCGTCCACGCGCACGGGGACGGCCTCGACGTAAAGGATCGGCATCCGGGACCTGGCCGTGTCCAGTTCGTCCGTGGTCAGCCAGCCGGGCGTGGTCTCAGTCATGTCGGACATCGCTTGATCATACTTTCCGGGCGGAGCTTCGGCCCAGGCCGCGTGTCCGCCGGCCGGGTGGGAGTTCGGAGGGGGCGCTGTCGTTCGGCGCCGTGGGGCGGTCAGAGGGGCTTGAGCCTCTGGTGGAGGAGACAGAACTCGTTGCCTTCCGGATCGGCGAGTACGTGCCAGTTCTCCTCGCCGGTCTGGCCGACGTCGACGGGCTTGGCCCCGAGCGCGAGCAGTCGCTCCAGCTCGGCGTCCTGGTCGCGGTCGGTGGCGTTGACATCGATGTGCAGCCGGAGCTTGCCCGTCCGAGGCTCGTCGCTGGGGCTGAGGATGAGCGTGGGCTGTGCGCCGCCGAACCCGATGCCGGCCGGCCCGATCTCGATGCTGCCGTCGTCCTCGCGGCCTACCTCGACGTAGTCGAGGACCTCGCTCCAGAACGCGGCGAGCCGCTCCGGGTCGGCGCAGTCGAGGATCAGCTCACTGATGCGGGATGCCATGCCGGCGAGTGTACGTGGCGGCTCGTCGTGACGCACCGTCATATGGGCGGCGTCAATTGTCGGTTGACTCCCGGAGAACGGCCGCCTCTTCGGTCCCGCCCGTGACCGCCGACGCGCCCTCGGCGGTCCTCACGTCAGCAGGGAGCCGGGGTCCCGGACGAGTGGGGCCGTGCCCACCGAGTTGCTCACGTTGAACGTGACGCTCCCCGCCCGGTAGCGGTCCTCGGTCCACTCGATGGGGCGCCCGTCCTGGTTGCTCGTGAGGTGCCGCTGCCGCAGCAGCGGGCTGCCCCGGCGGACGCGGAGCAGACGCGCGTCGTCGCTCCCGGCGGGGACCGCGTCGATGAGGTGCTCGCCGTAGTGGGCGACGATTCCCGCCTCCTCGGCCATGCTGTCCATGATCGAGGAGCAGTCGACGGGCAGGGCCTCGACCGCGGGCGCGACCCACTCCGCGTACGCCGTGCGCTCCACCATCACCGGCTCGTCGTCCAGGCAGCGCAGGCGCAGGACGTCGAGGACCCCGGCCCCCTCCGGGAGACCGAGGCGGCGCGCCTCCTCGGCCGTGGCCCGGCGCCGCTCGCGGTGCAGGAAGCGGCTCGCCGACCGGTAGCCCATCGTCCGCGCCCACTGGGCGAAGCTGTGGAGCTCGGCGAAGCTGTGCCGGCGCTCCCTGCGCAGCACGATCCGGCGGGCGCCCTGGCGCGAGCCGATGATGCCTTCCGAGGTGAGCAGGGCGACGGCCTGGCGCACCGTGCCGCGAGAGGCGGACCAGCGCTCGGCGAGATCGCTCTCGGAGGGCAGCCGGGCGCCGACGGCGTACTCGCCACTGAGGATCGAGCGGCGGAGCTCCTCCGCGATCTCCACGTACAGCGCCGTCACCATTGCCCCCATTTCGTACTTCAGTGTGCGCACCCGGTCACGGGGTGTGCTGTCCCGACGCCCACCCTAACCCGGCGAGTCGACCGGGGAAGGTCCTGTCGGTTCACCTCAAGTCCATGTGGTTCAGCTGGGGTTCACCACAACCGGCTCTTCCGGGAGGCGTCTGGATCTCGCCATGTTCCGTTCACTTCCCAGACAGGGGGTGCGGGCGAACTGGGGGCGTCTTGTTCAGACAAGTTCCGTCACTTGCTTCTGGGAGAACCCCGTGCGCAGAACCCCCGTAGCCGCAGCCCTGCTCGGCGCCGCCGTCCTGACCACCCTCACCGCCTGCGGTGCCGCCCCCGAGGGCGCGGTCGGCACGGACGCCAAGGGTGCGAAGGCGGCCACCGCCGCCTCGGCCAAGGACTTCGGCGGCATGGACGCCCTCGTCAAGGCGGCCAAGCAGGAGGGCGCCCTGCACGTCATCGCGCTTCCGCCGGACTGGGCCAACTACGGCGAGCTGATCAAGGCCTTCGAGACGAAGTACGGCATCAAGGTCGAGAGCGAGAACCCGGACGCCTCCAGCGCCGACGAGATCGCCGCCGTCAAGTCCCGCAAGGGCCAGAAGCGCGCCCCCGACGTCCTCGACCTCGGCATCGCCTTCGCCCGCAGCGGCGCCGGGGAAGGCCTCTTCGCCCCGTACAAGGTCGAGGCCTGGGACAAGATCCCCGCGGCTCAGAAGGACGCCGACGGCCGCTGGTACAACGACTACGGCGGCTACGTCTCCATCGGCTGCGACGCCAAGCGCATCCCGAACTGCCCCAAGACCTTCGCCGACCTCCTCAAGCCCGAGTACAAGGGCAAGGTCGCCCTCAACGGCAACCCGACCAAGTCCGGCTCCGCCTTCGGCGGCGTGTACGCGGCCGCCCTCGCCAACAAGGGCTCCTTCGCCGACATCCAGCCCGGCATCGACTTCTTCGGCACGCTCAAGAAGAGCGGCAACTTCATCCCCGTCGAGTCCACCCCGGCCACCGTCGAGAAGGGCGAGACGCCCATCAGCATCGACTGGGACTACCTCAACGCCGGCTACGCCGACCAGTTCAGGACCAAGGGCGTCGACTGGCAGGTCGCCGTCCCCACCGACGGCGTGTACGCGCAGTTCTACTCCCAGGCCGTCAGCAAGGACGCCCCGCACCCCGCCGCCGCCCGCCTGTGGATGGAGTTCCTCTACAGCGCCGAGGGCCAGAACCTCTGGCTCAAGGGCTACGCCCGCCCCGTCCTGCTCCCGGCCATGACCGCCGACGGCACCGCCGACAAGACCTTCGTGGCCAAGCTCCCCAAGGTCGACGGCACCCCCTCCTTCCCGGCCTCCGCCGAGCTCGACAAGGCCAAGGCCACCCTCGCCGAGAAGTGGGACAAGGCCCTCTCCTGATGACCTCAGCCACCCCCACCACGGGAACCGCCGGCGGCACCCGCCGCCGGCGGCGCGGCCCGCGCACCTGGCTCGCCGCCCTTCCCCTGATCGCCTTCACCGCCCTCGCCTTCGGACTGCCCCTCGGCGCCCTCCTGTACGGCGCCGTCACCCGCACCGACCCGGCCAGCGGCACCACCGCCCTCACCGGCGAACACCTGAGCCGCTCCCTCCAGGGCCCGTACCTCGGCTCGCTCCTCGGCAGCCTGCAACTCTCCGCGCTCACCGCCCTGATCGGCTCCGTCCTCGGCGTCCTCATCGCCCAGGCCGTCGTCACCTCCCGGTCCCAGGCCCTGCGCAGCGCCGTCCAGACCGCCTCCGGCGTCCTCGCCAACTTCGGCGGGGTCCCCCTCGCGTTCGCGTTCATCGCGACCGTCGGCATCTCCGGCGTCGTCACCCAGCTCGCCGACCTCACGAGCCTCGGCTGGAACCTGTACTCCTTCGGCGGCCTCGCCGTCGTCTACCTGTACTTCCTCATCCCGCTCATGGTCCTGGTGATCCTGCCCGCGCTCGACGGCCTGCGCCCCCAGTGGCGGGAGGCCGCGCAGAACGCCGGCGCCGGCGGATGGCAGTACTGGCGCCACGTCGGCATCCCCGTCCTCGCGCCCTCCCTGCTCGGCGGGTTCGTGCTGCTCTTCGGCAGCGCCTTCGCCGCCCACGCCACCGCGGCCGCGCTCGTCGGCGGCTCCGTCCCCCTGGTCACCCTGAAGATCGCGGACGCCCTCTCCGGCAACGTCCTCGTCGGCCAGGAGAACGTGGCCCTCGCCCTCGGTCTCGACATGATCCTGATCGCCGGCCTGGTCATGGCGGTCTACCTCCCCCTCCAGCGCAGGAGCGCCCGATGGCTGCGATGACCCCCACCGCCCCGGACGTCACCCCCGGATCCGCGGGGCGGCCGGCCGCCCCGCCCGCCACCGTACGGACCCGGCGCCGCCCCCGCCTGTGGCGCGGCCTCGTCCTCGGCCTCGGGGGCGCGTACTTCCTCGTCCCGCTGATCGCGTCCTTCGTCTTCAGCGTGCACACCCCCGGCCAGGGCGTCTCCTTCGAGGCGTACACCGCCCTGCTGTCCGCCGACGGATTCACCCAGAGCCTGCTGCTCTCCCTCGGCCTCGCCGCCGCCACCATCGCGCTCGCCCTGCTGCTCGCCGTGCCCGCCCTGGTCGCGGTCCGCCTCGGCGCGCCGCGCCTGCGGCCGGTCGTCGAGGTCATGTGCATGCTGCCGCTCGTGGTGCCGCCGATCGCGCTCGTCACCGGCATCAGCACCGTACTGCGCTGGGGCCCCGACCACCTGTCGCGGACGCCGCTCTACCAGACGTTCCTCGCCGTCCAGAACGAGGACTTCCCCTTCGTCCTGGTCCTCGCGTACACCGTCATGGCCCTGCCGTTCGTCTACCGCTCCCTCGACGCGGGACTGCGCGCCGTCGACGTCCCGACCCTCGTCGAAGCCGCCCGCAACTGCGGCGCGTCCTGGCCGTACGTCATGCTCCGGGTGATCCTCCCCAACCTGCGCTCCTCGCTCGCCGGCGCCGCCTTCCTCACCCTCGCCCTCGTCCTCGGCGAGTTCACCATCGCCTCGATCCTCGGCTTCCGGCCCTTCGCCGTCTGGATCGTCTCCATCTCCGGCGCCCAGGCCCGCATGTCGGTGGCCGTCTCCCTCCTGAGCCTCCTCATCACCTGGCTGCTGCTCCTCGTCCTGTCCCGGGCGGGAACCGCCCAGACCGGCACGCCCGGAGCCCCCCGCACCTCCCGCAAGGAGTCCTGACCCATGACCTCAGCCACAGCGGAACGGACCGAGTCCACCACGGCCACCGGCGCCCGCGTCGAATTCCGCGGCCTGCGTCGCGCCTTCGGCACCACCGTCGCCCTCGACGGCCTCGACCTGACCGTCGAACCCGGCGAACTCCTCGCGCTCCTCGGCCCGTCGGGCTGCGGCAAGACCACCGCCCTGCGGGTCCTCGCCGGCTTCGAGCGACCGGACTCCGGCGAGGTCCTCGTGGACGGCGCCGACATCACCCACGTCCCGGCCAACCGCCGCGACGCCGGCATGGTCTTCCAGTCGTACAGCCTCTTCCCCAACCTCACCGCCCGCGACAACGTCGCCTTCGGGCTCCGCGTCCGCAAGGCCAAGGCGGCCGAACGCCACGCCCGCGCCGGCGAACTCCTCGACCTGGTCGGCCTGCCCGAGCACGGCGGCCGCTACCCGCACCAGATGTCCGGCGGCCAGCAGCAGCGCGTCGCCCTCGCACGGGCCCTCGCCCTGCGCCCCCGCGTCCTGCTCCTGGACGAGCCCCTCTCCGCGCTCGACGCCAAGGTCCGGCTCAGCCTGCGCGAGGAGATCCGCCGGCTCCAGCTCGCCCTCGGCATCACCACGGTGTTCGTCACCCACGACCAGGAGGAGGCGCTGTCCATGGCGGACCGCGTCGCCGTCCTCAACGCCGGCAGGCTGGAGCAGTGCGCGGCCCCCGCCGAGCTCTACCGCCGTCCCGCGACCGCCTTCGTCGCCGAGTTCGTCGGCACCATGAACCGCCTCCCCGGCCGCCTCACGGACTCCGGCCTCGTCGAGGCGGCCGGCAGCCGACTCCCCGTCGACGGAGACGTCCCCGCCACCCGCGACGTCGAGGTGCTCGTCCGCCCCGAGAACGTCACCGTGACCGCCGACACCGAGGGCGAGGCCGTCATCGTCTCCACCTCCTTCTTCGGCTCCGTCACCCGCGTCCACCTCGACCACCGCGGTACGACGGTCAAGGCGGACCTCCCGTCGCGCGACGCGGGCGACCTCACCCCGGGCACCCGCGCCACCGTCGGCCTCGCCCCGCACCCCGTCCTCGTCGTGCCGCGGGCGGAGCGGTGAGCCCGCTCGCCGCCGTCCTCTTCGACATGGACGGCACCCTCGTCGACACCGAGGTCCTCTGGTGGCAGGCGACGGAGGAGGTCGCCGCACGCCTCGGACACCGGCTGACGGACGCCGACGCGCCCGCGGTCGTCGGACGCGCCGTCGAGGACACCGCCGCCCATCTCGTACGAGCCACCGGCGCGCCCGACCGGGACGGCATCGCGTCGGCGCTGACCACGGCCTTCCAGCAGCGCGTCGACGAGGGCGCGCCGATGCGCCCGGGAGCCGACCGGCTCCTCGCCGAACTGGAGCGGGCGGGACTGCCGTTCGCGCTGGTCAGCGCCTCACCCCGTTCAGTGGTCGACTCGGTCGTGGGCGGCGCGCTCGCGCACGTCCCGTTCGCCTTCACGCTCTCCGCCGACGACACCGCGCGCACCAAGCCGCACCCCGACCCGTACCGCACGGCCGCCGAGCGGCTCGGCGTTCCGGCAGCGGCGTGCGTGGCCGTCGAGGACTCGCCGGACGGAGCAGCCTCGGCCGACGCGGCCGGCTGCACGGTCCTCGTCGTCCCCTCGATGCTGCCGGTGCCTCCGGGCCCGGACCGGGTCTTCGCGGACAGCCTGGAGCACGTGTCCCTCGACGGCCTGCGCCGCCATGTCCGCGAGAGGGCGGCGGCGCGAGGCTGAGGAGCCCCCTCGCGCACCCGCTCGGCCGCAGCCTCCGCAATGCCCCGAGTGTCCCCCCGTCGCCCTCCTTCCTATGCTGGAGGAAGGAGAGGTGAGGAGGGCCGCCGATGGCCGCCGTCGCCGTACACAGCGCCGTCCTGGGGGAGGGGCGTCCGACGCTTCCGTACGCGGAGGCCGGCCGTCCAGGGGGCCTGCCGCTCGTCCTCGTGCACGGCTACCTGGACTCCTGGTGGACGTTCGAACCGATGCTGCGCCGCATGCCGCCCGCGCTGCACGCGTACGCCCCCACCCAACGCGGCCACGGCGACGCCGAGAAACCGCAGGAGGGGTACCTGCCGGAGGACTTCGCCGGGGACCTGGTCGCGTTCATGGACAGCGTGGGCATCGGACGAGCGGTTCTGGTGGGCGGATCCAGCGGCGGCGTGTACGCCCGGATCGTCGCCGGCCGCCGGCCGGACCGCATCGCGGGCCTGGTCCTGCTCGGCGTCCCAGCGACCCTCGCGGACAAGCCGAAGGCGGAGGAATTCCGGCAAGCCGTCAGCGAGTTGAAGGACCCCGTGGACCCGGCGCTCGCGGCATCCTTCGTGGACGGCCTGACGGCGACCCCCATGGGGCGCGGCTTCCTGCAGACCATGGTCGACGAAACCCTGAAAGCCCCGGCGCACGTCTGGCGCGAGACCCTGCGCGGCCTTCTGGAGACCGACCTCCGCGCCACCCTGTCGGGCATCCTCGTGCCCACCCTCGTCGTGTGGGGCGACCAGGACCCGGTCCTGACCCGCGAGGACCAGCAGACGATCCTCGACACGATCCCCGACGCCCGGCTCCTCGTCTACGAGGGCGTGGGCCACGTCGCGTACTGGGAGGACCCGGACCGCGTACTGCGCGACCTGACGGCCTTCCTGGCCGACCGGACGTGAGGACGGGCTGCTCGTCGGCGCCGGTCAGCCCGTACGGTGCGGCGAAGGCGACGGCCGGCCGCCCGGCTCAGGGGAGTACGCGCGTTCCTCGGTCCCCGGGCCGGCGAGGAGTGAGGCGACCGGGCGTCCCTCAGACCTCGGGAAGGGACGGGTCGGGTGTCCACGGCGCGGGGGCGGTGACGGCCCAGCGTTCGTGGTCCCGCCATTCTCCGTCGATGTAGAGGTAGTCCGGCGAAACCCCTTCGAAGCGGAAGCCCAGCCGCTGGACCAGGGCGAGGGACGCCTTGTTCTCCGGCTGGATGCAGGCCTCCACCCGGTGGAGGCGCAGTTCGGTGAAGGCGTACTGGAGGGCGAGGGCGACGCCCTCGGTCATGTAGCCGGACCCCGCGGACGGGGCGAAGGCGGCGTAGCCGATGGACGCGCCCTGGTAGCGGCCCCGGATGATCGAGTTGATGTTGACCGAGCCCGCGACCGCGCCGGTCTCCCGCACACGGATCAGGAGGCCCAGGTTGCTGCCGTCGTCGAAGCGGTGCATCCAGGCCCGGAAGTCCTCCGCGGTCGCGGGCAGCTGCATCCACGGATGGTGGAGTTCGGCACTGGCCCGCACGAGCGCGCAGAACTCGTCCTGGTCGGAGAGGGTGAGCGGGTGGAGTTCGACCCGTGGCGTCGTCGTGAGCATGCGCTAACGCTAGGGCCTGTGCCGGCAAGGTCAACCGCGTTATCCGTCTTCCGTTTCGGGCTCCGTGAGCTGGTACGGCCCCGGCACCGAGGCCTTGATCGGTTCCTGGGGCACGCGTGCTGGAACGGTCGGTTCCGGAACCCGTGGCGGAACCCCCTTGCCCAATGGTCAAGAAGTGTTGACCATTGGGGGCATGTCAACCGAAGAGCTTCCAGAGACGTTCCACGTCACCACCGACGAGCAGCTACGCGCCGTCTCCAATCTCACGCGCCACCGGATCATGGCCGTGCTCCGCTTCGAGCCCGCGACGATCACGCAGATCGCCGAGCGCGTGGGCCTCGCGAAGGGGAGTTCCAGCTACCACGTGCGGCTGCTCGAACGGGCCGGCCTGGTGAAGGTGGTGCGCACGCGGAAGGTGCGGGGCGTCACCGAGCGGTACTACGCCATGGCCGCGCGGTCCATCGTGCTGCCCGATCCGGGCGAGGGAGGCCCGGACGTGCTGATGCGGCATGCGGTGGCCGACCTGGAGGCGGCGCCGGCGGATGCCGAGCGGCACGTGGGGATGGCGCATCTGCGGCTCACCGACGAGCAGTTCGCGGAGCTGGGGGCGCGGCTGCAGGCACTGGCGGACGAGTACCGCGAGCTGTCCGATGCGTCGCTGCCGGACGCGTCCTTCGTCTTCGCACTGTTCCACCCGGCATCGCGCACGCAGGCCGACGGGGAGGCCAAGTGACCTCAGACATACGGAAGCTGCCGACCGGGTTCGGACGGCTGTGGACCGCGCAGACGGTGTCCTCGCTCGGCGACGGCGTGACGCATGCCGCGCTGCCGCTGCTCGCGTTGACACTGACGCGGGATCCGATGGCGCTCGCCGTCGTCACGGCCGTCGGAACGCTGCCGTGGCTGCTCTTCGGGGTGCTCGGCGGCGCGCTGGTGGACCGCTGGGACCGCCGGCGCACGATGTGGGTCACGGACGCGGCGCGTGCGCTGCTGCTCGCGATACCGGCGGCCGCGGCCGCCCTCGACGTGCTCAGCATTCCCCTGCTCGCCGCCGTCGCCTTCCTCCTCGGCCTCGGCGGACTGTTCTTCGACACGGCCGCCACGGCCTATCTACCGGACCTGCTCGGCCGCGACCCCGCGCTCCTGGAGCGCGCCAACTCCCGCATGCGCGGCACCCAGACCGCCGCGTCCGGCTTCGCCGGGCCGCCCGCGGGCAGTGCCCTGCTCGCGCTCGGACGGGCCGTTCCGCTGCTCGCCGACGCGCTCTCGTTCGCGCTGTCCGCACTGCTCGTACGCTCGCTGCCCGCCGCACCCCGTCCCGTACCGCAGGCCCGTGAGTCGCTGCTGCGGCAGGCACGGGCCGGCGCCTCGTACGTCTTCCGGGACCAGTTGCTGCTCGGGCTCGCGCTGCGCCCGGCGGTCGGGAACATCGCCTTCCTCGCCGTCGAGACCGTACTCGCCCTCTTCGCGCACGACCGTCTCGGTATCGGCACCTTCGGCTTCGGCCTGCTCCTCACGGCGGAGGCCACGGGCGGGCTGCTCGGCGCCGGCGTCGCCTCCTTCCTCGGCCGACGACTCGGCACCGGCACCGCACTGACCTGTACGGCCGCGGTCGAGGGACTCGCCGTCCTGGGACTTGCCGCCGCCCCGAACCCGTACGTCGCCGGCCTCGCGCTCGCCGTCTGCGGAGCGGGCATGGGCGCCACGATGGTGCTCGCCCCCTCCCTCCGGCAGGCGATCGTCCCCGCCCACCTGATGGGCCGGGTCGCCTCCACCTCCCGCATGCTCGCCATGTGCGCCGCCCCGTTCGGCGCCTTCCTCGGCGGCTGGCTGGCCACCGCCCATGACGTCCGCACCCCGCTCTACGCCGCCGCCGGCCTCCTCCTCGCCATGACCACCGTCACCGCGACCATGACCAGCAACCGCAGGGTCGAGCAGGCGCTGCGCGCCGCTGCCCGGGACGGTGAACCAGCGCATCCGGAAGCCCGGGACGCACGTCAGGAGCCCGTCCAGAGCTCCGCGAGGTAGTCGAGGCCATGGCGAGCCCGGCCGGCCCCGCGACTGCTCACTCCCGGAACCCGGCCTGCTCCCCGACCGGGGCGCCCAGCCGCTCCGCGAGGCTGGTGAGGGCCGCGCCGAGGGGGAGGGCGATACGGGTGAGGGCGTGCCGGTCGCCGCGGGTCGGGTCCCGGTTGATGATCAGTACCGGGATCCCCGCCTCCGCCGCCTGACGCACGAACCGCAGCCCGGACATCACCGTGAGTGACGAGCCGAGGACCAGCAGGGACGCGGCCTCCCCGACCAGCCTGCGGCAGTGCTCGACCCGCTGCGGCGGGACGGCCTCGCCGAAGAACACCACGTCCGGTTTGAGGATGCCGCCGCAGTTCGCGCAGGGCAGCACGCGGAAGTCCGCGACCTGCTCGTCGGTGAGGTCGGCGTCCCCGTCCGGATTGATCCCGGCCGCCACCGGTTCGAATCCCGCGTTGGCCTCTTCGAGACGCCGGGCCAGCTCGCGGCGCGGACTGTACGTGCCACAGGACAGGCAGACGACCCGGGCCAGGCTGCCGTGGAGCTCCACGACCCCGCCGCTGCCGGCGGCCTGGTGCAGGCCGTCGACGTTCTGGGTGATCACGCCGGAGAGCAGGCCCCGGCGGGCGAAGGCGGCGACGGCCCGGTGCCCGGCATTGGGCAGGGCGCGCCCGAAGGTGCGCCAGCCGAGGTGGCTGCGCGCCCAGTACCGGCGCCGGGCCTGGGCACTGCCGATGAAGTCCTGGTAGGTCATCGGGGTGTGCCGGCTGAGGCTTCCGCCCTCGCCCCGGTAGTCGGGGATACCTGACTCGGTGGAGATCCCCGCCCCGCTGAGCACCAGCACACCACCGGCCCCGAGCGCCTCGGCGACCGGCCCGAGGTCCGTCGTACCCGGTGGCAGGTCCTCGTCGGGGATCCAGCTCAGAGTGGGGCGCATGCGCATGCCGCCAGCGTACGAAACCGGCACCTGGTCCGCGATTGCGACAGGGGCGTCACAGGCCGCGGAGATCGCTTGACCGTGAGCCGGAGGGGGTGGGGAGAGTGGGGGCCGGAACGAAGACGGGGGAGTGCGTATGTCCGAGACCTGCGTGATTTTCGACATCGGTGGCGTGCTGGAGCTCACGCCGGACACGGGATGGGTGCAGCGGTGGGAGCAGCGGCTGACGCTGCCCCACGGCACCGTGCGCCGGCGGATGCGTGACGTGTGGCAGGCCGGCAGCGTCGGCACGATCGGCGAGCGCCAGGTGCACGAGCAGGTGGCGGCACGTCTGGCGCTCGACGGTCCCCAGGTCGAGGCGTTCATGGCCGATCTCTGGACCGAGTACCTGGGGACCCCGAACAACGAACTGATCGACCATGTGCGAGCACTCCGCGGTCGCTGCCGGCTGGGCATCCTCAGCAACAGTCTCGTCGGCGCGCGGGAGCGGGAGACGGCGCTCTATCGCTTCGACGAACTCGTCGAGCAGATCGTCTACTCGCACGAGATCGGCATCGAGAAGCCCGACCCGCTCGCCTTCGAGGCGGCGTACACCAGCTTGGACGTACGGCCGGAGAACTGCCTCTTCATCGATGACGTGGCGGTCAACGTGGAGGCGGCCCGGGCGGTGGGCATGCAGGCCCATCTGTTCGAGGACAACGCCCGGACCATCTCACGTATCGCAGCGCATCTCGACGCCGAACGACGATTTCCCTGAAAGACGATTCCCTCGTCAGACCATGACGAGAAGTCGCGTCTGCGGGACCAGCTTCCGATTCACACTGGTGCTCTGCACGAAGATGGTGAAGTCGTCGTTCTGGTCGGGCTTGACGCGCGTCTCCACGTCCGGAAGACCGAGCAGGGTCCGGGCCTGAGGACCCGTGTACACCCGGTCCGTCTTCTTCTCCAGTACCGCGATCTGCTTCCGTGAGCCTTTTCCATCCTTACCCTGAGCTGGTCAGATGAAGGGTCAGGACAGCCTGGACGAGTTTGGTGATCCGGGTGGTTGAGCACCGTAGTTT
>NZ_JBEOVH010000040.1:0-60848 GCF_040295385.1 Streptomyces sp. NPDC002825
GCCGTCCGTTGTGCCCACCCTCCCCCAAGCTCTCGGCTTCGCTCGAGCAGGGGGGACCCCCATCGCCCCTTGCGGAACGCCTGCCCACAACGGGGCGTGGGCGCCGTTCCGTTGCGGGTGGGCACCGCCCCGGCGGAACGCCTGCCCACAACGGGCGTGGGCACCGCCCCGGCGGAAATGCGCGCAACGGCGGGGCGCGGGGCCACAACGGGCCCGGGCGCGGGCAGACTTCGGGTATGCGTACTGGTTATCGCGTCGAGACCGTCCGGGCCGCCGAAGCCGCCCTCATGGCCCGCCTCCCCGAAGGCACCCTCATGCAGCGCGCCGCCGCCGGACTCGCCGCCGCCTGCTGTTCCCTGCTCGGGAAGGGCCGGGTGTACGGCGCCCGGGTCGTCCTCCTCGTCGGCAGCGGCGACAACGGCGGCGACGCCCTCTACGCCGGCGCCCGCCTCGCCCGCCGCGGCGCGGGCGTCTCGGCCGTCCTGCTCGGGGAGCGCGCGCACGAGGCCGGGCTCGCCGCCCTGCACGCCGCCGGCGGACGCGTAGCCGACGAGCCGTTCGAGGCCCTCTCCCGCGCCGACCTCGTCCTCGACGGCATCACCGGCATCGGAGGCCGCGGCGGGCTCCGCCCCGATGCCGTCCCCGTCGCCCGCGCCGCCCGCGGTTCGGACGCCGTCGTCGTCGCCGTCGACCTGCCCAGCGGCGTCGACGCCGACACCGGCGAGGTCAACGGGGAGGCCCTGCCCGCCGACGCGACGATCACCTTCGGCGCGTACAAGCCCGGTCTGCTCGTCGACCCCGCACGCGAGTACGCCGGTGCCCTGCGGCTCGTCGACATCGGTCTCGGCGACTTCCTCCCGGGCGTCCCGGACCTGGAGGCCCTCCAGCACGAGGACCTGGCGTGGCTGCTCCCCGCGCCGGGCGCCGAGAGCGACAAGTACCGGCGGGGTGTCGTCGGGGTCCTCGCCGGGTCGGTCCGCTACCCCGGCGCCGCCGTGCTCGCCGTCGCCGGCGCGCTGCGCGGCGGGGCCGGAGCCGTGCGGTACGTCGGTCACGCCGGTGACGCCGTGATCGCCGCCCACCCCGAGACCCTGGTGCACCCCGGACCTCCCGACAAGGCCGGGCGCGTCCAGGCGTGGGTCGTGGGGCCCGGTCTGGGGGAGGGCCCGGGCACCGGGGTCGCCGTCGCGGAGGTCCTCGCCTCCGACGTCCCCGTACTCGTCGACGCGGACGGTCTGCGGGGGCTCGACCCCGGTGCCGTCCGGGGGCGCGGGGCTCCGACCCTCCTCACGCCGCACGCGGGCGAGGCGGCCGCGCTGCTCGGCGTCACCCGGGAGGAGGTCGAGGCCGGCCGGCTCGCCGCCGTCCGCGAACTGGCGGCCCGCTTCGGTGCGACCGTCCTGCTCAAGGGCTCGACGACGGTGGTCTGCGGGGCGGGCGGGACCGGTCCCGTACGGGTCAACCCGACCGGAACCTCCTGGCTCGCCACGGCCGGCAGCGGCGACGTCCTCTCCGGTCTCGCCGGCTCCCTCCTCGCGGCCGGCCTCCCGGCCCTGGACGCGGCCTCCTGCGCGGCCTACCTCCACGGGCTCGCCGCACGGCGGGCGTCGGAGGGCGGCGCACCGGTGACGGCGACGGAGGTGGCGGACTCCCTGCGGGGCGCCTGGCGGGACGTGACGGCGGGCGGTTCGTGAGAACCGGCGCCTACCCCACTCGGGCCAACCCCGTTCGCCCAGCCGTGGGTTCCCGCGCGCCCGTCCGGCGGGCGGCGGATTGGGTGGGTGGGTGACCAGTTGGAGAAGCCGTACCGCGCCCCTGTTGTTCGTCCTCGTCGCCTCCCTCGCGTGCGGACCCGTCGCCCTCGCCGCCCCCACCGGCCGTGAGGCCGCGCCGCTTGCCGCCCCGCCAGCCCCCTCCGGCCGTGAGGCCCCGCCCCCCGTCACCCCCTCCGGCCGTGAGGCGCCCCCGTCCGCCGAAGACCCCCTCGTGCCCGGAGTGGTCGGCGGCGGGCGGGCCGAGTACCCGATGGACACGCCCGATCAGGTGCTGCCGCCCCTGCGCGAGGAGGAGGACGGCGTCCCCGTACCCGAGCCCGAGGAGCAGGTCGACGAACTCGTCGAGTACCTGCCCCGCAGCGCCGTCGGAGCCGCCTGCACCGCCAAGGCGAGCATCCATCAGCGGCGGGTCGAGCGGCTCCTGGGGCTGCCCGTCGACGGCAGGCAGTCCGCCGCCGACTGCCGGGCCATCCGCGCCTTCCAGGTGAAGGAGAAGATCAAGCCGGCCGCCGGCTACGCCGGTCCCGTCACCTGGGCCCGCGCCGAGCTGCTCGCCGCCCGGAAGAACCTCGACCCGGGCCGGCGCTGCCCCGTGAAGAAGTACGCCGTCGCCTGCGTCGACCTCGACCGTCAGCTCATGTGGGTACGGAAGGGGACGAAAGTGACGTACGGGGTGGTCAACATGCGCAGTGGGCGGCCCGGGTACGCCACCCGTACGGGCTGGCACACCGTCTACTGGCGCCACAAGGACCACTGGTCGTCCATCTACGACACCCCCATGCCGTACTCCCAGTTCTTCAGCGGCGGCCAGGCCTTCCACGCCGTCTACGGGCAGATCGCCACGCCCGGCGGCAGCCGTGGCTGCGTCAATCTCAGCCACGGGAACGCACGGAAACTCTGGGACGTCCTCCGTAAGGGTGACCGGGTCTACATCTGGGGAAAGCGGCCCGGCAGCTGACACCTGAGAGACTGGGCGCGATGACTGAGACACCTCCGCCCCCGAGGGCCCGCGCCGAGATCGACCTCGGCGCGCTGCGTGCGAACGTCCGCACGCTGCGCGCCCGTGTCGCCCCCCACGTCCGGATCATGGCCGTGGTCAAGGCCGACGCGTACGGACACGGCGCCCTGCGCTGTGCCCGCGCCGCCCTGGACGCGGGCGCGGACTGGCTCGGCACGGCCACCCCGCACGAGGCGCTCGCGCTGCGCGCCGCCGGGATCACGGACGTTCCCGTCATGTGCTGGCTCTGGACCCCCGGTGACCCCTGGGACCAGGGCATCGAGGCCGGGCTCGACATGTCCGTGAGCGGGATGTGGGCCCTGGGCGAGGTGATCGAGGCCGCGCGCCGCACCGGCGGCACCGCCCGCATCCAGCTCAAGGCCGACACCGGCCTCGGGCGCAACGGCTGCCAGCCCGCCGACTGGCCCGAGCTGGTCGAGGCCGCGCTCAAGGCCGAGGTCGACGGGCTCGTGAAGGTGACCGGCCTCTGGTCGCACTTCGCCTGCGCCGACGAGCCGCACCACCCGTCCATCGCCGCCCAGCTCGACGTCTTCCGCTCGATGCTGGACCACGCCGAGCAGGCGGGCGTGCGCCCCGAGGTCCGGCACATCGCGAACTCGCCGGCCACCCTCACGCTGCCCGAGGCCCACTTCGACCTGGTCCGGCCCGGCATCGCGATGTACGGCGTCTCGCCGAGCCCGGAGCTCGGCACCTCCGCCGAGCTCGGCCTGCGGCCCGTCATGTCGCTCAAGGCGAGCGTCGCGCTGGTGAAGCAGGTCCCCGCCGGGCACGGCGTGAGTTACGGGCACCACTACGTCACGGAAGGGGAGACCACCCTCGGGCTGGTCCCGCTCGGGTACGCCGACGGGGTTCCCCGGCACGCCTCCGGGCGCGGGCCCGTCCTCGTCGGCGACCGGGTCCGTACCGTCGCCGGACGCGTCGCCATGGACCAGTTCGTGGTCGACCTCGGCGGGGACACCCCCGAGCCCGGCACCGAGGCCGTGCTCTTCGGCCCCGGCGACCGGGGCGAGCCGACGGCCGAGGACTGGGCGGTGGCGGCCGACACCATCGCGTACGAGATCGTCACCCGGATCGGGGCGCGCGTCCCGCGGGTCTACCTGGGGGAGTAGCCCGCCATGGCGGAGTCGAGCGGCAGCAATTGGCGGCGTGCCGGGTTCGCCGGTGCCGCGATAGGCGTCCTGGCCGCCGGCGCGGCCGCCGGGGTCGCCGTCGAGCGGCTCACCGTCGGCCGGTCCGTACGGCAGAAGGCGCGGCTCGCCCTGGACGCCACCGGCCCGTACGGCGGTCTGCGCGGCACCCCGGGCCGGGCACTCGCCGACGACGGGACCGTTCTGTACTACGAGGTGGACGAGGTCGAGGCGGATGCCCCGCCGGCCCGTCGGCGCAGGCTCTTCGGCCGCCGCGAACCCGCCCCCGTCACCGTCGTCTTCAGCCACGGCTACTGCCTCAACCAGGACTCCTGGCACTTCCAGCGGGCTGCCCTGCGCGGGCTCGTCCGCACCGTCCACTGGGACCAGCGCAGCCACGGCCGCTCCGGGCACGGGGTCTCCCAGGCCGGGACCGACGGGGTGCCCGTCTCCATCGAGCGGCTCGGCCGCGACCTCAAGGCCGTCCTCGACGCCGCGGCGCCCGAGGGGCCGCTCGTCCTCGTCGGGCACTCGATGGGCGGCATGACGGTGATGGCGCTCGCCGAGCAGTATCCGGAGCTGATCCGCGACCGGGTCGTCGGCGTCGCCCTCGTCGGCACCTCGGCGGGGAAGCTCGGGGAGGTCACGTACGGGCTGCCGCTCGCCGGCGTCAACGCCGTCCGGCGGGTCCTGCCGGGCGTCCTGCGGGCCCTCGGCTCCCAGGCGGAGCTGGTCGAGCGCGGGCGGCGGGCCACCGCCGACCTCTTCGCCGGGCTGATCAAGAAGTACTCGTTCGCCTCGAAGGACGTGGACCCGGCGGTCGCCCGCTTCGCCGAGCGGATGATCGAGTCGACCCCGATCGACGTCGTCGCCGCCTTCTACCCGGCCTTCGCCGAGCACGACAAGGCCGCCGCCCTCGCCGCCTTCGGCGAGCTGCCGGTGCTCGCGCTCGCCGGGGACAACGACCTGGTCACCCCCAGTTCGCACACCGAGGCCATCGCCGCGCTCCTGCCGGACGCGGAGCTGGTCATCGTCCCGGACGCGGGCCATCTGGTGATGCTGGAGCACCCGGAGGCGGTCACCGACCGGCTCGCCGACCTGCTGGTGCGGGCCGGTGTCGTCCCGGCCGGGGAGGGCTTCCGTACGCGCTAGGTTTGCTCGTGTGACTCCTCCCCGGCGGGGCTGCCGAGGCTTCTCGCTGGGCCACTGGGGCTTCGCGACGGGCCAGCCCGGCCCGAAGTACGTTCAGGGCGCCCACGGTGTCCGCGTGCGCGCTGTGGCCGCAGGCGGTGCAGTGGAACCGCTCCTGGGTGGGCCGGTTCTCCGCTGAGACGTGCCCGCATTCAGGGCAGGTTCGGGAGGTGTTGCGGGGGTCGACGGCGATCACTTCCCGTCCGGCGCTCTCAGCCTTGGCGTGCAGGATCGTCAGGAACACCCCCCATCCGGCGTCGGCGATCGATTTGTTCAGCCCGGCCTTGGCGGTGGCTCCGTTGGGCAGGAAGGCATCCGGCCTCTCGGGGTCCGACATTGGCGCGGGGGCCCTGCTCATCTTGCGGATCTTGAGGTCTTCGTGCGCAATGAGGTCGTGTTCCCGCACGAGGTCGAGTGCGGCCTTGTGCGCATGGTCCAGTCGTTGCCGACGAATCCTGCGGTGCAGATCACCGATCTTCGCGACGACCTTCTTGCGCCGCTTGCTGCCGCGCCTGCACCGGGCGAGGGCCTGCTGTGCGGCTTCGAGCTTTGCGGCTGCCTTACGGCCGTGGCGGGGATTGGGAACGAATCTGCCGTTTGAGTCGGCAAGAAAATTGGCAATGCCCAGATCGATTCCGGTCGCAGAGCCGGTCGCGGGCAGCGGCTCTGGCACGGTTTGCTCAGCGGTGAGGACCACGTACCAGCGGCGGTCCTCGCGCTTCACTGACACCGTCTTGACCTTGCCGACGACCAGTCGGTGCCGGTTGACCTTGACGTGCCCGACGCCTGGAAGCGGACGCGGGTGACGGGGGCGTGCGGGGTGGAGTCCCACCGGCAGCCGTCCCCGTCCCTGGGGAAGACGACAGTGTCGAACCGGTTCGTTCCGCGAAAACGTGGGTAGCCGGGGACGTCTCCGGACCTCATCCGGCGGAAGAACGCGGCGAACGCCTTGTCGAGTCGACGCAGGGTGGCTTGCTGCGAGGAGAACGACCATCGACCTTGCCGCTCTGAGTCGAACGCCCGGATCTCCCTGAGCTGGGCCGACTGCGTCCCGTACGTGACACTCGTCTTGGACACATGCCGCCAGGCATCACGGCGCTCCTGCAACGCTCCGTTGTACAGCGAGCAGTGATCTCTCAGCATGTCGCCGAGCGCGACCTGTTGACCCACGGTGGGCCGCATCAGGAACTTGTACGCACGAATCACCCCGACCCACCCCTCGTCGCTACCGTAGTGCGAGCTACAGGCGGTAACGGTTGTTCCGGCGACCAGTCGCCACTCGCCGAAGATCACCCGTCCGAGGTTCACAGCTGCTGGACTCGAGGCCCGGGATTCCCTGCGAAAATCAAGGCATGGAAGCAGCGCATCCGCCCGCCCCCGGCACACATCCGCACGTCTCCGGCGCCACCCTCTCCGTCGACTCCCCGCAGCAGATGCAGGAGCTCGGCCGCCGGCTCGCGAAGATCCTCCGGCCCGGCGACCTCGTCATGCTCACCGGTGAGCTCGGCGCCGGGAAGACGACCCTGACCCGTGGCCTCGGCGAGGGCCTCGGCGTGCGCGGGGCCGTGACCTCCCCGACCTTCGTCATCGCCCGCGTCCACCCGTCCCTCGTCGACGGTCCGGCCCTGGTCCACGTCGACGCGTACCGGCTCGGCGGCGGGCTCGACGAGATGGAGGACCTCGACCTGGACGTCTCGCTGCCCGAGTCCGTGGTGGTCGTCGAGTGGGGCGACGGCAAGGTCGAGGACCTGACGGACGACCGGCTGCACCTGCTCATCCACCGGGTGACCGGCGACACCGACGACGACCGGCGCACGGTCGTGCTGCGCGGGGTCGGGGCGCGCTGGGCGGGCGAGGACCTCGATCTGTTCTGAGCCGTACGTACGTAGGTTCCGACAACGTGTCGGGAAGGTGTTGCGTGGGTCGCACGAGCCGTGGTCACATGGATGCACGAGCTGGTTAGGTGTACCTAACCTACGGGAGGCATGCATGGCGACGCCCGAACGCGCGGAACCCGTCCGGGACCACGTCTCGATGAGTGAGCTGCTCGCGTCCTGCGCGGCTGCCCGGGCCCTGTCGACCCCGCCGCCGGCCGAGGCCGAGGCCGAAGAGGAACCCGTACGCGACGAAGCGGCCTAGGCGCTCCGGGCGCCTCAGGCCGCTTCAGGTGCTGCGCTTCAGGCGCTCTGGGCGACGACGACGACCTTCGCGCCGATCACCGCGAACGTCCACATCGCGTCCCCGTCGGCCCGCTTCATCCGGATGCCGCCGGTCTTCCGGGCCGGGTCCGGCGACGGCGTCGAGCCGTCGACCGCCGCGCTGAAGCCGATCGCCACGTCCTCGGCCGTCGCGAACCGCACCACGTGCTCGATCTGCACCCCGTCCGAACCGCGCACCGAACCCGAGCGCGAGGTCACCCGGTACGTCCCGGCCACCGGGTCGACCGTGCTCGGCCACACCGCGAACGTCCGGGTCGCCTTGCCCTTCCCGTCCACGATCCACACCCGGCGGTCGGCGAGCGAGTACACGACCCGCTCCCCGGTGCCCGAGTTCGCGGGGACGGCGAGGGGGTCCTTGGCCGGCTGCTTCGGGCCACCGCTCGGCGAGACCGAGGGGGCGGCCGTGCCCGGCGTCCGCGGCTTCACCGACAGATCGGCCGGCGCGTTCGCCGAGGCCTGGTAGGCGAGGACGCCGACCGCGACAATGGCCGCCGCCGTGAGCCCGGCCACGAATCCCGAGCTGCTCCTAGCCACCGTGCCCACCTCTCGTACGTACGTATCGAAGGGTGACGGTAGCAGCCGCCCGCCCGAGGTTCGGGGCAGCGTGCCCGGGAGCCGTAGGCTGTTCGCGTGCTGTTGCTCGCCATGGATACCGCCACCCCCGCCGTCACCGTCGCCCTCCACGACGGCGAGGCCGTCGTCGCCGCGTCGAGTCAGGTCGACGCCCGCCGCCACGGGGAGCTGCTGCTGCCCGCCGTCGACCGGGTCCTCGCCGACGCGGGCCTGAGACTCGACGCGGTCACCGGGATCGTCGTCGGCGTCGGCCCCGGCCCGTACACCGGGCTCCGCGTCGGCCTCGTCACGGCCGCGGCCTTCTCGTCCGCGCTCGGCGTGCCGGTGCACGGCCTGTGCACCCTCGACGGCCTCGCGTACGCCTCCGGGATCGACGAGCCCTTCGCCGTCGCGACGGACGCGCGCCGCAAGGAGGTCTACTGGGCGCGGTACGAGGACTCCCGCACCCGCGTGACCGACGCGGCCGTCGACCGGCCCGCCGACATCGCCGCCTCGCTCGCCGGCCTCCCCGTGGTCGGCGCGGGCGCCCTCCTCTACCCCGAGGCCTTCCCGGACGCCCGCGAGCCCGAGCACCAGTCGGCCGCCGCGCTCGCCGGGCTCGCCGCCGAGAGGCTGAAGGCGGGCGAGGGCGGTTTCCTCGACCCGCTGCCGATGTACCTGCGCCGCCCCGACGCGCAGGTGCCGAAGAACTACAAGGTGGTCACCCCCAAGTGAGCGCCGCGACCGAGGCCGCCGTGCTGCGCGAGATGCGCTGGTGGGACATCGAGCCGGTGCTCGCTCTGGAGGCCGAGCTGTTCCCCGAGGACGCCTGGTCGGAGGGGATGTTCTGGTCGGAGCTCGCGCACGCCAGGGGACCGAGGGCCACCCGCCACTACGTGGTGGCGGAGGACCCGGCGGACGGCCGGCTCGTCGGGTACGCAGGGCTCGCCGCCGCCGGCGGACTCGGCGACGTCCAGACGATCGCCGTCTCCCGCGACCAGTGGGGCACGGGTCTCGGCGCCCGGCTCCTCACCGACCTGCTGAAGGAGGCCACCGCCTTCGAGTGCGAGGAGGTCCTCCTCGAAGTGCGCGTGGACAACACCCGGGCCCAGAAGCTCTACGAGCGCTTCGGCTTCGAGCCCATCGGGTTCCGGCGCGGCTACTACCAGCCGGGCAATGTCGACGCGCTCGTGATGCGACTGATCGTTCAAGGAACTGGGACTGAGATCTGATGGCTGCTGACGAACCGCTGGTACTCGGCATCGAGACCTCCTGCGACGAGACCGGCGTCGGCATCGTCCACGGGACCACCCTCCTCGCCGACGCCGTCGCCTCCAGCGTCGACACCCACGCCCGCTTCGGCGGCGTCGTCCCCGAGATCGCCTCCCGCGCCCACCTGGAGGCCATGGTCCCGACGATCGAGCGCGCCCTGAAGACGGCCGGGGTCTCCGCGAAGGACCTCGACGGCATCGCCGTCACCGCCGGACCCGGCCTCGCGGGCGCCCTGCTCGTCGGCGTCTCCGCGGCCAAGGCGTACGCCTACGCCCTCGGCAAGCCGCTCTACGGCGTCAACCACCTGGCCTCGCACATCTGCGTCGACCAGCTGGAGCACGGCAAGCTGCCCGAGCCGACGATGGCCCTCCTGGTCTCCGGCGGGCACTCCTCGCTGCTGCTCTCCGCCGACATCACCTCCGACGTGCGGCCGATGGGCGCCACCATCGACGACGCGGCCGGCGAGGCCTTCGACAAGATCGCCCGCGTCCTCGACCTGGGCTTCCCCGGCGGACCGGTCATCGACCGGCTCGCCAAGGAGGGCGACCCGGCGGCGATCGCCTTCCCGCGCGGTCTCAGCGGCTCCCGCGACCCCGCGTACGACTTCTCCTTCTCGGGCCTCAAGACGGCCGTGGCCCGCTGGATCGAGGCCAAGCGGGCGGCCGGCGAGGAGGTGCCCGTACGGGACGTCGCCGCGTCCTTCCAGGAGGCGGTCGTCGACGTGCTCACCCGCAAGGCCGTCCGGGCCTGCAAGGACGAGGGCGTCGACCACCTGATGATCGGCGGCGGCGTCGCCGCCAACTCGCGGCTCCGGGCCCTCGCCCAGGAGCGCTGCGAGCGCGCCGGGATCCGGCTGCGGGTGCCGCGTCCGGGCCTGTGCACGGACAACGGCGCGATGGTCGCGGCCCTCGGCTCCGAGATGGTCGCCCGCAACAGGGCCGCCTCCGACCTGGAGCTGTCGGCGGACTCCTCGCTGCCGGTGACGGACCCGCACGTGCCCGGGGCGCACGCCCATGACCACGACCACGTGCACGAGGTCAGCAGGGAGAACCTGTACTCGTGAGGCTCACGCTCATGTGGGAGGCCAGGGCCGCCCAGGGCCGGGGCGCCGAGCTCCTGGAGTGGGCGCGGGCGCAGGTCCTGGCCCGGGAGCCGGTCCGCCGGGAGCTCCTCCGGGCGCCGCAGGACCGGGTGCTGGTCCTGACCTGGTGGGAGGCGGACGGTTTTGACGCCGAGCTGCCCGAGCTGCCGGAGCCGGACGCGGAGCTGATCACCCGTCCGGTCCATCGCTGGCGCTTCGAATCGGTCGAGTAAGCGATTCCCGCCCGAAAATAGAGCAACCTTTCGACCGTCTCGGCCATCCCACAGCGCGTGAAGAAGACCATCGCGCTGTGGGCGGCCCTGACCACCGTCGCCCTCCTGGTGACCGGCTGCACGGTGGAGGAGCCCGCCGCCGCCCAGACCCCCGCCCCGGTTCCCGCGAAGACGACGTCGCCCGCGGCCGAGCCGCCCGCCGAGGACAAGGCGCCCGGGGCCGCCGCGTACCGGAGATGGGGCCTGAAGCCCTTCGCCGCCCCGCCCGCCCCGCCCGCGGTCAAGCCGGTCGTCCGCCCGCCCGGCGGGCCGGTGCCCGTCATCAGCGAGATCCCCACCCGCGAGAAGATCGTCTTCATCACGATCGACGACGGGGCCGAGAAGGACCCCGGGTTCGTCCGGATGATGAAGGACCTCAAGGTCCCGGTCACGATGTTCCTCACGGACGCGGCCATACGCGCCGACTACGCGTACTTCGAGCCGCTCGTGGCCCAGGGGCACGGCCTCGCCAACCACACCCTCACCCACCCCAACCTGCGCACCCTCTCCCCGGAGGCGCAGCGCCGGGAGATCTGCGGGCAGCAGACGAAGCTCAAGGAGCGGTACGGCTCCACCCCGCGGCTCTTCCGCCCGCCGTACGGCAACTGGAACGAGGCCACGCGCGCGGCGGCGGGGGAGTGCGGCCTCGACGCGATCGTGCTGTGGCGCGAGTCCATGCAGATCAAGAACATGCAGTACCAGCGCGGCGACCGGAAGCTGCACCCCGGCGACATCATCCTGGCCCACTTCCGGGGCCCGTCCGAGCTCAAGGGCCGGACGATGACGGAGATGACGGCGACGATGCTGCGGAAGATCCAGGAGCAGGGCTTCACGGTCGCCCGCCTGGAGGACTACGTCTGAGGCATTCTCCGGGCGTCCGGGAAATTCTCCGGGCGCGGTGTCGATGCGGACGGATCCCGTTCGACGTATGTGTGGACGGCGGGGAACGGCCCCGCCCACCGCACACCGAGGAGTCGTCATGCCCCGCTTCCTGTCCCTCGTCCGCATCGAGGAGAACACCATCGACATGGCAAGCGCCGACCCCGGCTTCGAGGAGCGCATGGGCGCCCTCTTCGAGGAGATCACCAAGGCCGGCGCCATGGTGGACACGGCCGGGCTCCGGCCGACCGCCGAGGCCACCCGGATCACCTGGTCGGACGGGAAGCTGTCCTTCACGGACGGCCCGTTCACCGAGACCAAGGAGGTCGTCGGCGGCTACGCGATGCTCCAGTGCAAGGACATGGCCGAGGCCGTCGAGTGGGGGAAGCGGTTCCTGGCCGTGCACCCGCCGCACTGGAAGGTCGGCCTCGAGGTCCGCGAGGTCGAGGAGATGCCGCAAGGCTGACCCGCGCCGTGCTGTCATGTGAACCGTGACGGTGTCGGTGGAGAGCACGCTGGAGACGGTCTTCCGGATGGAGTCGGCGCGGATCATCGCCACGGTGGCGCGGATCGTCAGGGACGTCGGCATCGCCGAGGAGATCGCCCAGGACGCGCTCGTCTCCGCCCTGGAGCAGTGGCCGGAGTCAGGGGTCCCGGAGCGCCCGGGAGCCTGGCTGACGGCCACCGCCAAGCACCGGGCCGTCGACCTCGTGCGGCGGCGCGAGACGTACGCGCGGAAGCTCGCCGAGGTGGGCCGGACGCTCTCGGAGGAGTCGTACGACCCCGAGCCGTCCGGCCCCGGCGACATCGACGACGACGTGCTCCGGCTCGTCTTCACCACCTGCCACCCGGTGCTCTCCGCCGACGCGCGGGCGGCGCTCACGCTGCGGCTCGTCGGCGGGCTGCGGACCGACGAGATCGCCCGCGCCTTCCTCGTACCGGAACCGACGGTGGCGGCGCGGATCACCCGCGCCAAGCGGGCGCTCGCGAAGGCGGGCGTCGAGTTCGAGGTGCCGTACGGGGTGGACCGGGCGGCCCGCCTCGACTCGGTCCTGGAGATCATCTACCTGATCTTCAACGAGGGGTACGCGGCGACCGCGGGCGACGACCTGCTGCGGCCGGGCCTGTGCGAGGACGCGCTGCGCCTGGCCCGGGGCCTGGCCGCCCTGATGCCGGACGAGAGCGAGGTGCACGGCCTCGCGGCCCTCCTGGAACTCCAGGCGTCCCGCACGGCGGCCAGGACCGGCCCCGACGGGCGGCCGGTGCTCCTCGCGGACCAGAACCGCAGCCGCTGGAACCGGCTCCTCGTGCGGCGCGGGTACGCCGCTCTCGCGCGGGCCGGGGACGGGCGCTCCTACGGGCCGTACGCCCTGCAGGCCGCGATCGCCGCCTGCCACGCGCGGGCGGCGTCGTACGAGGCGACGGACTGGCCCACCATCGCCGCGCTGTACGCCCGCCTCGGCACCCTGACCCCGTCCCCGGTGATCGAACTGAACAGGGCGGTCGCCGTGTCGATGACCGAGGGCCCCGAGGCCGCCCTGCGCATCGTCGACGCCCTCACCGACGAACCGGCCCTGGCCCGCTACCACTTGCTGCCGAGCGTCCGCGGCGACCTGCTCGCCCGCCTCGGCCGTACGGAGGAGGCGAGGGCGGAGTTCGTACGTGCGGCCTCCCTCACCCGGAACGAGCGGGAAAGGGCGCTGCTGCTGAGGCGGGCTCAGTAGCGCAGGATGTGGCCGGCCGAGGTGCCGGTGCAGTGCCTGCCCGCCCGGGCGGCGAACGGCTGGAGGAGTGTCAGGGGGGATCCCGGGTCCGGGTACGTGACCTGGTCGAGCACCGGGCCGTCGAGGGCGGTCAGGTCCAGGGCGTCGGGGGCGAGGGCGCGCCAGTCGTCGCGGACGGCGGTGGGCCGGGAGACGTGGTGGACGTACTCGTCGTGCATGTCCACGGCGCGGAAGGTGAGTTCGAGCGTGCGGGGGTCCAGCCAGCGGACCAGGTCGATGCCCCGGCCGGGGTCGGTGAAGTCGACGCGGTGACCGGTGTCGGCTTCGAGGAGGGTGAGGCCGCCCGCGCGGACGTACTCGTCGCCGTTGTCGAGGCCGATGGCGAGGAGCGGGAGCGTGGGGTGGAAGGCGATCGGCTCGGCCTCCTCGGTGAACGTCAGGAGGTGCGCGCAGGAGAGGTCGGCGGCGCGGTAGACGGCCACGCGGCTGTGCCGGTCCCAGCACGCGCTGGCCGCGAGCCACTGTCCGTCGGCGCTGACGACCGCCTGGTCGGCCTGCCCGAGGAGTTCGGCGAAGGGCTCGTCGTGCAGGAGGTCAGCCATGGTGCTCCGTCAGATGGGCGAAGGTGAGGCGGGCGAGGACGTCGAGGGTCTCGGGGGTCGCCGTCGGGGCGAGCCGCGCGAAGGACGCCGCGAAGGCCGGGGACTGCGCGCACAGCGTCCTGGCCTCCAGGGCCTGGGTGAGGCGCGGGATCAACTCGTGGGAGCAGAAGGGGTGTTCCGCCTCGATGAAGGCGCGGAGGCTCTCCTCGTACGAGGCGTGCTCGCCGTCGTACGCCCAGCCGTCCAGGGACAGCAGGAGGGGGAACTGCGCCCGTACCTCCCACGCGGACAGGGGGACGTCCTCGTACGGCGCGTCGCCCTCGCGGTCCGCGAGGCGCAGCAGGGTCGCGAGGTCCGTCATGAACGCCGGTATGTCCTTCGCGCCCGCCGCCGTCCGCCAGGTGTGGCGGGTCTGTTCCGGGCAGGTCGCGAAGAACTCCTCGGTGAAAGCCGTGGACAGGTAGTCCAGTTGGGAGGCGAGCCTCTGCGGGGTCTCCCGCCAGGCCGCGTCCCAGTGGTTCAGGCGCAGGACCCGCCTGAGGCGCAGGACCTGCCACTCCAGCGGGTCGGGGCCTGCGGCCAGGGCGGCGAGGTGGGCGAGCGGGCCGCTGGTGAACATGCCTTCCGGGTGCAGTGCCATGAGCGTGAGTGTCCCCTAGGGCTTGTTCGCGGGCCGGCCGATCAGCATCGTCGGGGCTCCCGCGACCCGAGTGAGCAGGACGGTCGCCGCGTTGGGGCCCTTCGGCTTCACCTTGCGGCGGATCTCCTCCGGTTCGACCGCCGAGCCGCGCTTCTTCACCGTGAGGGTGCCGACCTCGCGCTCCCGTAGCAGGGCCTTCAACTTCTT
This sequence comes from Streptomyces sp. NPDC002825, assembly GCF_040295385.1. Lineage (NCBI taxonomy): Bacteria > Bacillati > Actinomycetota > Actinomycetes > Kitasatosporales > Streptomycetaceae > Streptomyces > Streptomyces sp. NPDC002825. The sequence continues at coordinate 14,560 of NZ_JBEOVH010000040.1, forward strand.
GAGGTTGAAGGGGAGTTCGTCGGTGATCTCGTAGGCGGCGGCGTACGGGGTGGGGGTGAGGGCGTCCGCCGTGACGTAGGCGATCGTCTCGTCGATCAGGCCGCCGTCCAGCTCCTCGGCCACCTCGGCGACCAGGTGCGCCCGGATGACGGCGCCGTCCGGCTCGTACAGGTAGCGGCCGACCGGGCGGACCGCCGGGTCCGGCAGCCCCCGGCCCGTCAGGGTGGTCCCGGAGGGCAGCAGGGTGGCCCGGCGGGCGCCCGGCTCCGTGCCGAACCAGAGCACGGCCTCCTTCACGTCCCCGCCGTCCGAGATCCACTCGGCCTCGGCCTCCTCCGGCACCGCCTCGTGCGGGATCCCCGGCGCGATCTTGAGTGCGGCGCGCGGGGCCCTGCGGGCCGCCTCGATCGCCCAGGACAGCGGCGGGGAGTACGCCTCGGGGTCGAAGATCCTGCCCCGGCCGCCGCGCCGTGCCGGGTCGACGAAGACCGCGTCGTAGGGGGCGGTGTCGATCTCCGTGACGTCGGCGCAGCGGACCTCGATCAGGTCCGCGAGGCCCAGCGCCGCCGCGTTGGCCCGGACCGCCTCGGCGGTCAGCGGGTCCCGGTCGACGGCCAGGACGGAGATCCCGGCGCGGGCGAGGGCGATCGCGTCGCCGCCGATCCCCGAGCAGAGGTCCGCGACGCTGCGGACGCCCATCGCCTTGAGCCGGGCCGCCCGGTACGTCCCCACCGAGGCGCGGGTCGACTGCTCGACGCCGTTGGGCGTGAAGTACATCCGGTACGCGTCCTCCGCTCCGAACTTCGCCACCGCCCGCTGCCGCAGCCGCGCCTGCCCGAGGGCCGCGCTGACGAGCTCGGCGGGGTGGTCGCGGCGCAGCCGGGAGGCGACCGCCAGCTCCTGGGCGGGGTCGTAGTCGCGCAGGGCGGCGAGGAGCGTCTGCCCCTCGGGGGTGAGCAGGGCGGCGAAGGAGGCGAGGTCGGTCACCCGTCCCATTCTGGGCCCTGTGGGCTTGTGGGCCGGCCGGGGGACGGTGGGGGCCGCACGGCGGTGTCGCGGCCCGGAGGGGCTCCCGCGCTGACAGGATGCGGCGCCATGCAGCTCGTACGACAAAAGGACCAGATGATGGCAAGAGGTGCGCACCGCTCCCGCCGTACGCTCGGAGCGGCGCTCGCCGTGGCCGCGCTCGCCTCCGCCGCCACGGCCTGCGCCGGCAGCGCCGAACCCGAGCGCAGCGCACCCGCCCCCGCCGCCGGACAGAAGGCCCAGGGCGCCGCCTCCGCCGCCCTCAGCGCCTACGCCGAGAAGGTCCGCGCGCAGCGGGCCGCCCGTGTGCTCGCCGCCAGGAAGTGGGGCCTCGCCAAACCCCCGCTCGACGCGCCCGCCCCGCCCGCCGTCAAACCGAAGATCACCACCCGCAAGGGGTTCGAGACCGACGGCGAGGGCCTGCCGCCCGTCTTCACCACCGTGCCGACCAAGCAGAAGGTCGTCTTCCTGACGATCGACGACGGCGCGGAGAAGGACCCCCAGCTGCTGAAGATGATGACGGAGCTGCGGATCCCGTACAGCGCCTTCCTCAGCAACTACCTCGTCAAGGACGACTACGGCTACTTCGCCAGGATGCAGAAGTCGGAGGAGTCCGGGGTCTCCCTGCACAACCACACCCTCAACCACCGCTACATGCCCGGACTCTCGTACAGCGAGCAGAAGCGCGAGATCTGCGGCATGCAGGACATCATGGAGAAGCGCTTCGGCAAGCGGCCCCCGCTCTTCCGCCCGCCGTACGGCAACTACAACGAGGACACCCTGCGCGCCGCCAAGTCCTGCGGCGTCAAGGCCGTCCCCCTCTGGTCCGCCGAGGCCTTCCCCGACCACATGGAGTGGCGCGAGTGGGACCGGGACCTGCACCCCGGCGACATCGTGCTCACCCACTTCCGGGGCAAGGAGGACTGGAAGGGCACCATGCCGGACATGATCCGCCGTGTGATGAACGTGATCACGTCCAAGGGGTACGCGGTGGCGAAGCTCGAGGACTACGTGTGAGCACGGGTGCACGCCGGTGCGTCGCCGCCCTCGCCGTGACCGGGGCGCTCCTTGCCCTGCCCGCCTGCGCCTCCTCCGTCGATCCGATCGAGCGGCTCGGCCGGAAGGCGGCGGAACGGGTGAGCCCTCACCCCACCCCGGTCGAGACGGTACGGGCGGCGGTGGACGCGAAGAGGTGCGAGGAGGCGCGAAGGGTCCGTCCCGTCACGCCACGGAGCGATGAATTGGCACTCCGCTTGACCGAGTGCTAATCGCGGTCATAGTCTCGGCTCTGGCACTCCCCACTGGAGAGTGCCAACACAGCGACGGGCAGGTCCGGCACCCGCGACGACGGATCCACCTGGTCGCCACCTCAGACAGTTAACCCCGTGAGATCTCCGAAGGGGGAGGTCGGATCGTGACGACCACCAGCTCCAAGGTTGCCATCAAGCCGCTCGAGGACCGCATTGTGGTCCAGCCGCTCGACGCCGAGCAGACCACCGCCTCTGGCCTGGTCATTCCGGACACCGCCAAGGAGAAGCCCCAGGAGGGCGTCGTCCTGGCCGTGGGCCCGGGCCGCTTCGAGAACGGCGAGCGTCTGCCGCTCGACGTCAAGACCGGCGACATCGTGCTGTACAGCAAGTACGGCGGCACCGAGGTGAAGTACAACGGCGAGGAGTACCTCGTCCTCTCGGCTCGCGACGTGCTCGCGATCGTCGAGAAGTAATTCACCCCAGGTATCTGAAGCAGATGCTTTGAGCTGCGCCCCTTGACCCCGCACCGGGCGTCCGGGGGCGCGGTTCGTTCCACCCCATTCCGAGAGGGCTGAACCGCTCCCATGGCGAAGATCCTGAAGTTCGACGAGGACGCCCGTCGCGCCCTTGAGCGCGGCGTCAACAAGCTTGCCGACACGGTGAAGGTGACGATCGGCCCCAAGGGCCGCAACGTCGTCATCGACAAGAAGTTCGGCGCCCCCACCATCACCAACGACGGTGTCACGATCGCCCGCGAGGTCGAGATCGAGGACCCGTACGAGAACCTCGGCGCCCAGCTCGTGAAGGAGGTGGCGACCAAGACCAACGACATCGCGGGTGACGGCACCACCACCGCCACCGTGCTCGCCCAGGCCCTGGTCCGCGAGGGTCTGCGCAACGTCGCCGCCGGCGCCTCCCCGGCCGCCCTGAAGAAGGGCATCGACGCCGCCGTCAAGGCCGTCTCCGAGGAGCTCCTCGCCACCGCGCGTCCGATCGAGGACAAGTCCGACATCGCCGCCGTCGCCGCGCTCTCCGCGCAGGACCAGCAGGTCGGCGAGCTCATCGCCGAGGCGATGGACAAGGTCGGCAAGGACGGTGTCATCACCGTCGAGGAGTCCAACACCTTCGGCCTGGAGCTCGACTTCACCGAGGGCATGGCCTTCGACAAGGGCTACCTGTCCCCGTACATGGTCACCGACCAGGAGCGTATGGAGGCCGTCCTCGACGACCCGTACATCCTGATCCACCAGGGCAAGATCTCCTCGATCCAGGACCTGCTGCCCATCCTGGAGAAGGTCATCCAGGCCGGCGCCAGCAAGCCGCTCCTGATCATCGCCGAGGACGTCGAGGGCGAGGCGCTCTCCACCCTCGTCGTCAACAAGATCCGCGGCACGTTCAACGCCGTGGCCGTCAAGGCCCCCGGCTTCGGCGACCGCCGCAAGGCGATGCTCGGCGACATGGCCACCCTCACCGGTGCCACCGTCATCGCCGAGGAGGTCGGCCTCAAGCTCGACCAGGCCGGTCTGGACGTGCTGGGCACCGCCCGCCGCGTGACCATCACCAAGGACGACACCACCATCGTCGACGGTGGCGGCAACTCCGAGGACGTCGCGGGCCGCGTCAACCAGATCAAGGCCGAGATCGAGTCCACGGACTCCGACTGGGACCGCGAGAAGCTCCAGGAGCGCCTCGCGAAGCTCGCCGGCGGCGTCTGCGTGATCAAGGTCGGCGCCGCGACCGAGGTCGAGCTCAAGGAGAAGAAGCACCGTCTGGAGGACGCCATCTCCGCGACCCGCGCCGCGGTCGAGGAGGGCATCGTCTCCGGTGGTGGCTCCGCGCTCGTCCACGCCGTCAAGGTCCTCGAGGGCAACCTCGACAAGTCCGGCGACGAGGCCACGGGTGTCGCGGTCGTCCGCCGCGCCGCCGTCGAGCCGCTGCGCTGGATCGCCGAGAACGCCGGCCTCGAGGGCTACGTCATCACCTCCAAGGTGGCGGAGCTCGACAAGGGCCAGGGCTTCAACGCCGCGACCGGCGAGTACGGCGACCTGGTCAAGGCCGGCGTCATCGACCCGGTGAAGGTGACGCGCTCCGCCCTGGAGAACGCCGCCTCGATCGCCTCCCTCCTCCTCACCACCGAGACCCTCGTGGTGGAGAAGAAGGAAGAGGAGCCGGCGGACCACGGCCACGGCCACGGTCACGGCCACTCCCACTGAGGCTCGTAGCCGACAGCCGAGGCCCGGTGCTCCCGTCGCGGGAGCACCGGGCCTCGGCCGTTCCTCGGGCCGCGAGGCCCGGAACTCAGGCCTCGACGGCGCCCGGCCTGCCCACCGTTCCTCAGGCCTCGACGGCGCCCGGCCTGCCCACCGTTCCTCAGGCCTCGACGGCGCCCAGCCTGCCCATCAGCCCGAGCATGTCGTACTGCCACCAGCCCTCGACGATCTTCCCGTCGTCGCGGAAGCGGTGCACGACCGTGCCCGTCATCTGCACGTCCATGCCGGTCGGCTGCAGCCCCATGAAGTCGCCCGTGTGGTTCGCCTTCCACGTCCACCGCGTGCAGACCCGGTCGCCCTCGGCGATCTGGTCGTCGATCTCGAACGTGAAGTCGAAGCCGCCCCGCCACATCTCGACCTCGCGCCGCACCGCGTCCATCCCGATCACGTCCTGCTCGTTGGTCGGATCGTGATCGTGGTAGCCCTCCGCCAGGACCTCGTCGAGCAGCGCCAGCTCCTGCTCGGTCGCGAGCATCTCCAGCAGCCTGCGGGCGTTGCTCTTGTACAGCGCCTCGTCCCGTACGACGTCCAGGTCCGTGAACGTCGGCATCTCGTCGCAGAGCGCCACCATCTCCCGGAAGATCCGGTCGGTCTCGGGAAGCTGCGAGTTCTGCATGGCCACGTCGTACGAGGGGAACTCGACGATCTCCACCACGTGCGAGGCGTCGGAGCGGTCCTTGCCGACGATGCTGTGGGTGGCCGTGCGTTTGCCCTGCGTCTGCTCGACCCACCGGTCCATGAGCCGGTTCAGGTCGTCGACCCGGCTCGTCCTGCAGTCGATGATCTGCACGAAAGTCATGACGCCTCCCGACCCAGGTGGGACCCTTTCAGTCTAGGTCCGGGCGCTACGCCGAGCGCGTCAGATCCGACGCCCGCACCTCCTCCGCGAACGGCTCCCCCCGCCCGTACCGCGCCACCTCCTCGATCGCCCGGTCCGCCATGCGGTGGAGTTCGTTGCCCAGGGAGCCGGCGACGTGGGGGGTGAGGAGGACGTTCGGCAGGGTCCACAACGGGGATTCGGACGCCGGGAGTTCCGGGTCCGTCACGTCGAGGATCGCGTGGAGGCGGCCCGAGACCAGGTGGGGGAGGAGGGCCGCCTCGTCCACGAGGGAGCCCCGGGCCGTGTTGATCAGGGTCGTGCCGGCCGGCATCGCCGCCAGCTGCGCCGCGCCGATCATGTGGCGGGTGGACGGGAGTTGCGGGGCGTGGACCGAGACGATCGTGCTGCGGGCGCACAGCTCGTCGAGGCCGACGAGCTCCACGCCGGGGGGCGGGACGTCGACGTACGGGTCGTACAGCAGGACCTCGAAGTCGAACGGGCGGAGGAGTTCCACGACCCGGCGGCCGATGCGGGAGGCACCGACGATGCCGACCGTGCGGCGGTAGTTGCCCCACGGGGCGGATTCCGTGAGCCAGGCGTCGTCGGTGCGCAGCTCCGCGTACCGCCGGGCCGAGCGCAGGACCCGCTTGCCGGCGAGGAGGATCGCGGCGAGCGTGTACTCGGCGACCGGCAGCGCGTTGGCCGCGGCGGCCGAGGTGACCCGCAGGCCACGCTCCCAGCAGGCCTCGGTGATGTGGTGTTTGACGGAGCCCGCCGCGTGGACGACCGCCCCGAGCCGAGGGGCGCGGGCCAGCACCTCGGCCGTCAGCGGTGGCGCTCCCCAGCAGGTCAGCAGGATCTCCGCCTCGGCGAGGGCGGCGGTGACCCGTGGCCCGGGGGCCGTCAGGTCGTGGGCGACCAGGTGCGGGTCGGTGCGCGTGAGGCGGGCGAGGCGGGTGCGGTGGGCGTCCGTGAGGAGGCGGTCGTCCACCCCGGGGCCCATGGCGAGGAGGAGGGAGGGGCGGTTGTCAGTGGTCGGGTGCATCGTTGTACCTGTGCTCCTCACTTGACGCTGCCGGCCGTCAGACCGGCCTTCCAGTGGCGCTGGAGGGAGACGAAGGCGACGACGAGGGGGACGACGGCGAGCAGGGATCCGGTGACGACGAGGGGGTAGTAGTCGGGTTCGGCGTGGGCGTTGCTGTTCCACGCGTACAGGCCGAGGCTCAGCGGGAAGAGCTTCTGGTCCGAGAGCATCACCAGGGGGAGGAAGAAGTTGTTCCAGACGGCGGTGAACTGGAAGAGGAAGACCGTCACGAAGCCGGGCATGACCATGCGCAGGCCGATGGACCAGAAGACGCGCATCTCGCCCGCCCCGTCGATACGGGCGGCCTCCAGGGCCTCGTCGGGGATGTAGCCGGCGCAGAAGACCCGGGAGAGGTAGACGCCGAAGGGGTTGACGAGGACGGGGATGAGGACGGCCCAGTAGGTGTTGACGATGCCGACCTCGCTGGCGAGCAGGTACATCGGCAGGGCGAGCGCGGTGGTGGGGACGAGCACGCCCAGGAGGACGAGGCCGAAGAGCTTCTCCTTGCCGCGGAAGTCGTAGACGTGGAAGGCGTATCCGGCGGCGACGCTGATCAGGGAGCAGGCGAGGGCGCCGGCGCCCGCGTAGAGGAGGCTGTTGGCGTACCAGTGGAAGTAGACGCCGTCGCCGTACGCGGCGAGCCGGGAGAGGTTGCCGCCGAGGTCGAAGCCCTCGAAGGAGAAGGCGTCTCCGGCGAGGAGGCCTCCGGCGTCCTTGGTGGCTGCGGTGAGGAGCCAGACCAGGGGGAAGAGCATGTAGCCGACGGCGAGGACGAGGGCGCCGTTGACGGCCGTCTTCGACAGCCACCGGCTGGGGGTACGGGTGCTCATGCGGGCTGCTCCTGCCGTGCGGTGGCGGCCTTGCGTGCCGTGGTCGCCTGCCGTGCCGTGCCCGCCTTCCGGCGTCCGGTCAGCCTGGTCACCGCGAAGGAGAGCAGTGCCGCCGTCAGGGCGAGGAGTACGGAGGCGGCCGCGGCGAGTCCGTAGTCGTTGCGGTCGAAGGCCGCGGTGTAGGCGTACATGTTCGGCGTCCAGGTGGAGGTGACGGCGGAGCCGGTGCCCTTGTTGAGGATGAGCGGCTCGGTGAAGAGCTGGAGGGAGCCGATGACCGTGAAGAGGCCGACCATGGCGAGGGAGGCCTTGACGAGGGGGAGCTTGATGGCGAAGGCGATGCGCCAGGCGCCGGCGCCGTCGACGGTGGCCGCTTCGATGACGGAGCGGTCGATGGCCTGGAGGGCGGCGTAGAAGATGACCATGTTGTAGCCGAGCCATTCCCACAGGGCGATGTTGACGACGGACGGCAGGGTGCCCTCGGGGGAGAAGAAGTCGAAGCCGATGCCTCCGGCGTCCATGGCCTGGACGACCGGGCTGAGCTGGGGTGTGTAGAGGTAGACCCAGATCAGGGCGGCGATGATGCCGGGGACGGCGTGCGGCAGGAAGAGCGCGAGCTGGAAGAAGCGGCGGGCGCGGGCGAGCGCCGAGTCGAGCAGGAGGGCGAGGCCGAGGGCCCCGGCGAGCAGCAGCGGGATGTAGAGCAGGCAGTACCCGAGCAGGACGCCGAAGCCCTCCAGGAAGGCCCGGTCACCCAGCGCCGCGGTGTAGTTGTCGAGGCCGGTGAAGACGGTCTCGGTGCCGCCGAAGCCCAGTCCGGACTGCTTCTCGGTGAAGAGGCTGAGCCAGACCGCGTATCCGATCGGCACCACCATCACCGCGGTGAACAGGACGAAGAAGGGGGTCAGCAGGAGTGTGGCGGCGCGGGTGCGGGCCTTCATCGGGTCAGCCCTCGACCTTCAGGCCGCGCTTGGTGAGTTCGGCGACGGTGGCGTCGTGGCCGGCCTTGACGGCGTCGGCGATGCCGGGGCCGCCCGGGGCGAGCTTGCCGAACGCGTCCTTGATCGCGGTGTTGGTGGTGCCGGAGGTCGGGCCCCAGGACCAGTTCGGGTTGATGGAGGCGCCGGCGGCCTCGAAGAGGGCGTAGATGTCCTGGCCGCCGTAGAAGCTCGCGTCGAAGGCCTTCTTGGCGACCGGGCGCAGGGACGCGGCGGCCGGGAAGGCGGAGGAGGTGCCGGAGGCGATCCGGGCCTTCACGCCCGCCTCGGTGGTGGACATCCACTCGGCGAAGGCGACGGCGGCGGCCTTCTGCTTGCTGTCCTTGCTGACGGCGAAGGAGGTGCCGCCGAGCATGCCGCTGGCGGGCTTGCCGTCCCAGGTGGGGATGGGGGCGACGGCCCACTTGCCGCTCATCTCGGGCACGTTGCCCTTGAGGACGCCGGCGCCCCAGGAGGCGCCGAGGTAGCCGATGGTGGTGCCGTTCTTGAGGGAGCCGACCCACTCGGGGCTGAAGGAGGCGTCCTTGTGGACGAGGTCGGCGTCGAGGAGGCCCTGCCAGTAGGCGGTGACCTTGGTGGTGGCCGGGTCGGTGGTGTTCACCTTCCAGGTGTCGTTCTCGGCCTTGAACCACTGGCCGCCGGCCTGCCAGACCTGGGCCTCGAAGGTGGCCGGGTCGTCGGGGAAGAAGGTGGCGATACGGGCCTTGGCGTCGGCCTTCTTGACCTGCTCGGCGGCCTTCCTGAACTCGTCCCAGGTGGTGGGGACCTTCACCTGGTACTTCGCGAAGAGGTCCTTGCGGTAGAAGAAGGCCTGCGGGCCGGCGTCGAAGGGGACGGCCCAGGACTTCCCGCCGAGGGTGGTGAGTTCGACGGACTGCGGGAGGAGCTTGGCGCGGTCGGCCTCGGTGAACTCGTCGCCGATCTCCTGCAGGGCGCCGGAGCTCACGAACTCGGGGAGGGCGGCGTACTCGATGGAGACCAGGTCGGGGGCGTTGCCCGCCTTCACGGCGTTCGAGATCTTGGCGTAGCCGCCGGCGTTGCCGGAGGGGATCTCCTCGAACTTCACCTGGATGTCGGTGTGGGAGGCGTTGAAGGCGTCCACGACGTCCTTGGAGCCCTTGGCCCAGCCCCAGAAGGTGATGGTCACGGGGCCGTTCGACTTGCTTGCGGTGTCGTCACCGCCGCCGCCGCAGGCCGTGAGGACGGCCAGGGCGGTGGCGGTGCCGGCTATGACGCGGGACGTTCTGCTCCAGGTACGGGTCACGGCACGGCTCCTGAGGGCGGGGCGGCTGGGTGGTTGTGGCCGTGATCCTGTGACCGTTCATGACCGAAGTCAAGAGCGAAAGATTGATTGATCGAAAAAAGATCAAACCGAGGGTGTCGTGCTCGCTCCGCACGAGGCCCGTACCCGCAGCCACGGCAGCAGGCTCAGATGGCGCCGCGCCGCCTCCTCGTCGGGCGCCTCCGTGAGCCGCTCCACCAGCAGTTCCGTGGCGTGCCGCCCCACCTGCCGCTTCGGCGGGGCGACCGCGGTCAGCGGGGTGTCGGCGAGCGCGGCGACCTCGTCGTCGTACGCGATCACGGCCAGGTCCTCCGGCACCCGCACGCCCAGCTCGGCCAGGCGCTGCACGATCTCGATCGCGTCCACGTCGTTGTGGACCAGGGCCGCGCTCGCGAGGCCCGATTCGACGGCCTCGTGCAGCGCCCGCACCGCCTGCTCGAAGCCCTCCGGGTCCGCCTCGGCCGGTACGGAGGCGATGACCGGGCGCGGCTCCTTCAGGCCCAGCGTGCCCAGCGCCTCGGCGTAGCCCGCGCGCACCGCGAACGCGGTCGGGGAGTCGCGGCGGGCCACGAGCAGCGGCGTCGCGTGGCCGAGCGAGAGCAGATGGCGCAGGGCCAGCAGCACGCCGTGGGCGTGGTCCGAGGCGACCCGGTCCAGGCCGTCGAGCGGGCTGCCGGGCTCGGCGCGGCGCTCCAGGAGCACGGCCGGCACGGGCAGCTCGGCCAGCCAGTCCCCGTACGCGAGCCGGTCCTCGGGCAGTCCGCGCCAGCCCGGCGCGACGAGGACGCCCTCGGCGCCCGCCGCGAGGAGGCCCTCGGTGCGGGCGCGGTCCTCCTCCGGCCGGTAGTCGGAGATCCGCAGCACGAGCCGCGCCCCGGCGCGGGCCGCCGCCTCGTGCGCCCCCCGGATGACCTCGGCGAAGTAGTACGTGGCGGAGGGCACGAGCAGGCCGAGGACCAGGCCCTCGCCGGAGCGTCCGCCGCCGGCGGCTCCCCGCTGCGGCCAGGAGACCTGGCCGTGCACCCGGTCGAGCAGGCCCCGGCCGGCCAGGACCTCGACGTCCCGGCGGGCGGTGACGGGGGAGACCCCGAGGCGTTCGGCCAGCTCGGAGACGCGGGCGGTGCCGCGCTCGCGCACCAGGGCCAGCAGTCGGTCGTGTCGTTCGGCAGCACTCTCGCGCACGGCGCAGTTCCCCCTCGCGGTGGTGGTGGTCCGTCGAGCCTAGCCCCAGAAATGATCGAACGACAGAAGTTTCGATCATTCGATCCGGATCTCTTGACGTTCGATCGGAGTCTGTTCAGGATTCCGGGCGACGCAGACGTCCCAGGGAGCCCCAGGGAGCATCATGCCCACGCCGCCCGAGAACCGTGAGCTCAGCCCGTACACCGGCTGGACCCGTGCCCACTGGGAGGCCGCGGCCGACCGGCTCCTCCTGGACGTACGCCCCTTCGCCTCGCCCCGCGGCGGCCTCATCGACCTCCCCGGCCCCCGCCCCAGCTGGTCGGGACCCCGCTCCGACGGTCTGGAGGGCTGGGCCCGCACCTTCCTCCTCGCCGCCCTCCGCGTCGCCGGCGCCCACGGCGAGGACCCGCACGGCCACCTCGACCGCTACGCCGAAGGCCTCGCCGCCGGCACGGAGCGGCCGGGACGGGAGGACGAGGACTCCTGGCCCCCGATGGCCGGCACCCGCCAGGCGATCGTCGAATCCGCCTCGATCGCCCTCGGCCTCCGCCTCACCCGCCCCTGGCTGTGGGACCGCCTCGACGACCGCACCCGACGGCGCGTCGCCGACTGGCTCCGCCCCGCCCTCGGACCCTCACCCGTCGACAACAACTGGTGGCTCTTCGGCCTCACCGTCGCCGGCTTCCTCCAGGACGCCGGCATCGAGACCGACCGCGCCGCCGACACGATCGACCGCTCCCTCGCCCGGATCGAGGACTGGTACCTCGGCGACGGCTGGTACAGCGACGGCGACAACCGCGCCTTCGACCACTACAACGCCTGGGCCCTGCACTTCTACCCCGTCCTGCACGCCCACCTCGCCGGCGACAAGGAGCTCCTCGACCGGTACGGCCCCCGGCTGCGCGCCCACCTCGACACGTACGTCCACCTCTTCGACGCGAACGGAGCCCCCGTCCCGTACGGGCGCTCCCTGATCTACCGCTTCGCCGCGGCCGCCGCGCCCTGGCTCGGCACCCTCACCGGCCACACCCCGCTCAGCCCCGGCGCCACCCGCCGCCTCGCCTCCGGCACCCTGCGGTACTTCCACGAGCACGGCGCGACCGACGAGCGCGGCCTCCTCACCCTCGGCTGGCACGGCCCGTACCCGCCGCTCGTCCAGGAATACTCCGGCCCCGGCTCCCCCTACTGGGCGTCCAAGGGCTTCCTCGGCCTCCTCCTCCCCGCCGGCCACCCCGCCTGGACCGACCCCGAGGAACCCCTGCCCGCCGAACGCGCCGACACCGTCCTGCCCGTCGCCCCCGCCGGGCTGCTCGTCCAGACCACCGCCGCCGACGGGCTCGTACGCCTCCACAACCACGGCAGCAACCACGTCCACAGCGCGCCCGGCGAGGAGGACGACCCCGGCTACGCCCGCCACGCCTACTCCACCCGTACGGGACCCGGTACCGGAACGGCCGACAACCACTTCACCCTGCTCGTCGACGGACGGGCCACCACCCGCGGCCCCGCCACCCCCCTCACCACCGGCCCCGACCGGGCCGCCTCCCGCCACCAGCCGCTGCCCGGCGTCCGGGTCCTCTCCGCGACCCTCGTCCACGGCCGCGCCGAACTCCGCGCCCACCTGGTCCTCGGCGCCCCGGAGGGGACACCCGTACGGCAGACCGGCTGGGCCGTCACCCCGGACGGCCCGCACGCCCAGCTCCACCCGGTCCACGGCTACGGCCCCGAGATCGCGGAACTCCCCACCGGAGAAACCCTCCAGGGCCCTGGCAGCCGCACCCTCGCCCTGCACGGCACGACCCGGGGCCCCGCCACCCTCTTCGCGGCCCTCGCCTCCCTCACCGCCGAGCCCGACCCCGCCCCCGTGTCGGACCTCGCACGCGTCCGGGCCGACGGCCACCTGCTGACCGTGACCTGGCAGAACGGCACCACCGCACAGCTCGACCTCGCAGCGCTCGAAGCCCTGGACTCGAAGGACCTCTGAACGGGAGACCGGGGCTGCGGCAGATCCCTACTCCGGCCCGTACTTGCGGCCCGCCTTCGACGACACCCCGCCGAGCAGACCGCGCGGAGCCAGCTTCACCACACCCATGAGGGCCTTGTAGCGGGGGTCCGGGATCGACAGGGTCTTCCCCCGCTCCAGGTCGTGGAGCGCCGCCGTCACCAGCTTGTCCGCGTCGAGCCACATCCAGCCCGGGATGTTGTCCGTGCCCATCCCGGCCCGCTCGTGGAACTCGGTCCGTACGAAGCCGGGGCAGAGCGCCATCAGACGCACCCCGCTGCCCGCGAGGTCCCGCGCCGCGCCCTGGGTGAACTGCACGACCCACGCCTTCGAGGCGCCGTAGGTGCCGCGGGGCACGAAGGCCGCCACCGACGCCACGTTCACCACGGCGCCCCGGTGGCGGCCCTTCATGGCGGCGGTGGCCGCCGAGGTCAGCCGCAGCACCGCCTCGCAGTGCACCGTGAGCATCTTCAGCTCGTCGGCCATCGAGACCTCGAGGAAACGGCCCTTGTTGCCGAAGCCGGCGTTGTTCACCAGCATGTCCACCGGCTGCTTCGGGTCCGAGAGCCGGGCCTCGACGGCGGCGATGCCGTCCTCCTCGGAGAGGTCCGCCGCGAGCACCTCGGCCTCGACGCCGTGCCGGTCGTGCAGCTCGGTCGCCTGCTCCCGGAGCCGCTTCATGTCCCTGGCCACGAGCACGACATCGTGGCCGTCCGCCGCCAGTCTCCGTGCGAAGGCGGCCCCGATGCCCGCGGTGGCGCCCGTAATCAGTGCAGTCGTCATAGGGGCAACCTAGTGCCCCGTCCCCGCGCTACGACTTGGCGTACTTCTCCGTGTACTGGCGGGCCAGCGCCAGGAGTCCGGACTCCATCCACTCGGCGGCGGCCAACGTGGAGGGCAGCAGGGCGCGTTCGGTGGTCGCGGCGCGGTGCAGCACCGCCACGGTGACGTCGTGGTCCGGCCGGTGCACCACCGTGATCGGATCGCCGGCCCGCACCTCGCCCGGCACGACCACCCGCAGCAGCGCGCCGGGACCGGCCTCGGACTGCGTGAACCGCTTCACCCAGCCCTTCTCCTCGACGAAGCCCGCGAAGGTACGGCACGGGATGCGGCCGCCGGTCACCTCCAGGACCACCTCCTCGCCGATCCGCCACCGCTCGCCGATCAGGGCACCGTTCACGTCGAGGCCCCGGGTGGTGAGGTTCTCGCCGAAGGAGCCGTTGGCCAGCTCGCGCCCGAGCTCCCGCTCCCACAGGTCCATGTCCTCCCGGGCGAAGGCGTACGCCGCCCGGTCGTCGCCCCCGTGGAAGCGCAGGTCGCAGACCGCGTCGCCGGCGACCCCGCTCCCCCCGACACCGGGCGCGCCCGGCGCCTCGATCCGCACGGGCCCCTCGACGGGCCGCTTGTCGATGCCCGTCATCCCCGAGGCCGCGTCCGTGTACTCCACGGCCCTGGCGCGGCCCACATTCACACTCAGCAAGGTCATGCCAGCACTGTAGGCGCGGCCATCTCAAAGCCGCTCGCCAGAATGGGCAGCTTCACCCAAGAGTCGCTTATGCTGGACGCATGATCGAGGCACGCCACCTCCGCGTCCTGCGCGCCGTCGCCGCCACCGGCTCCTTCTCGGCCGCCGCGCGCGAACTCGGCTGCACCCAGCCCGCCGTCAGCCAGCAGATGAAGGCCCTCGAAGCCTCCGCCGGCACGCCGCTGCTGATCCGTACGGGACGCGAGATGCGCCTCACCCAGGCCGGTGAGGTCCTGGTGCGCCACGCCTCCGGCATCCTCGCCGGGCTGACCGCCGCCGAGGAGGAGGTCGCCGCCATCGCCGGGCTCCGGGCGGGCCGCGTACGGCTCGTCTCCTTCCCGAGCGGCAGCTCGACCCTCGTGCCGACCGCGCTCGCCGCGCTGCGGGCCGCGCACCCCGGCACCCGGGTCTCCCTCGTCGAGGCCGAACCGCCGCGCTCGATCGAGATGCTCCGCGAGGGCGACTGCGACATCGCGCTCGCGTTCCGGTACGGCGCGGGGCAGGCCGAGTGGGACGACCTGGTGGTCCGCCCGCTCCTCGCCGACCGCCTCGTCGGCCTCGTGCCGGAGGGCCACCGGCTCGCCGGAGCGGACTCGGTCGGCATCGCGGAACTCGCCGACGAGTCCTGGATCGCGGGCTGCCCGCGCTGCCGGCGCCAGCTCGTGGACGTCTGCGAGGACGCGGGCTTCACCCCCCGCATCGACTTCGCCACCGACGACTACCCGGCCGTGGTGGGCCTGGTCGGCGCCGGTCTGGGCGTCGCCGTCCTGCCGGAGCTGGCCATCGAGTCCGTACGGCCCAAGGGGGCGCGGACCGTGGCCGTGGAGCCGGCCGTGGAGCGGGAGATCGTGGCCCTGACGCTGCCGGACCTCGCGCAGGTCCCTGCCGTCGCCGCGACGCTCGACGAACTGATCCGGGCCGCCACGCGCGCGTAAGGGCGATCCGCGCCACCACGCGCGCGTAAGGGCGATCCGCGCCGCCACGCGCGCGGAGGGGCGATCTCCGGCGCCACGCGCGCGCGTAGGGGCGATCCGCGCCACCACACGTGTTAGTACCGACCGCGCGTAAGCCGCGCCGCCGCGCGCGCGTAGTACCGACGCACGCCGCCGTGCGTGCGTCGTGCCGACGCACGCCGCCACGCGCGCGAACCAGTCGCAGGGGCTCCCCGCGCCGCCACGCGCGCGCATCAGCGACGCGCGCGGGCGCGCGGGACGTTTCAGCTCCTGCTCAAGCTCTTGAAGAAACGTTCCTTCACATACGTTCCCCGATGGATGTCATGGACGTCATGGGTGTCACGGACGTGGCGGACGTGGCCGGCGGCGATGCCGGTGCCGTCGTGATCAGGCGATTGCGCGCGCGTCCCATGAGTTCTTCGCGTTCGTCCTCGGTGAGGCCGCCCCATACGCCGTAGGGCTCCCGCACGGCGAGTGCGTGTGCCGCGCACTCCGCGCGCACCGGGCACCGCATGCAGACCTCTTTCGCCGAGTTCTCACGCGCACTCCGTGCCGCGCCGCGCTCTCCCTCGGGGTGGAAGAACAGGGAGCTGTCGACCCCGCGGCAGGCCGCGAGGAGTTGCCAGTCCCACAGATCGGCGTTGGGTCCGGGAAGGCGGGAGAAATCTGCCATTGCGCTTGTCCCCTTGAAACCGTGTCGAACGGATAGGTGGGCGGGTGGATGGCTGATGGCCGGGGCTCCTCGGGTCCCGACAGGTCCGGTACGTACACCTACTGTCGAAGTAGATGTAAATATGACTCATTGCGAATCTAGCCACAGACACTGCGAAAAGGGAAGAAAACCCGCTAAATGGGGCATAGCTTTTGATGTTGGGACGAACGACCTGCGACACTCTCCTCCGCGCACGACCCCTCACGTAGAGTGCCGAAGACGCCGTCCGACCCGTAACTCTTTCGAGTGACCGTCGTTGAGAGTGCGGAGGCGGTTGAAGGAACAGGCGATCGGGCAAACGTCCGAGAGCGTCAACCGCACAGGTGACGATACGTACAGCCCTGGAGGCTCAAGGTGACGCGCAACAGCTGCGAGAGCCGCGGAGGTCACGCATGACATCCGTCCTCGTCTGCGACGACTCCCCGCTTGCCCGAGAGGCGCTCCGCCGCGCGGTCGCGACCGTGCCCGGCGTCGAGCGCGTGACCACCGCGGCCAACGGCGAGGAAGTCCTCCGCCGCTGGGGCGCGGATCGCTCGGACCTGATTCTGATGGACGTACGCATGCCCGGTCTGGGCGGCGTGGAGACCGTCCGCCGGCTGCTCTCCGCGGACCCCGGCGCCCGCATCATCATGCTCACGGTCGCCGAGGACCTCGACGGCGTCGCCCTCGCGGTCGCCGCGGGCGCCCGTGGCTACCTGCACAAGGACGCCTCGCGCGCCGAGCTGCGGGCCACGGTCACCCAGGCGCTCGCCGACCCGACCTGGCGGCTCGCCCCGCGCCGCCTCCGTTCGGCCGAGATGGGCGCCGCGCCCACCCTCACCGCGCGCGAGATCCAGGTCCTCGAAGGCATGAGCCACGGCCGGTCCAACGCGGAGATCGGGCGCGAGCTCTTCCTCTCCGAGGACACGGTCAAGACGCACGCACGACGGCTCTTCAAGAAGCTGGGCGCGTCCGACCGGGCGCACGCCGTGGCGCTCGGATTCCGCTGGGGCCTGGTCCGCTGAATCGCAGGTCACCTGCCCTCTCCCCGTCCTCGCCCGCGTCCGACGTGGGGTGGACGGGGCGGGCTTGTGTCACTTCCCCGCGGAATGCCGCATCCTTGAGATGTGGAGTTCCTCGGGGACGAGTCGATCGAGCGGGACGGGAGGGCGCGGGAGATGAGTGCCGGCGCACCTGCTCATAACGCTTCGGTGCACAACTACGGACGCGGTGCCACGAACGCGGAGGCGTCGGGGCACCATGGAGCGATGCGCGACGACGAGACCGTGGGTACCCCCATGCCTGCCGGGCAGGGGGAGATCGGTGCGCTCGTGCACCGCGCGGTCGACGGCGACGCGCAGGCCACGCACGACCTGCTCGCGCGTGTCCACCCGCTCGCCCTGCGGTACTGCCGCACCCGCCTCAACCGGCTGCCGGGCGACGCCCGGCACTTCGTCGAGGACCTGGCCCAAGAGGTCTGCGTCGCCGTCCTGATGGCACTGCCGCGCTACAAGGACACGGGCCGGCCCTTCGAGGCCTTCGTCTTCGCCATCGCCGGGCACAAGGTCGCCGACCTCCAGCGGGCCGCCATGCGGCACCCCGGGTCCACGGCGGTCCCCTCCGACGAGATGCCCGAGCGGCCCGACGACTCCCTCGGTCCCGAGGAGCGCGCCCTGCTCAGCGACGACGCCGAGTGGGCCAAGAAGCTGCTCGCCAACCTCCCGGAGAACCAGCGCGAACTCCTCGTGCTGCGGGTCGCGGTCGGACTGACCGCCGAGGAGACCGGCCAGATGCTCGGCATGTCCCCGGGCGCCGTCCGGGTCGCCCAGCACCGGGCCCTCAGCCGGCTCCGCGCACTCGCCGAGCAGTAAGCCTTGCCGGGCGCCGTCATCCCTTTCGTACACGTGCGAACGTCCAAAGCTTCCCGGTGATCTTGATCGTGGAATGAGACACCGCTCAGGCCCGTTAGCATGGACATCCCGCACCGATCAAGGCCATTTGGGAAGGTGTCATGACTGCCAACGTCGACGGAGTGCCCGAGAAATTCGCGACACTCGGGCTGACCTACGACGACGTGCTGCTGCTGCCGGGCGCGTCCGACATGGCGCCCGACCAGATCGACACCGCCTCGTACATCTCGAAGAACGTGCGGGTGAACATCCCGCTGCTCTCCGCCGCGATGGACAAGGTCACCGAGTCCCGCATGGCGATCGCCATGGCGCGACAGGGTGGTGTCGGTGTGCTGCACCGCAACCTCTCCATCGCCGACCAGGCGAACCAGGTCGACCTCGTGAAGCGCTCCGAGTCCGGCATGGTCTCGGACCCGATCACGGTCCACCCCGACGCGACGCTCGGCGAGGCCGACGCGATCTGCGCCAAGTTCCGCATCAGCGGCGTCCCGGTGACCGACCCGGCCGGCAAGCTGCTCGGCATCGTCACCAACCGCGACATGGCCTTCGAGTCGGACCGCAGCCGCCAGGTGCGCGAGGTCATGACCCCGATGCCGCTGGTCACCGGCAAGGTCGGCATCTCCGGCGTGGACGCCATGGAGCTGCTGCGCCGCCACAAGATCGAGAAGCTGCCGCTGGTCGACGACTCGGGCGTCCTCAAGGGCCTCATCACGGTCAAGGACTTCGTCAAGGCCGAGAAGTACCCGAACGCCGCCAAGGACAAGGAGGGCCGCCTCCTCGTCGGCGCCGCCGTCGGTGTCGCCGGCGACGCGTACGAGCGCGCCCAGGCCCTGATCGAGGCCGGAGTCGACTTCATCGTCGTCGACACCGCGCACGGCCACTCCCGCCTGGTCGGCGACATGGTCGCCAAGATCAAGTCGAACTCCTCCGTCGACGTCATCGGCGGAAACGTCGCCACCCGCGACGGCGCCCAGGCGCTCATCGACTCGGGTGTCGACGGCATCAAGGTCGGTGTCGGCCCCGGCTCCATCTGCACCACCCGCGTGGTCGCCGGCATCGGCGTCCCGCAGGTCACCGCGATCTACGAGGCCTCCCTCGCCGCCAAGGCGGCCGGCGTCCCGGTCATCGGCGACGGCGGTCTGCAGTACTCCGGCGACATCGCGAAGGCCCTCGTCGCCGGTGCCGACACGGTGATGCTCGGCTCGCTGCTCGCGGGCTGCGAGGAGTCGCCGGGCGAGCTGCTCTTCATCAACGGCAAGCAGTTCAAGTCGTACCGCGGCATGGGCTCGCTGGGCGCCATGCAGTCCCGCGGCGAGCAGCGCTCCTTCTCCAAGGACCGCTACTTCCAGGAGGGCGTCGCCTCCGACGAGAAGCTCGTCCCCGAGGGCATCGAGGGCCAGGTGCCCTACCGCGGCCCGCTCTCGGCCGTCGTCCACCAGCTGGTGGGCGGTCTGCGCCAGTCGATGTTCTACGTCGGCGGGCGCACGGTGCCGGAGCTCCAGGCGAACGGCCGCTTCGTCCGGATCACCTCGGCGGGCCTCAAGGAGAGCCACCCGCACGACATCCAGATGACGGTCGAGGCGCCGAACTACAGCAGGAAGTAACACAGCGCGACGCGTGGGGGCGGTTCCGGCATGTGGCCGGAGCCGCCCCTCACGCTTGTGTCGGGGATACTGGTAGGCGCAGACGTAGAGGGAAAGGCCACACATCGTGACTGAGATCGAGATCGGGCGCGGCAAGCGCGGCCGCAGGGCGTACGCGTTCGACGACATCGCCGTCGTGCCGAGCCGGCGCACCCGGGACCCGAAGGAGGTCTCGATCGCCTGGCAGATCGACGCCTACCGTTTCGAGCTGCCGTTCCTGGCCGCCCCGATGGACTCGGTCGTCTCGCCGCAGACCGCCATCCGCATCGGCGAGCTGGGCGGCCTGGGCGTCCTGAACCTGGAGGGTCTCTGGACCCGGTACGAGGACCCGCAGCCGCTTCTCGACGAGATCGCCGAGCTGGACGAGGCCACCGCGACCCGCCGTCTGCAGGAGATCTACGCCGCTCCCATCAAGGAGGAGCTGATCGGGCAGCGCATCAAGGAGGTGCGCGACTCCGGTGTCGTCACCGCCGCCGCGCTCTCCCCGCAGCGCACCGCGCAGTTCTCCAAGGCCGTCGTCGACGCCGGCGTGGACATCTTCGTGATCCGCGGCACGACGGTCTCCGCCGAGCACGTCTCGGGCGCGGCCGAGCCGCTGAACCTGAAGCAGTTCATCTACGAGCTGGACGTCCCGGTCATCGTCGGCGGCTGCGCCACGTACACCGCGGCCCTGCACCTGATGCGCACCGGCGCGGCGGGTGTCCTGGTCGGCTTCGGCGGCGGCGCCGCGCACACCACCCGTAACGTCCTCGGCATCCAGGTCCCGATGGCGACCGCGGTCGCCGACGTGGCCGCGGCCCGCCGCGACTACATGGACGAGTCCGGCGGCCGGTACGTGCACGTCATCGCCGACGGCGGTGTGGGCTGGTCCGGCGACCTGCCGAAGGCGATCGCCTGCGGCGCCGACGCCGTGATGATCGGCTCCCCGCTGGCCCGCGCCACGGACGCGCCCGGCAAGGGCCACCACTGGGGCATGGAGGCCGTCCACGAGGACGTGCCGCGCGGCAAGCTGGTCGACCTGGGCATCGTCGGCACCACCGAGGAGATCCTCGCGGGCCCGTCGCACACCCCGGACGGCTCGATGAACTTCTTCGGCGCCCTGCGCCGCGCGATGGCCACCACGGGCTACAGCGAGCTCAAGGAGTTCCAGCGCGTCGAGGTCACGGTCGCGGACGCCCAGCACAAGCGCTGATCTTCCGTACGTACGCAGAGGGGCCCCGCACCGGGTGGTGCGGGGCCCCTCTGCGTGTCACAGGCGGTGGGCCGCCCCCGCGGGCGTCGCGCCGCGGGTGTCGAGGAGGAGCTGGGCCTTCACCGAGAGGCCCTGGAGGTCGTACGTGCGGTGCTGCTGGAGCAGGATCGTCAGGTCGGCGTGGGCGGCGGACTCGTAGAGGGAGTCCGCGCGGGGGACGGGGAGTTCGCGGACGCGCCAGTCGGGGACGTGCGGGTCGTGGTAGCTGACGGCCGCGCCCAGGTCCATGAGGCGGCGGGCGATCTCGTCGGCGGGGGAGCCCTGCCGGTCGGGGAGGTCGGGCTTGTAGGTGATGCCGAGGAGCAGGATCCGGGCGCCGCGGGCCGACTTGCCGTGCTCGTTGAGGAGGGTGGCGGCGCGCTGGACGACGTACTGCGGCATGCGCTCGTTGACCTGTCCCGCGAGTTCGACGAGGCGCAGCGGGCGGTGGGCGCCGATGGTGTCGACGGGGACGCCGTGGCCGCCGACGCCCGGTCCGGGGCGGAAGGCCTGGAAGCCGAAGGGCTTGGTCTCGGCGCAGCGGATGACGTCCCAGAGGTCGACGCCGAGTTCGTGGCAGAGGACGGCCATCTCGTTGACGAGGGCGATGTTGACGTGGCGGAAGTTGGTCTCCAGGAGCTTGACCGTCTCCGCCTCGCGGGGGCCACGCGCGCGTACCACCTTGTCGGTGAGCCGCCCGTAGAAGGCGGCCGCGGACTCGGTGCAGGCCGGGGTGAGGCCGCCGATGACCTTGGGGGTGCCGGCGTAGCCGTGGGTGCGGCTGCCGGGGTCGAGGCGGCCGGGGGAGTAGGCGAGGTGGAAGTCGCGGCCGGCGCGCAGGCCGGAGCCCGTCTCCAGGACTTCGCGGAGGAGGCCCTCGGTGGTGCCCGGCGGGACCGGGGACTCCAGGAGGACGGTGGTGTGGGGGCGCAGCCGGGCGGCGAGGGCGCGGGCGGCTTCGGTGACGGCGGTGAGGTCGAGGGTGCCGTCGGGGCCGGGGTGGGTCGGGGCGCAGAGGACGGCGGTGCGGACCCGGCCGAGTTCGGCGGGGTTGGTGGTCGGCCGGAAGCTCCCTGAGAGCATCCGGCGGATCTCGGGGGCGGTGAGCGAGCCGTCGACCGGGGAGCGGCCGGCGGCGAGTTCGGCGACGGGGCGGGGGTCGGTGTCGTAACCGATGGTGTCGATGCCTGCGGCGGTTGCGGCCTGGGCCAGGGGGAGTCCGTGGTGGCCGAGGCCGATGACGGCGAGATCAGCGGGCATGGGGGTGTGGGCCGTCCTTCCCAGTAGCCGGAGGGGACGCGAGGCGCAAGCCCGGTGGACAGAACGGGTCGAGCGCAATGTCAGACTAGGCGTAAATATGACCGATATGCGGCATTGTGGGGCCGAAGGTCGCCGAGTGTTATCCACAGGTCCGTGGCGAGACGGTGGCTGAAGTCGCGGGACCGGGCCAGAATCGAGCTGTGAGCCGGACCACACGGGGCCCGGTTCGCGGTTCGTGTACGTGCGGTTCGCGTCCGTGCGGATCGCGGGCCTGCGGCGCGCGGGAGTGCGACGCGCGCGGGACAGACGGGGGACGACGGGAGGCAGCAGCGTGAGGACAGCGACACTGGGACCCGCCGAGCGCGCCGAGGCGCTCGCGGCCATGGCCGAGCGAGAACTGGACGTGCTGGTCGTCGGCGCCGGAGTCGTCGGCGCCGGGACCGCCCTGGACGCCGTCACGAGAGGGCTCTCCACCGGCATCGTCGAGGCGCGCGACTGGGCCTCCGGCACCTCCAGCAGGTCCAGCAAGCTCGTCCACGGCGGCCTGCGCTATCTGGAGATGCTCGACTTCGCCCTCGTACGGGAGGCGCTCAAGGAGCGCGGTCTCCTCCTGGAGCGGCTCGCCCCCCACCTGGTGAAGCCCGTCCCCTTCCTCTACCCCCTCCAGCACAAGGGCTGGGAGCGGTTCTACGCCGGCTCGGGCGTCGCGCTGTACGACGCGATGTCGCTCTCCTCGGGCCACGGCCGCGGCCTCCCCGTCCACCGCCACCTCTCCCGCAAGGGCGCCCTGCGCGTCGCCCCCTGCCTCAAGAAGGACGCCCTCGTCGGCGCCCTCCAGTACTACGACGCCCAGATGGACGACGCCCGCTTCGTGACCACCCTCGTGCGCACCGCCGCCTCCTACGGCGCCCGGGCCGCCAGCCGGGCCCGCGTCACCGGCTTCCTCCGCGAGGGCGAGCGGGTCGTCGGCGCACGCGTCCAGGACGTCGAGGCGGGCGTCGCGTACGAGATCAGGGCGAAGCAGATCGTCAACGCCACCGGCGTGTGGACCGACGACACCCAGGCCCTCATCGGGGAGCGCGGCCAGTTCCACGTCCGCGCCTCCAAGGGCATCCACCTCGTCGTCCCCAAGGACCGCATCCACTCGACCACCGGACTGATCCTGCGCACCGAGAAGTCCGTGCTGTTCGTCATCCCCTGGGGCCGCCACTGGATCGTCGGCACCACCGACACCGACTGGGACCTGGACAAGGCCCACCCCGCCGCCTCCAGCGCCGACATCGACTACCTCCTGGAGCACGTGAACACCGTCCTCGCCACCCCGCTCACCAGGGACGACGTCCAGGGCGTCTACGCGGGCCTGCGCCCGCTCCTCGCCGGCGAGTCGGACGCCACCAGCAAGCTCTCCCGCGAGCACACCGTCGCCCACCCGGTCCCCGGCCTCGTGGTCGTCGCCGGCGGCAAGTACACGACGTACCGCGTGATGGCCAAGGACGCCGTCGACGAGGCGGTGCACGGACTGGACCAGCGTGTCGCCCCCTGCGTCACCGAGGACACCCCGCTCCTCGGCGCCGAGGGCTATCGCGCCCTGTGGAACGCGCGGGCCAGGATCGCCGCGAGAACCGGGCTGCACGTCGTCAGGGTCGAGCATCTCCTCAACCGCTACGGCTCCCTGACGGAGGAGATCCTCGACCTGGTCGCGGCCGACCCCAGCCTCGGCGAGCCGCTCGCCGCGGCCGAGGACTACCTGCGCGCCGAGATCGTCTACGCCGCCTCGCACGAGGGCGCGCGCCACCTCGACGACGTCCTCACCCGCCGGACCAGGATCTCCATCGAGACCTTCGACCGGGGCACGCTCAGCGCCCGCGAGTGCGCCCAGCTGATGGCGCCGGTCCTCGGCTGGGACGACAGCCAGATCGCGAAGGAGGTCGAGCACTACGAGAAGCGGGTGGAGGCCGAGCGCGAGTCGCAGCGCCAGCCCGACGACCTGACGGCGGACGCGGCGCGGCTCGGGGCGCCGGACATCGTGCCGATCTGACGGAACGTCCGGGGCGGACGGAGGAGTGAGGGGGAGGCCAGGGGGAGGTCCGGCGGCGTGTCCGGGGGATCCGCGTGACGCGGGAACCCCGGGGCCGTGCGGAGGCGTCGTATCCCGGAGTGCGGACCCGGGGGCGCCACCCGCCCCGAGGTGAGGGACAATGGCCTCTCTTCCAGGGCGGGTTACCGCATCGCGCGGGAAGCGGCAGACGCGGCGAAGATCAGGGATCGCAGAGGGGACGCATGTCGGAGGCGGAGCAGTCGCGGGACAAGGCGAGGGACCCCAGGCGGGACGCCGCCGCGGGGGCCGCGACCGACGGCGACCGAGGAGCGGTTCCGGCCGCGCGTGAGCCGGAGCGGGACACGCAGGACGCGCAGGTCGGACGGGGTGCGCAGGCCCCGGAGAGCGCGCGTGAAACGGAGCGGGGCATCGAGGACGCGAAGCCCGCGGCGGCCCCTGGTGACGTGAAGGACGCCCAGCAGGTGAAGGGCCCTCAGGACGCCCCGGCAGAAGGGCCGACGGGCTCGGGAGCGGCCGGTGCCGCCGGCGGCGACGCCGTCGCGAACGGGCGGCTGCGCGGCACCGAGCCGTCCACCGGACGGGCCGGCTTCGGCGCCGGGGACGGCGACGGCGAGAGCGACCGCAGGCCGGCCGCCGGAGGCACGCGCGGCGCCGACAGGTTCCGCAAGGAGCCGGCCGGCGAGGGACGCCTGCTCGCGGGCCGCTACCGGCTCGGCGCGGTCCTCGGCCGCGGCGGCATGGGCACCGTGTGGCGCGCCGTCGACGAGACCCTCGGCCGTACCGTCGCCGTCAAGGAGCTCCGCTTCCCCACCAGCATCGACGAGGAGGAGAAGCGACGCCTCATCACCCGGACCCTGCGCGAGGCGAAGGCCATCGCCCGGATCCGCAACAACGGCGCCGTCACCGTCTACGACGTCGTCGACGAGGACGACCGCCCGTGGATCGTCATGGAGCTCATCGAGGGCAAGTCCCTCGCGGACGCCGTCCGCGAGGACGGCACCCTCACGCCCCGGCGCGCCGCCGAGGTCGGCCTCGCCATCCTCGACGTGCTGCGTTCGGCGCACCGCGAGGGCATCCTGCACCGCGACGTGAAGCCGTCGAACGTCCTCATCGCCGAGGACGGCCGGGTCGTCCTCACCGACTTCGGCATCGCCCAGGTGGAGGGCGACCCCTCGATCACCTCCACGGGCATGCTCGTCGGCGCCCCCTCGTACATCTCGCCGGAGCGCGCCCGCGGCCACAAGCCCGGTCCCGCCGCCGACATGTGGTCGCTGGGCGGCCTCATCTACGCCGCGGTCGAGGGCAGTCCGCCGTACGACAAGGGCTCCGCCATCGCCACCCTCACGGCCGTGATGACCGAGCCCGTCGACCCGCCGAAGAACGCGGGCCCCGAGCTGGAGAAGGTCATCTACGGCCTGCTCGCCAAGGACCCGGCGCAGCGGCTCGACGACGCCGGCGCCCGGGTCCTGCTGCGGGCCGTGCTCGACGCGCCCGAGGCACCGCCCGTGGCCGCGCCCGAGGTCACCACCGTCGTACCGCTGCCGCCCCGGCCCGACCAGGCCCCGGCGACCCCGGCGGCCGACCGGGGGCCCGACGCGGCCGCCGAGCGGATGCGGGGCGCGCTGAAGTCCGTACGGAACGCGGCCGCCTCCGTGAAGGCCGAGCCGAAGCCCGCGCCGCGACTCGCGACCGAGCCGCTGCGGGGCGGCGGCAAGCCGGCCCCGGCCCGCGCGCCGCTGACCGACGTCGTACCGCGCCGCACCCTGGTGATCATCGCCGCGGTCGCCGTCCTCGCCGTGCTCGGGACGATCCTCGCGGTCTCCCTCGGCGGCGGAGGCGACGAGGGCAACCAGGGCAAGGGCGGCGACGGGGGCACCACCGCCTCGGCGGGCGCCTCGACCGGCGGAGCCGACGGCTCCGGCGGCGCCCAGGGCCAGTCCTCGGGCGGCCCCGGCCAGCAGGGCGGCACCCAGCCCGGCGACAACGGCGCCACGGGCTCGACGGGCAGCAACGACGGCACGAACGGATCCACGGCCGGCCAGAACGGCACCACGCCGTCCGGGAAGCCCGGCGGCGGCGCGGGCGCGCAGCTGCCCGCCGGCTACACCCTCGTCACCAACGGCTCGCTGCACTTCTCCATGGCCATGCCCTCGACCTTCAAGGCCCGTTCGATCCCGGGCTACTCCCTCGGCCGGATATACAGCGAGAGCGGCGGCTTCCCGCGCGTCCAGGTCGACTACAACGGCAGCCCGAAGGACGACGCGGCGGCCGCCTGGGAGCTCGCCCGGTACGGCGTGGCCGCCACCAGCCAGGACTACAAGCACATCGGCATAAGCCCGGTCTCGTACAAGGGCTACCCGACCGTCGCCGACTGGGAGTTCGAGCGCACCCAGAAGGGCGTCCGCGTCCACGTGCTCAACCGCGGTTTCAAGGTGGACTCCTCGCACGGCTACTCCATCATGATCAGCTGCGCGGCGGACGAGTGGAACGGCGCCGAGTGCAAGACGCTGCGGGACACGGCGTTCGCCACGTTCAGCCCCAAGGACTGACCGGTGCCACGTATCGTGAGCTTCGTGGACCGAACGCAGCCGAACAGAGCCGTGAACTGTGCGGTACCGGACCGGAACTGACGAACTCGGGTGATCCCGCCCGATCCCGAGGGATCCGCGGGGCCACGGGGGACAGCGTGCGCGCGGGGGAGGCGTCGTGGACGACTACGCGGGAAGGGTGCTCGCCGACCGCTACCGCCTGCCGCTGCCACCGGCGGACGCCGACGCGTACGAACCGGTGGAGACGCGCGCGTTCGACACCTACAGCGGGCAGGAGGTCCTGGTCCGCCAGGTGCCGCTGCCGGAGTTCGTCGACGCCGAGGTCCTCGACGGCCAGGGCGACCCCACCGGGCCCTACGGCGGCGCGGGCGCGGCCACCCGCCGGCCGGCCGAACCCGTCGTGCGGCGCGCGATCGAGGCGGCCCAGGCCGCCGCGCAGATCCCCGACCACCCCTTGCTCGACCAGGTCTTCGACGTCTTCGCGGAGGCCGGCTCGCTGTGGATAGTGAGCGAGCGCGTGGCGGCCAGACCGCTGGCCGCGCTCCTCGCCGAGCGGCCCCTCAACCCGTACCGTGCGGCCGAGATAGGCGCCGACGTCCTCACCGCCCTGCGCGCCCTCCACGCCCACGGCTGGGTGCACCGCAACATCACCGCCCGGACCGTGCTCGTCTGCGACGACGGCCGCGTGGTCCTCAGCGGCCTCGCCGTGGGCGCCGCCGAGGAGGCCCTCTGCGGCTACGCGCCGGTGCCGGAGCAGGCCGACGAGTTCGCGTCGCGGCCGGTCGCCGAGCCCGAGCTCCTCGGGCCGGAGGAGCCCGAACCGGTCGATCCCGCTGCCGATCCGTATGCGCCTGAGGAGTACGAGGAGGAGGCCGAGGCGGGGGAGTTCGAGGCCGGGGAGTACGGCTCCGAGGGACACGCGCCCGGGGAGTACGGCTCCGAGGAGGCGTACGGCTCCGAGGGGTACGCGCGTGCGCCGTACGAGCTGGAGCCGTATCAGCGGGAGCCGTACGCACCTGAGCCGTACGCGCCCGAGCCGTACGCGCCCGAGCCGTACGCGCCCGAGCCGTACGCCTTCGAGCCCGTCGACGCGTACGAGTCCGAGGCGTACGACCCCGAGGCGTACGACGTCGAGGTGTACGAGGAGCCGGACCCCGCGGCACCCGACGACCAGGGCGACCCGGACGACCCCGACCCCGACGCCGACCCCCGTGCGGACACCGGCACCGGCATCCCCGCCGGCCCCGGTCCCTACGGGGACTACGGCGCCGACCCCTACGGGCGGGCCGCGCCGGCCCCCGCCGAGACCCAGCCCGCCCCCACGCCGCCCACCGCCGACGTGCGGGCCACGCGGGCCGGGGCCATCGCCGCGTACCGGGCCGGTGCGCGGGCGGCCACCCGGCTCGGCGAGACCGGGGCCCTGCCCGTTCAGCGTCCCGCGCCGCCGGAGGGGCCCGAGCCGCCCCCGCCGCCCACGGCACAGGCGTCCGGCGCGCCCGAGCCGCAGTGGTGGGCGCGGGTGGCGGACGACGAGGACGACGAGGACGACGGCGACGAGCCGTACGGCGGCGGCCCGCAGGCAGGTCCGCCGCCGCGTGTGATGCTGGCCGGCAGCTGGAGCGACGGCCCGCACGCCGCGCGGGACGGCTCGGGTCCGATCCCGGCAGGCGGCGGCTCCGTGCTGCCCGGCTCGGGCCGTCCGGCGCTGCCCGCCGGGTACGCGCCGGCGACCCCGGATCCCGCGCGGCTTCCGGCGCAAGCCGGCCCGCGCGAGCAGGCGCCGGTCGCGATCCCGGCCCAGGCGCACCGGGGCCCGACCACGCGGCTCGCCGCCGAGCGGGCCCGCCAGACCCGGATCGCGGTCGTCGGCGCCGTCACCGAGCGCTGGGCGCCCGAGCAGGCCGGCCCCGTGCACGAGAACTGGCGCCTCGCCCCGCCCATCACCCCCGCCACCGACCTGTGGGCGCTGGGAGCGCTGCTCTACCGGGCCGTGCAGGGCCATGCCCCGTACCCCGAGGACAGCGCGGCCGAGCTCGTCCAGCTGGTCTGCGCCGAGCCGCCGGCCTTCGCCGAGGAGTGCGGGCCGCTGCGCCCGGTCGTGGAGTCGCTGCTGCGTCAGGACCCGACCGAGCGCCCGGACTTCGAGGAGCTGCGCGGCTGGCTGCGCTCCCTGGTCCGCTCGGCCCCGGAGCCGGAGGCCGGGCTCGGAGTCGTACCGCTGCCGTCGTTCGACGAGGCGCGGCTGCCGATCGTGCGCCGGCGCGGGGAGCTGGTGCGCCGGTGGCGTGGGAGCGCGGGGGCGGGGCGTCACCGCCACAAGCGCGGCAAGGACCCGCGCCCGGCGGCCCGGCGCGAGGCCTCGCGGAGCCACGAGCGAGGCCCCGTACTGGACGACCAGGAACATGACGTCGAGTACGGCCACGCGCGCGTACAGCCCGATCACCGCGGGGAGTTCCGCGAGGAGTCCCGGGACGGCTTCCGGGAGATGTTCCGCGAGGACTTCGACGAGGAGATCCCGCAGCGCGCCTCCCGCGCGCCCCGGTCCTCCGGGCGCCCGTCGGCCCGGACGCCGGGCTCCTCGCGTTCCCTGGGCCGTACGCTCCTGATCCTCGTCCTCCTGCTGCTCGCGGGAGCCGTCGCGTACGCCGTCCTGTTCATGCCCCGCGAGGGCGAGCAGCCCCGTACGCCGACCGCTCCCACCACCACCGGCCCGGCCGCGAGCGCGAAGCCGCCGGTCGAGCCCAGCGCGAAGCCGTCGACCCGGCCGGCCACCCAGCCGGCCACCACCCCGCCCCCCGCGGACACTTCGGCCCCCGCGCTCGCCGCCGGGTACGAACTGCGCCAGGACCCGGAGGGCTTCCGGATCGGGGTTCCGAAGGGGTGGCGACGCAGCCCGATCAACGACGCCGGGCAAGTGCGCTACACCAGCGGCGACTTCACGCTGATCGTCGTCCCCGGCCGGGACAGCGTCCAGGACAACGGCTCGGACCCGCTGGAGTACCAGAACAGCAAGGAGCGCGAGCTGGCGCCGTACCGCGCGACCAGCTGGTCGCGGGTGGAGAAGACGCGCCGGGTGGACATCGGCCGGACGCCGACGGCCGAGGGGTTCTACACCTGGCCGGACAGCACGGGACGCGAGGTGTTCGTGCGCAACCTCGCCCTGATCGACGGCGGTCGGTACCACGTCGTGCAGGTCATCGGGCCGGAGAGCGAGCGTGACAAGGTGTCGGAGATCTACGAGCAGGCGACGAAGGGGTTCCGTCCGGGGCGCTGACGGCCGGGACGACGGTACGAATGTCCCACCGGCCCCCGGTCACAGTGCTGTTCCTATGACCGCCCCGAGGTTTCGCAGCCCGTGCCCCCCTCCGTAACCTGGCATCAGAAGGAACGGGCGGGGGCAAGTGGAACATTCTCAGAGCGCTTCTCAGGGCACAGGATCGGGGCTTCTGCTCGCCGGTCGCTACCGGCTGGGCGAGTCCATCGGACGCGGCGGCATGGGCAAGGTCTGGCGCGCGCACGACGAGGTGCTGCACCGTGTGGTGGCGGTGAAGGAGCTGACGGCGGGCCGGTTCGTGGCCGAGGCCGACCGGCTCGTGCTGCACGCCCGTACGCAGAAGGAGGCGCGGGCCGCCGCGCGGATCACGCACCCGGGCGTGGTGACCGTCCATGACGTCCTGGAGCACGACAACCGGCCCTGGATCGTCATGCAGTACGTCGACGGGCCCTCGCTCGCCGACGCGGCCAAGGAGGCCGGCACGATCGAGCCCCGCGAGGCGGCCAGGATCGGGCTGCACGTCGTCGGCGCGCTGCGGGCGGCGCACGCGGCCGGGGTGCTGCACCGGGACGTCAAGCCGGGCAACGTGCTGCTCGCGCGTGACGGGCGCGTCCTCATCACCGACTTCGGGATCGCGGCCATCGAGGGCGACTCGACGATCACCCGTACGGGCGAGATCGTCGGCTCCATCGACTATCTGGCGCCCGAGCGGGTACAGGGCGGCGATCCCGGTCCCGCCTCCGACCTGTGGTCACTCGGCGCCACGCTGTACACGGCGGTGGAGGGCACCTCGCCGTTCCGCCGCACCTCCCCGATCAGCACGATGCAGGCGGTGGTGACCGAGGAGCCGCCGCACCCGGCGAAGGCGGGCCCGCTGGCCTCCGTCATCGTGGCCCTGCTGCGCAAGGACCCGGCGCAGCGGCCGCGCGCGGACGAGGCCGAGCGGATGCTGCTCGACGCGATGGAGGGGCGCGCTCCGGCGGCGGCCCAGGCGTATGTGCCGACCCAGCGCGTGGCCAGGGAGGACCTGGAGTCGGCGACGCGCGAGGTCCAGCCGGCGGACGGCACGGGCACGGAGGTCCTGGCGGGCGGGACGCGGAAAGCCACCGCGCAGTGGCCCCAGTCGCCCCAGCAGCCCCAGCCGTCCCCCGGACCTCAGCAGCCTCAGGGCTCGCACCCGCCCCTCGTCCCGTCCTCCCCGCCCGCCTCCGGCCGTGGCCGCTGGCGTTCCGCCGTGCTCGCCGCGCTGCTCGCCGGGGTCGTCGCCGGCGGTGCCGTGTTCGCCGCCATGAACTACGCGGGCGGCGACCGCGACGGCCGCGGCGACGGTGGCCGGACCACGCCGGCGACCTCCCCCGCCACCAAGGACGCCAAGGCCGGCATCCCGGCCGGCTGGCACCGCGTCGAGGACCCGGAGGGCTTCAGCCTCCTCGTACCGGACGGCTGGAAGCGGCAGACGGAGGGCGACCAGATCGACTACACCCCGGACAACGGGCGCCACCGCATCCGGATCAGCATCGACAAGAGCCCCGACTTCGAGAACCCGTACATGCACGCCCTCGACCTGGAACGCCAGTTGGGGAAGCGCATGGACTACAACCGGGTCAAGCTCCTCCAGACCACCTACCGCGACCAGGTCCGTTCCTGTCTGTGGGAGTTCACCTGGACGGAGAAGAAGACCTTCCCCGGGCCGCGGCACGCGATCGACCAGATGTACTACGAGGACGACGGCACCGAGTACGCGATCTACATGTCCTCGCCGGAGTCCAGCTGGGACACCACGCGGGAGCAGTTCGACGTCGTCGTCCAGCACTGGCGCGCGCCGGAGAAGTGAGGGACGGACTCAAGGGGCGGAAAATCTCCGTGCTCGGCCGTCGCCCGGCCGTGAGCCGCTGATCAGGGCTTATGTGCCAGTGATCGCTGGCGCGATGTGCGGAGAGGGTGAAAACGCGTTACCGACGGGTACCCAAAGGTCGGAACGCGCCCTACGCTCGCCCTCATGACGGACTCGCAGGCCCCCGCCGCCCTCACGGTCACCGACGCCCCCGCCGCGCAGTCCGCGGCCGCCGCCCCCGCCGGCGCTACCAACCCGGTCGCGCCCGCGCCCGCGGGCGCGCGGACCGCCGGCGACGTCGTCACGCCCGAGCTGGTCGCCCGGCTCACGCGCGGGGTCGTCGGCTCCGGCCGCACCGCCAACCACACCCCCTTCACCGGGGAGAAGCTGGCGGACCTGCCCGAGTCCACCCCCGAGGACGTCGCCGAGGCCTTCACGCGCGCGCGTGCCGCCCAGACCGTCTGGGCCGCCACCCCCGTCAGGGCCCGCGCCGCCGTCCTCCTGCGCTTCCACGACCTCGTCCTCCAGCGGCAGGCCGAGGTCCTCGACCTCATCCAGCTGGAGACCGGCAAGGCCCGTCTGCACGCCCACGAGGAGGTCCAGGCGGTGGCCGTCGCCGCCCGCCACTACGGTCGCAAGGCCGCCTCGTACCTGCGCGCCAAGCGTCACACCGGTGTCGTGCCCACCCTCACCAAGGTCACCGAGCTGCGCCAGCCGCGCGGGGTCGTCGGCCAGATCGCCCCCTGGAACTACCCCCTCGAACTCTCCGTCGGCGACGCGCTCCCCGCCTTCGTCTCGGGCAACGCCGTCGTCATGAAGCCCGACACCGAGACCGCGCTCACCGCGCTCTGGGCCCGTGACCTGCTCATCGAGGCCGGCCTTCCCGCCGAGGTCTTCCAGGTCGTCCTCGGCGACGGCCCGGTCGTCGGCCCCGAGGTCGTCAAGCACGCCGACTACGTCTCCTTCACCGGCTCCACCCGCACCGGCCGCGAGGTCGCCCAGGGCGCCGCCGCCCGGCTCGTCGGCGTCTCCCTCGAACTCGGCGGCAAGAACGCGATGCTCGTCCTCAAGGACGCCGACATCGAGAAGGCCGCCGCCGGCGCCGTCCGCGCCTGCTTCTCCTCCGCGGGCCAGCTCTGCATCTCCATCGAGCGGCTGTACGTGCACGAGTCGATCGCCGACGCCTTCCTGGAGCGCTTCGCCGCCCGCACGAAGGCGATGCGCCTCGGCAGCTCCCTCGCGTACGGGGCGGACATGGGCTCCCTCGTCGGCGAGCGGCAGCTGGAGACCGTCACGAAGCACGTGGAGGAGGCCGTCGCCAAGGGCGCCACGCTCGTCGCCGGCGGCGTCGCCCGCCCCGACATCGGCCCCCTCTTCTACGAGCCGACCATCCTCGACGGCGTCGAGGCCCCGATGGCCGTCTGCGGCGAGGAGACCTTCGGCCCGGTCGTCTCGATCTACCGCTTCACCGACGAGGACGAGGCCGTCGAGCTCGCCAACGCCACGCCGTACGGCCTCAACTCCTCGGTCTGGACGAAGGACGCCCGCCGCGGCCATGCCGTCGCGGCCCGGCTGCGCACCGGAACCGTCAACATCAACGAGGGGTACGCGCCCGCGTACGGCAGCGTCCAGTCCCCGATGGGCGGCATGAAGGACTCCGGCCTCGGTCGCCGCCACGGCTCCGAGGGCATCCTCAAGTACACCGAGGCGCAGACCGTCGCCCAGCAGCGGCTGATCCCGCTCGCGCCGTCCTTCGGGATGGACGACGAGAAGTACGCCGCGTTCATGAGCGTGTCCCTGAAGGCGATGAAGGCCCTGCGCCTGCGCTGACGCCCCACCCCTTTCATCCCTTTTCGTGCGAGGAGAGTCATGACCGCGGTACCCCCTACCCAAAACCAGGAGCAGGCGGACGACGCCGCGTACGACTACGACGTCCTCGTCGTCGGCTCCGGCTTCGGCGGTTCGGTCACCGCCCTCCGCCTCACCGAGAAGGGCTACCGGGTCGGCGTCCTGGAGGCCGGGCGGCGCTTCACCCGCGCGACCCTGCCGAAGAACTCCTGGGACCTGAAGAACTTCCTGTGGGCACCGGCGCTCGGCCTGTACGGCATCCAGCGCATCCACCTGCTCGGCAACGTCATGGTCCTCGCCGGCGCGGGCGTCGGCGGCGGCTCGCTGAACTACGCCAACACCCTCTACGAGCCGCTCGCGCCCTTCTTCGACGACCCGCAGTGGAAGGACATCACGGACTGGCGCGCGGAGCTCGCGCCGTACTACGACCAGGCCAAGCGGATGCTCGGCGTGCGTCTCAACCCGACGATGACGCCCTCCGACGTGCACCTGAAGGCCACGGCCCAGGTGATGGGCATCGGCGACACCTTCCACATGGCGCCCGTCGGCGTCTTCTTCGGGGACGGGAAGGACGGCGACGGGACGGCGAAGGCCAAGCCGGGCGGCGAGGTCGCCGACCCGTTCTTCGGCGGCGCGGGCCCCACCCGCAAGGCCTGCACCGAGTGCGGCGAGTGCATGACCGGCTGCCGGCACGGCGCCAAGAACACCCTCAACGAGAACTACCTCTACCTCGCCGAGAAGGCGGGCGCGGTCGTCCACCCGATGACCTCGGTCGTCGCCGTCACCGAGGACTCGCGGGGCGGCTACGCGGTCAAGACCCTGCCGACCGACAACCGGAAGAAGGGCGCGGGCCGGACCTTCACCGCCCGCAAGGTCGTCATCGCCGCCGGAACGTACGGCACGCAGACCCTGCTGCACCGGATGAAGGACACCGGCCTCCTGCCCCGCATCTCCGGCCGGCTCGGCGAGCTGACCCGTACGAACTCCGAGGCGCTGGTCGGCTCGCAGACCACCGACCGCCGCTACCGCAAGCGCCACGGCAAGGACCGCGTCGACTTCACCAAGGGCGTCGCGATCACCTCGTCGATCCATCCCGACGACAACACCCACATCGAGCCCGTCCGCTACGGCAAGGGTTCCAACTCCATGGGCGGCATGACCGTCCTCCAGGTGCCGTACGGCGCGCACCGGGTCCGCAGGTGGCTGCTCGAACTGGTCAAGCACCCCGCGCTCGCGGTCCGCTCGCTGTCCAACCGGCGCTGGTCGGAGCGGACCATCATCGGGCTCGTCATGCAGTCCCTGGACAACTCGCTCACCACCTACCGCAAGCCGGACGGCATCGGGAAGGGCCTCCTCACCGCCCGCCAGGGCCACGGCGCCCCCAACCCGACGCAGATCGAGGCGGCCACCCAGGCCGCGAGCCTGCTCGCCGAGGAGATCAACGGCTTCGCCGGCTCCAACATCGGCGAACTCATGGGCACCCCGCTCACCGCGCACTTCCTGGGCGGCTGCCCGATCGGCACCGACGCGACGACCGGCGTCATCGACCCGTACCACCGGCTCTTCGGCCACCCCGGGATCTCCGTCGTCGACGGCGCGGCCGTCTCCGCCAACCTCGGGGTCAACCCGTCCCTGACGATCACGGCCCAGGCGGAGCGCGCCATGTCCTTCTGGCCGAACAAGGGCGAGGAGGACCCGCGCCCGCGGCAGGGAGAGGCGTACGTACGGCTCTCGGCCGTCGAGCCGAAGTCCCCCGCCGTCCCGTCCGAGGCCTTCGGCGCCCTGCGGCTGCCGTTCCTGGGGATGCCGGCGGTCCCGCCGAAGAAGGACTGAGTCCTGTTCGCAGGAAAGGGCGCTGCACCCCCCTCCGAGTGCAGCGCCCCTCCAGCTTTGGTGTTGCTGCATAGATGACCTTCGGTCCCCGCGATTGGTTGTAGCGGTTGCACGGGTTCATTGTGTGACGCGCGTCACGTCCTGGGTCGGGCGTGCGGCCGGGCGTGCGGCCGGGCGTGAAGAAGGGCCCCGCGCTCGCGATTCCGGTCGCGGCGCGGGGCCCTTGAGGTCGGCACCGGTGTCAGGGCAGCGGCGGTGCCGAGCGGGCGGCGCCGGGGGGTTGCGCCGCGAGGGGGAAGGGATCGGGGGGATCGTGGGGACGGGGGGAAGGTCGGGAGATCGGCCGGTTGCGGCCGGCCCCGGGCGTCCCCGGGACCGACCGCCCTTTCTGGGTGACCGGGCTGCTGTCCCCTGCTGTCCGGTCACGCGCGCTGGTGCGAGGTCCCACGACGTACCGGAGAGGTACGCCACACGCCCCAGCGAAGCCACGCGTGGTTTCTACGGGCCCGCCCCTGGCTGGCACGGACAACCGGACCAACGAAGCCCGGCCGGAACCGGTCACGCGCCGTACGGGTGAGGACGCTCCCGAACTCGGGTGCGGAAGCCCACCCGCACGCGTCCCTCAGATGCGCCCCCGGCACAGCTCCAGCATCGTCATCGCCAGCGCCGTGCCCGGCTTGCCCAGCGCGTCCCTGTAGTGGCCGAGGACCTCCATCTCGCGGGCCAGGTTCACCCGGCGGCCACCGGAGGAGATCCGGGCCTCCTGGATGACGGCCGACACGGCCATCCGTTCCTGGATGAGCCCGATGATCCGGTCGTCGAGCGCGTCGATGCGCTCACGGGCGTCGCCGATCAGCGTCGCCGCCTCGTCGGTGCGGGCGCCGGTCTTCTCGGTGGTGGCGGTGTTCGTCGTCATGGTGGAGCTCCTCGGGGGTGTCGGACGCCCTGGAGCGACATCGCCCGGAGACAAGCAGAACGCCCCGGGCCTTGTCGGCCCGGGGCGCCTGGGAAGTCGCTTGTCAGTTGCTCAAGCAGCACGACCATGGCAGCCGGTGGGCCGGTTGCCATAGGTAAAGACGAAGGTCGAGTGCTTGCGCATGGCGACAGTATGGACCACTTCGCGCAACCCGGGACAACCCCGGTTCGGATGGTGAGACGAAAAGCGACACCGGCGCGCCGGTAGAATCGACAAATAGCCCCCCTTTCGAGGGAACCCTCAGGGACCCCACGGGAACCGCCAGGGGACCTCACGAGGGAACCTCTCCTACCGCCGGAAGGCCGCCGTAGTGTCATCAGCGACTCCCGCTGCCGCGCCCGACGTCTCCAACCCGGACGTAGTCCTCGTTGTCGACTTCGGCGCCCAGTACGCCCAGCTCATCGCCCGTCGCGTCCGTGAGGCGCGGGTCTACAGCGAGATCGTCCCGTCCACCATGCCGGTGGCCGAGATGCTGGCCAAGAACCCCAAGGCGATCATCCTCTCCGGCGGCCCGTCCTCCGTGTACGCCGAGGGAGCCCCGCGGCTCGACCGCGCGATCTTCGAGGCGGGCGTCCCCGTCTTCGGCATGTGCTACGGCTTCCAGCTGATGGCGACGACCCTCGGCGGCACGGTCGACAACACCGGCGCCCGCGAGTACGGCCGGACCCCGCTGCACGTCTCCAAGGCCGGCTCCACCCTCTTCGAGGGCACCCCGGTCGAGCAGTCGGTGTGGATGTCGCACGGCGACGCCTGCTCCGCCGCCCCCGAGGGCTTCACCGTCACCGCCTCCACGGACGTCGTGCCGGTCGCCGCCTTCGAGAACGACGAGAAGAAGCTGTACGGCGTCCAGTACCACCCCGAGGTGCTGCACTCCACGCACGGCCAGCAGATCCTCGAGCACTTCCTCTACCGCGGCGCCGGCATCGAGCCCAGCTGGACCACGGGCAACGTGATCGAGGAGCAGGTCGCGGCCATCCGCGCCCAGGTCGGCACCAAGCGCGCCATCTGCGGCCTCTCCGGCGGCGTCGACTCCGCCGTGGCCGCCGCGCTCGTGCAGAAGGCCATCGGCTCGCAGCTCACCTGCGTGTACGTCGACCACGGTCTGATGCGCAAGGGCGAGACCGAGCAGGTCGAGAAGGACTTCGTCGCCGCCACCGGCGCCAACCTGGTCGTCGTCGACGCCCAGGAGCGCTTCCTGAACGCGCTCGCCGGCGTCTCCGACCCGGAGACCAAGCGGAAGATCATCGGCCGCGAGTTCATCCGCGTCTTCGAGCAGGCGCAGCTGGAGATCCTCCAGGAGGAGGGCCCCGAGGTCGCGTTCCTCGTCCAGGGCACCCTCTACCCGGACATCGTCGAGTCCGGCGGCGGCACCGGCACGGCCAACATCAAGTCCCACCACAACGTGGGCGGCCTCCCCGACGACATCGAGTTCGAGCTCGTCGAGCCGCTGCGCCAGCTGTTCAAGGACGAGGTCCGGATGGTCGGCCAGGAGCTCGGCCTGCCCGAGGAGATCGTCCAGCGCCAGCCGTTCCCCGGCCCCGGCCTCGGCATCCGCATCGTCGGCGAGGTCACCAAGGAGCGACTGGACCTGCTGCGCGAGGCCGACGCCATCGCCCGCGAGGAGCTCACCGCGGCCGGCCTCGACCGCGACATCTGGCAGTGCCCGGTCGTCCTTCTCGCCGACGTCCGCTCCGTGGGCGTCCAGGGCGACGGCCGCACCTACGGTCACCCGATCGTGCTGCGCCCCGTCTCCTCCGAGGACGCCATGACGGCCGACTGGTCGCGCCTGCCCTACGAGGTGCTCGCCAAGATCTCGACCCGCATCACCAACGAGGTCGCCGACGTGAACCGTGTCGTCCTGGACGTCACGAGCAAGCCGCCGGGCACCATCGAGTGGGAGTGATCCCTCCCGAACGCAGTCGAAGCCGCCGCCCTCCGGGGCGGCGGCTTCGCCGTTTCCACGCCCCGGCTGGTGTGCACGCCCGCTCGTGTGTCCGCCCCGACCCGTGTGCGCGTCCCTGCTGGTTTCACGTCCGGGCTCTGGTGACTTGACCGGCCGGGCGTTACCTTCCGGCGCATGAGCGTGATACCGGACCCCGTCCCCGTCGAACGGCTCCACTTCGCCCTGCCGCCCGTGCACGCGACGGCCGAGGAGGAACGCACCCACCGCAAGCAGCGGCTCGCCGGCGCGCTCCGGCTCTTCGGACGGCTCGGATACGAGGAGGGCGTCTCGGGCCACATCACCGCCCGCGACCCCGAGTACCCCGACTGCTTCTGGGTGAACCCCTTCGGGGCGCCGTTCGAGGACCTCACCGCGAGCGACCTCATCCTGGTCAACGGCGACGGACAGGTCCTCCGCGGCGGTCACCACGTCAACCAGGCCGCCTTCACCGTCCACGCCCAGGTCCACCGGGCCCGGCCCGACGCCGTCGCCGTCGCCCACACCCACTCCGTCCACGGGCGGGCCCTCGCCGCGCTCGGCGAACTCCTGGACCCGATCACCCAGGAGGCCTGCGCCTTCTACCAGGACCACGCTCTCTACGACGCCTACACCGGCGTCACCGTGGACGCCGAGGAAGGCCGCCGCATCGCCGTCGCCCTCGGCGGCTTCAAGGCGATCGTGCTCCGCAACCACGGGCTGCTCACCGTCGGCACCTCCGTCGACGCCGCCGCCTGGTGGTTCATCGCCCTCGAACGCTGCGCCCAGGTCCAGCTGGCCGCACGGGCCGCCGGCAAACCCGTGCTCATCGACCACCGCGAGGCGGTCGCCACCCGCGAACAGCTCGGCAGCGACCTCGTCGCCTGGATCAACTACCAGCCCCTCTGGCGCAGGATCAGCCGAACGGACCCCGAACTCCTGTCGTAACACCATCGCCTCACCCTTCTGTACGTCAATGAGATGGCGCGGCAATCACTCTCCGGCGGGGCGCACGCGGCAGGCGCGGGAGCCGCCGGTACGGCACAATTCCGTGGAATCAACGGCTGGTTGGCCCTTCGGGGAGCCGCCGGGACGCATGGACGCGGGCCGTGAAGTGAGCTCCGGGAGTGAGCACCGTGGCGGTTCAAGAGGCGAGACAGTACGGCGAGCACGCGACGGCCTGTGCCGGCTGCGCCCACTGCGGGCAGGCCGGACACCGGCGGGCGGTCGCCGCCTTCCTGGCCCGGCGCGACGAACTCGCGGCCGGCCACGGCGTCCCCGCGGCCGTCGCCCACTCCCCGGTCGCCGCCCGCCAGTGGGTCTCCGACGAGCTCGCCCAGTCCGCCCGCGCCGTCGCCGTACGCGGCCGGGAGGCCCGGCTCGCATGGCTCGACCGGGTACGGAGCGGGGGTCTCGGCGCGGTCTGGGGCGCCGTCCTGGCCCTCCTCCTCGGCCAGGCCCTCACCGCCATCGACGGCGGCTGGACCGGCGCCCGCACGGCCGGCCTCTGCACCGCCCTGGTCCTCGCCGTCCTCCTCAGCGCCGCCGCCCACGCCCACCGGGCCCGCGGCGGTCTGCTCGCCCCGCTGATCGGCGAGGACAACCGGCTCTCCACCACCCGCGCCGTCGCCGCCGGCTGGCTCCTCCTCCTCGGCTACACCCTCCTCTTCCTCGTCTTCCGTTCCCCGGGCGCGACCGCGTTCGGTCTCGCCCGGGGCGCAGGCCTGCTGACCGTCCTCGCCCTCGTCGCCTCCGTCACCGTCACCTCCCGTCTCGTCGTCGCCCTGGGCATCGCGGCCGGCCGTCTCCAGAAGGTGCGCGCCGACCGCCCGCGCGCCGCCGACCTGGTCTGCGACGACAGCGGCCGGGCCGCCCTCGCCGACGTCCAGTACCTCCTCGTCTCCGGCGCCGTCCTCGCCCTCGCCGCGGTGGGTCTGGTCCGCGACCCCGACCGGCTGCCCGAGGTGCCCTGGTCCCTCGTGCTGCTCGTCGGCGTCTCGGCGGCCTGGCACCTGGCCGCGAAGTGCACCGAGGGCGTCCGCCCCACGATCCACTCCGTGGTCCGGTCCCGGGAGGCGGGCGACCTCGACGCCCCGATCCGGATCGGCGACGACATCGAGATCCGCGGCTGCGGCTTCGTCCCGCCCGGCGCCGCTGCCCCCGACCCGCTGACCCGTCTCGTCGTGCGCATCGGCCCCGTCCACGCCCACGTGCCGCTGGTCCCGGTCCCGGGCGGCTTCGCCAACCCCACCGACGCGTCTCTGACCGTCCCCCTCCCGGCGGACGTGGAACCGGGCCGGGTGGAGGTCTCGGTCGTCACGGCCGCCGGCGTGGAGACCAATCGGGTCACGATCGACGTGGTGGACTGAGCGTCCCGCCGCCCCTCTGTCTCCCGGGCACGCCGTGCGAGGAGAATCGTCCCGCGAACAGTCGTGCGGGGCGTGGAGAGGTGACCGACGATGACGGGACAGCAGGACGCCGGCTCGGACGAGGCCCGGGGGGCCGACGGCACCGGTGACGGGGGACGTTTCGTCGAGCGGAAGGCCACCTTCGACCAGTGGAGGGCGATCGCCTCCCGCTATTCCCTCCTTCCGTTGCGGATCTTCCTCGGGGTCACCTTCGTCTACGCCGGACTCGACAAGCTCACCGACTCCGCCTTCTTCGCCGACACGGGCAGCGGCTCCATCGGCGAGATGATGCGCGGCGTCCGCGACAGCTCCGCGATCCCCGCCCTCGTCGACCTCGCCCTCAACAACCCCACCGGCTTCGGATACGCCATCGCCTTCGGCGAGCTCGCCGTCGGGCTCGGAACCCTCTTCGGTCTCTACGCCCGACTGGCGGCGCTCGGCGGCGCCCTGATCTCACTGAGCCTCTGGCTGACCGTGAGCTGGCAGGTCCACCCGTACTACCTCGGCAACGACCTGGCCTATCTGATGTCCTGGCTGCCGCTGCTGCTGGCCGGGGCCCCGGTGCTGTCGCTGGACCGGCTCCTCGCCGAACGGCGCCGTATTCGATAGGCCACCCAGGTCGCGAGGGCGGCGGTGCCCAGCCCGCCGCAGAGCACGGGGACCACCGCGTACCACGGGGTCGTCCAGGCGTCGGCGGCATCGCCCGCGTAGACGGCGGCCAGCGCGAGGGCGGTCAGGCCGACGAGCAGCCGGCCGGGGCGGAACTCATGAAGCAGCACGGGTGACCTCCACCTGTCCGATTCCGACCTCCAGCGAGAGGTCCAGGGTGCCCGCCGGGGTGGTCCCGGCCGGCGGGGCGAGCGTGCGGGTCACGTCACGGTCGGGCGCGATGTCGATGTCGCCGGCGGGCGCACCCGGCAGCTGCAGGTCACCCAGGCCCACCTGGGCGTGCAGCTTCACCACCGCGCTCTTCGGGACGATCACCTTGAGCTGCCCGGCGCCCACGGAGGCGCGGGTCGTCACCGTCGTACCGGCCGGGAGCGGGAGCCGGGAGAGATCGAGCGTTCCGACTCCGGTGCCCAGACCGTAGTCCGGCTGCACGGCGGCCACCGAGGCCGGCTGCCACGCTTCGCGGACCCATTCCGTGGCGATCCGGTCCGGCAGTGCCGAGGCCAGTGCGAGCAGGCCCGCCGTGACCACGGTCAGGAAGACCGTCCCGAACCCGGTCCGTCCGAGGAAGCTGCTGACGACGAGGCCGAGCCCGAACACCGTCAGCGCGGCCGCCAGGCCGATCTGCAGGCTGGTGCCCAGCGGATGGGTGTCCCACGTCAGGCCGGTGCCGAGACCGCCCGCGATCAGGGCGAGCAGGAAGACGAGACCCCCGATGGAGAGCGGGCTCCGGCGCACGGAGGGCGTGGGTCGCCCGGCCGCCGAAGGGTCGGGACCCCATTGACTGCCCGGCTTCGGCACCTCGCCGTTCACCTTGCCGTCCTCGTCCAGGATTCCGTGCGGTCCCCACAGGTAGCCGACGGCGATCTTGCCCGTCGAGCCGTCCTTGACGATGGGGTCCCTCCACCAGGAAGGGGACTCGTAGATCGGCGGGGCCTTGGTCTCGGGCGGCGCCTCGGCGACCGTGAGGCCCGTCGCGGAGTCCGTTCTGCCCTCGCTCTCGCCGCCGGCCCGCCGCCGCTGCGACCAGACCGCCGCCCCGCCCACCGCGAGCGACAGGGTCAGCGTGAAGCCGAGCAACTGCCCGCTGTGCAGCGTCGACAGGAAGATCCCGCAGCCGATCAGCGCCATCAGCAGGGCCGCCAGGGAGGCACCGGACACCCGGCCCGTCAGCAGTCTGCGGCCCTCGCTCTCCTCCTCGCCCGCGAGCGGGATCAGCAGCCACGCGAAGCCGTAGAACACGAGCCCCAGGCCGCCGGTCACCGCCAGCACGCCGATCACCACCCGGAAGATCACCGGGTCGAGGTCGAAGTGCCGTCCGAGACCTCCGCAGACGCCGCCCACGACGTTGCTACCGCGCGAGCGCCGGAGCGGCGGGGCGGGATCGGCCTCCGCCGGCGGCGGGGCCTCGTGCTGCGAAGGCGTCGAACTCGTCATGCCTCCATGGTGACGGCCCGTGACGCCCTGCGGCACCGGGGCCGACCCTGGCCCGACCCTGATATTCGCGGCGCCCCCGCCCCCGAGTCCGTACCAGGGACGATCTCAGGGCGGACCCTGATGTCCCGGGCGGGCCCGACGTGTGACGATCGGTGCATGTCCGCAACCGCTCGTGTCACCGAGACCGACGAACCGCCCGTGCGCAGGCTCTACCGGAGCGCCGACGGGCGGTGGCTCGGCGGTGTCGCACGCGGCCTCGCGGGCCACCTCGGCCTCCCGGTCGTCTGGGTGCGCGCGCTCTTCGTGGTGCTGTCGTTCTCGAACGGCCTCGGCATCGTGCTCTACGCGGTCTTCTGGATCGTCGTCCCGCTCGGCGTCGGCGGCCGGTCCGCCCCACGCTCCCTCTTCGAGACCACGCCGGACGGCCGGCGCAGACTGCGCAAGCCCGACAGCGGCCAGGTCGTCGCCCTGATCGCGCTCGGCATCGGCATCGCGGCCCTCGTCGGGAACATCAGCGTCGACAACGAGACCGGGCGCTACATATGGCCCCTCCTCCTCATCGCCGTCGGCGTCGTCCTCGTCTGGAGACAGGTCGACAACGCCCGCCGGGCGAGCTGGACCGACTCCGGGCGCCACAGACGGGCGCTGCAGATCGTCCGCGGCCTGGTCGGCGTCGGGCTCGTCGGCACCGGCCTCGCGGTCTTCGTGGTGGTCCGCGGCTCCGTCGCCCAGCTCGGGACGGCCCTCACCGCCGCCGTCGCGGTCCTCACCGGGATAGCCCTGCTCGCCGGCCCCTGGCTGGTCCGGATGTCGCAGGACCTCACGGAGGAGCGGACCATGCGCATCCGCGCCCAGGAGCGCGCCGAGGTCGCGGCCCACGTCCACGACTCCGTGCTGCACACCCTGACCCTGATCCAGCGCAACGCCGACGACCCGGGAGAGGTGCGCCGCCTCGCCCGCGCGCAGGAGCGCGAGCTGCGGAACTGGCTCTACAAGCCCGAGGGCACGGGCCGGGAGGAGGAGCCGGAGACCCTCGCGGAGGCGGTGAAGCGGGCGGCGGCCGAGGTCGAGGACAAGCACGGGGTCCCCCTGGAGGTGGTCGTCGTCGGCGACTGCCCGCTCGACGAGAAACTGACCGCGCAGATGCAGGCCGCGCGCGAGGCGATGGTCAACGCCGCCAAGTACGGTGGCGAGGGCGGGGGCGTGCAGGTGTACGCCGAGGTCGAGGGGCGCACGGTCTTCGTGTCGGTGCGGGACCGGGGGCCGGGCTTCGACCTGGACGCGGTGCCCGAGGACCGGATGGGCGTACGAGAATCGATCATCGGCCGTATGCAGCGCAACGGCGGTACGGCCCGGCTGCGGTCGCCGCAGGGCGGGGGCACCGAAGTGGAGCTCGAGATGGAGAGGGCGGACGGATGAGCGACGAGACCGGAGCAGCGACCGGAGCCGATGCGGGGGCGCCGGCCACGGAGCGTCGGGTGCGGGTGGTGCTCGTCGACGACCACCGGATGTTCCGCACCGGGGTGCAGGCGGAGATCGGCCGGACCGAGGTGACCGGTGTCGAGGTCGTCGGCGAGGCCGCCGACGTCGATCAGGCGGTCACGGTCATCACCGCGACCCGCCCCGAGGTCGTCCTCCTCGACGTGCACCTGCCGGGCGGCGGCGGGGTCGAGGTGCTGCGGCGCTGCGCGAGCCTGATGGGGGCGCCCGAGGACCCGGTACGTTTCCTGGCCCTCTCGGTCTCGGACGCGGCCGAGGACGTCATCGGGGTGATCCGCGGTGGTGCCCGTGGCTATGTCACCAAGACGATCACCGGCACCGATCTGGTCGACTCGATCTTCCGGGTCCAGGAGGGGGACGCGGTCTTCTCGCCGCGGCTCGCCGGGTTCGTCCTGGACGCGTTCGCGTCGACGGACGCGCCGCCGGTGGACGAGGACCTG
Source organism: Streptomyces sp. NPDC002825 (assembly GCF_040295385.1). Classification (NCBI taxonomy): domain Bacteria; kingdom Bacillati; phylum Actinomycetota; class Actinomycetes; order Kitasatosporales; family Streptomycetaceae; genus Streptomyces; species Streptomyces sp. NPDC002825. The sequence continues at coordinate 59,262 of NZ_JBEOVH010000040.1, forward strand.
GACCGGCTCACCCAGCGGGAGCGGGAGGTGCTGCGGCTGATCGCCCGGGGATACGCGTACAAGGAGATCGCCAAGCAGCTCTACATCTCGGTGAAGACGGTCGAGTCGCACGTCTCGGCGGTGCTGCGGAAGCTCCAGCTCTCCAACCGCCACGAACTGACCCGCTGGGCCACCGCCCGCCGCCTGGTCTGACCGGGGCCGAGCGGGCTCAGCCGGCCTGACCTCGGCCTGACCCCGGCCTGACCCCGGCCTGACTCGGGCCTGACCTCGGCCTGACTCGGGCCTGACCCCGGCCCGCGTCGGGGCTCAGCCGACGCGGGTCGCCCCGGCGAAGGGCATCTCGTCGATGGGGGCGATCCGCACCGGGGCGCCCGGCCGGGGGGCGTGGATCATCTGGCCGCCGCCGATGTAGAGCCCGACGTGGCTGATGCCGGAGTAGAAGAAGACGAGGTCGCCGGGGGCGAGCTGGGACAGGGAGACACGCCGGCCGGCGTTGATCTGGGTGTACGTCGTGCGGGGCAGGGAGACGCCGGCCGCGCGCCAGGCCGCCTGGGTGAGGCCGGAGCAGTCGTACGCGGAGGGTCCCGTCGCCCCCCATACGTACGGCTTGCCCAGCTGGGCGCGGGCGAAGGAGATGGCCGCGGCGGCCCGGGCGTTCGGGGCGGTCACCGGTCCGCGCTCGCCGCCCGAGGAGCGGTCGGCCCGCAGCGCCGGGGAGGACGTTCCGCTCGCCCCGTCGGCCGGGGCGGGGGCGCCGGAGCCGTCACGGGCCGCGGCGGCCGCGTCGTACCGTGCGCGCTCCTCCTCGGTCAGCCGGGCGAGCAGGGTCCTGGCCTCCGCCAGCTTGCCGACGACGGTCGCCTTCTGCCGCCGCAGCTCCTCCTCGTGCCCGCGCAGCGCGGTCAGCTTCCCGGCCGACTCGCCGCGCAGCTGCCGGATCGCGGCGAGCTCGCGCCGTACGGCGGTGACGGCGGCCGCCTGCCGGTCCCCGGCCTTCTCGGCGAGCGCGGCCCGCTCCAGGTACTGGTCGGGGTCGGAGGTGAGGGCGAGCTGTACCGCGGGGTCGAGGCCGCCGCTGCGGTACTGGGCGGCGGCCATGGCGCCGAGCGCGTCCCGGGCGGTGTTGAGCCGCTGGGTCCTGCGGGCGGCCTCGTCGCGCAGCCGGTCGAAGGCGGCGCGCGCCTCGTCCGCCTTCTCCTTCGCCCCGTTGTACCGCTCGGTCGCGACCTCGGCCTCCTCGTAGAGCCGGTCGACCTTCGCCTTGACCTGGGCGGTGGTGGGCCGGGGGTCCGCGTGTCCGGACCCGTCGAAGAGCGTCGCCGTCGCCGCGGAGGCGAGGGCGAGGGTGGCGGCGGTGCGGACCGCCGAGCCGCCGAGGGGAGACTGTTTGGACTTCCGGTGCGCTGCCACGAGGGCGGGTCACATCCTCTTCCCTGAGGGGGACGGTGCCCGCCGGGCCGACGGCGGGCCGCACAGGGGAGACGGACCGCCGCCGGGTTTTCTCGGCGGGGGTGACCGACGGCCGCCGGATCGCCGGCGGTGGTGGGGAGCCGGTCACCTGGTGGAGGACGCTAAACCGGGGGTCAC